>CAZPBN010000059.1:0-1545 GCA_964584935.1 uncultured Eubacteriales bacterium | reverse complement strand
GTTGTTTTCATTTCTGCCTGGGCATGCATCAAAATTCCCCAGGAACTGGTGGAGCTTCAATTCCTTGGATTCGAATTTATGGGCATGAGGCTTCTTTTAACTATTTTCTTTGTTATTCTCATGGGATTGCTTGTAGAGCAACTGGCGTCACAAAAAAAACCAAAGAAGTCTCCCCCTCAATAAGGAGTCAATAGAAATGAACGTATTCGATCTCTCTCAAATAAAAGCTTTTCCTTACGAAAAAAGGGAAAAGAATGTTTTATTCCAAACAAAAGAATTCAAAACCCGAATAATTGAACTGCCTCCCGGGGGCAAAATGCTTCCCTGCAAGATGTCAGAATATGTCGTTTTCATTGTTTTGGACGGAGAAGTGACGATTGAGGTGAACTCGGAAAAAAAGGATTTTAAAGAGAAGCATTGCCTTATTACTGAACCGGCCACCCTGTCCATGCAAACCCAAAAGGGCGTCCGGATCCTTGGATTGCAGATTACAGCAACCGCTGCCTCAGATTCTTAATCTTTGAATAACCTGATTAACTGCATTTTTCCATGCGAATATTTTCTTTGAGACAAATCTCCAGGTTTTCTATGTCTTTCTCTAAATCCGCTGAATCAAAAAAATTTTTCTTTGATATTTGGTCGAATATTTCTTTGAGAATTTCTTTTGTTTTTTTAGGAATCTGGTAATTTATCCATTTTCCATCCCGTATATCCTCAACCAAACCCGCCTCTCGCAGGACCCGAAGCTGATGGGAAATCCGAGACTGCTCCATTTTTAAAATAAAAACTAGTTCACATACACATAATTTTCTTTGCAAAAGGAGCATAAGAATACGAAGCCTGGTCGGATCAGAAAGGGCTTTAAAAAATTTTATAGCGTTCCTCATAATAACCACTTTACAAATTCCTTCTTATATTAAAACCTCTCCACTCATTCGTCAATCCTTTTAATCAACCAGCCTGGATTATTACCAAGCTGAGGTTGCTGCAGATGCGAGGCGCAGGGCATGAAGGTGTGGCCCTTTACTGCGAGTGATTTGTAAAGAAGCAGATGAAGTAAGATTGGCTCGCCTCAAAAGATAAAGATACTTGACAAGAATTGCTTCATATGTTATGAAAACATGTTCATATATTAATTGATTCATTAGAAATGAAGAACACAGTGATAGTATTTAAAGCCTTATCCGATATAACTCGTCTACGAATACTGCTGCTTCTCCTACAGAGAGAACTATGCGTGTGCGAACTCGCGGCTGTCCTTGAAATGGAACAGTCCAGGATTTCCCACCAGTTGAGAGTTTTGAGAAACGCAGAGCTTGTTGAAGACATCAGGGATGGGAAATGGATTATTTACAGAGTTGCAGAGGATAAAAAGAAAAATCTTGAATTCGTTTTTAACCGGCTTATCGGAGATTATGGAAAACTGCAGGCCTCTCAAAAAATAAGCCTAAGAAACTGCCCCGTTTCAATCAAAAGGAGTAACGAATAAATGAAAGACAGATGGATTTTCCTCATTTTTCTCATCGCTTTTCTGGCTGCTTACTT
>CAZPBN010000058.1:0-1974 GCA_964584935.1 uncultured Eubacteriales bacterium | reverse complement strand
AGTGGAATTTCGGAGAAGGCATTGCCAAGCATCTGATGATTCCTTATGCCAAGAAAATATGGACGGTATCCCCCAGGGAGATGAACTTTGAATGGGTGTGGAACCGGGTCCCTCGGTTATCCTTAGAGGAACTTTTAGAGGGTGCTCTTCATGACAGTCCCAAGCTTTTTGGATTTAACAAGGAATTCTGGTATCCCTATCACGGCGGGATTGAAGCCCTTCCCCTTTCTTTTGAACCAAAAATAAAAAATGTTCACCTAAAAAAAGAAGTGAAAAAGATTTATTTGAATAAAAAGTGCGTTGAATTTAATGATAATAAAAAAGTTTTTTACGAGCAGCTTGTCTCTACTTTACCTCTACCTGAAGTGATCAAATATGCGGATGAGGTTCCTCAGGCTATCCGAACAGCTTCTGAGGCACTGGAAAACAATTCGGTTTACTGTGTGAATTTAGGGATTGAGAGGGAAAACATCAGCCCTTTTCATTATGTTTATTTTTATGAGCCTGAATTTTTGTTTCACAGGATCAGCTATCCCATGAATTTCTCCACTCACACCACTCCAAACAACTGCAGCTCTGTTTCCACAGAAATTTCATATTCCAAATACAAAAAACTCAGCCGGGAGAACATCACAGAGCGGGTGGTTGAGGATTTGATCAAAGCAAAGATTTTGCACCCGGATGATAATATCATGGTTTCAGATGTTGCTGACCTTAAGTACGCTTATATCATTTATGACAAAAATCACCGGAAAAATGTAGATAAAGTACATAACTTTCTGAGAGAAAACAGCATTTTCCCATGCGGCCGGTTCGGCGAGTGGGAGTACTTCAACATGGACCACAGCATAAACAGCGGAAAAAAAACAGCGGATCAAATCAATAAAATTTATCAGAAAGGAAATTCTTAAATTGGAACCGATTTCTATACTGGGCGCAGGACCCACTGGCTTGAGCACAGGTTATTATTTGGACAGGGATTATTCTATCTGGGAAAAGAATCAGGAGGTGGGGGGAGGCTGCCGCACTGAAAGAGTCAGGGGATTCAGTTTTGACTACGGAGGCCATATTTTTTATCCCCGAAGTAAACAAGTCAAAGCCCTGATAGATAAACTAATGCCGAATGACCTATACTGTATGCCCAGAGAAGCCTGGATTTACTCCAAAGGAATTTACACCCGGTATCCCTTTCAAGCCAACCTGTATGGTCATTCAATGGATGTGGTTAAGGAATGCCTTCTGGGACTGATGGAGGCCAAGCTCAAATATGGAGAAAGTCCGGACCGGTTTCAGCATTTTGAGGATTTTATTTATAAGGTTTTTGGGAGAGGAATAGCTGAGCACTTCATGGTCTCCTTTAATAAAAAGCAGTGGGCTCTTCCTCTCAAAGAGATGACAGTGGATTGGATGGGCGAGTTTGTCCCGATCCCCAGTCTGGAGCAAGTTTTAGATGGGAGCTTGAAAATGGCGCCCAAATGCATGGGAATCAATGCCAACTTTATCTATCCCAAAAAAGGTGGTATTCAAACCATTTTCGATTCTTTTGTCCCGCATCTTCGAAATGTGAGCACCTCTTCTGAAGTCAACCGGATTTCTTTGAAAAATAAGTCGTTTGAAGTCAACAAAAGGAATGCCTATCATTATAAAAAATTGGTCTCCACCCTTCCTCTGCCGGAACTGGTCCGGATCATTGATGTGGTTCCTCCGGAAGTGAAAGAAGCGCATGAAAAATTGAGATGGACTTCTCTCTATATAGTCAATATAGGGGTTGATCGTCCGGAGATCTCTGATAAACACCGGGTGTATTATCCTGAGGAAGACCTGATTTTTCATAAGCTGGGGTATTATCAGAATCAGTCTTCCAGCATGGTGCCTGAAGGGAAAAGCGCGGTCAGTGCTGAAGTCTCTTTTTCAAAAACCAGAAAAATCGACAAAGAAAATCTTGTGGAGAGAACCATTCAAGACTTGATCAAA
>CAZPBN010000057.1:0-2268 GCA_964584935.1 uncultured Eubacteriales bacterium | reverse complement strand
TATTCTTTACTATCTGTTCAAATGGATTCGAAGGGAGTGGTTTTGTGAAACAAAATAAAATTGCGAGCTGGCGCAGCAATTTTAAACGGCGGGGGTCGCTGCAGGCGAAGCCGTGAAGTGACCGAATCCTCCCCTCGCTACAATTTTTCTAACATAACAAATTATCAACCTCTTAACTAATAATTTTATTTTCATAAAATTATATAAAGTTTAAACCTCTTTTGTATTGCAATAATTTATCATTTATGATAAATTATTACTATGAAGTTTGAGAGATTACTGAAAAAAGTTTCTGATTTGTCTTGTTTTACTACCAGATTTCTGTCTGCCGGTGAGGATTTGAATAAGGTAAGATTACAGCTTTCCAGGTGGGTAAAAGATGGAAGATTAATTAAACTTCACAAGGGAGTTTATACATTAGCTGAACCTTACCGTAAGATTACTCCTGAGTCATTTGTTATTGCTAATACTTTGAAGTCTCCTTCTTATGTGAGTCTTCAATCAGCTTTAGCATGGCATGGTCTCATTCCTGAAAGTGTACCTATGACTTCCAGTATTACCACTGTGAGAACTCAAGTTATAGAAACTCCTCTTGGCCTGTTTGAATATAGACATATAAAGAAAAGTTTATTCTGGGGTTATAAGAAGTTTGAAATATCTAATAAACAGAAAGCCTTCGTTGCAAAACCAGAAAAGGCTTTGTTGGACCTAATTTATCTTACACCTGGAGGAGATAGTTTGGACTTTATTGAGAGTCTGAGACTTCAAAATTTTGAAAAAATCAGTTTAAATCTATTAAGAGATTTTGCAGGTAAATCAAACAGTCCAAAACTAAAAAGAGCAACTTCAAATATAAAAAAAATCATTGATAAGGGCGAGGGAGTTACATTATGAAAGACTATCTAAAACAGATTACAGAAAGTGATGTGGACACAAGACTTGTCAGATTGACAGTAAGAGAATATTTACAGGCAAGAGTCCTTGAAACCCTCCAGGAATATGGCGCATTTGAATCATGGGCTTTTGTTGGTGGAACAGCTTTGAGGTTTTTGTATTCAATGCCACGTTTTTCAGAAGACCTTGATTTTTCTCTTTCAAGCAAAAATGCTGATGATAATTTTGTTGACCTGATAAAAAAAATAAAGAAAACTTTTCTTGATGAAGATTATTTTGTAACTATAAAAGCAAAAACTTCTGGTGCAGTTAAATCAGCTTTTATTAAATTCCCCGGTCTTCCTTATGAAATCAATATTTCTCCCCATCAATCAGAAACTATTTCTATCAGATTAGAAATTGATACCAATCCCCCTAAGGGAGCTGGTTTTGATACAAGTATCATAAAAAAGCATATTCTGTTAAACTTACAGCATTATGATAAAAGTTCTCTTTTTGCCGGCAAGCTTCACGCATTATTAAGCCGTAAATACGTGAAAGGGCGTGATGTATATGACCTGATGTGGTATTTATCTGATAAAACATGGCCTGCTCCCAACATAGTTCTTTTAAACAATGCATTAAAACAAACGGACTGGGAAGGTAAAAATATCACAAAGGATAACTGGAGAAAAGAAACAGCTAAAATGCTCTCAGAGTATAATTGGAATAGAGTCATAGAAGATGTTAAACCATTTGTCGAAAAACAGCAGGAATTAAAAATGCTAACCCAAAACAATCTACTTAAATTATTAGAAATTTGATATAACTTTTCTATATTTAAATGCTCAAGATTATTTTCAGCAATATTTTTATTTATTTGTAATTAGAAATTTTGTCAATTTTCAAGGGCTGACCCCGTTTTTTCCCTAATTTTTTCCAGAAGTTCCTCCATTCTTACGAATTAAATCAGCTATTTTTTTATGTTCTTTGGATACAGCTACATCCAATGGTGTATTACCTAATCTTTTATGTCTTGCATTTACATTAGCACCATTCTTAATTAGTACTTTCGCTACTTCAAAATTGCCACTCCTTGCTGCAATATATAGAGGGGTCATCCCTTTAGCTTTTCCAGTTAGCTCTGCATTAACATCCAATCCGTTATCTATCAATAATTGGGCTACTTTGTCATGATTCATATCATTGTTTACATGTTCAGCACCAGCACACCAATGTAAGAGAGTTTTATTTTGCATCCATTTAAATTTGACATCTGCTCCTTCATTAATAAGGAGCTTACATATTTTAGCCTTACCATCTACAACTGCAACAACTATAGGAGTAACTTTACCTCGAGCCCCAAATTTGATTTTTTTGTTGACATCCATGCCT
>CAZPBN010000056.1:0-2427 GCA_964584935.1 uncultured Eubacteriales bacterium | reverse complement strand
AGGCAGGCCTTTGAAGATATATCCCTGCCACAATATGATTCTTATGTTCAAAAAACAGGCCAGAATCACAGAGGTGATGAAAATGAAGGATTCCCTCAGGGAAATGGATGATTTCAACTATACATAAAATAAGATAGAGTAAACAGATGTTTACTTTTATGGTGAAAATAAGACAACAGTTGTTGACAAGAGAAGTATCATCTTAACAATTCTTTAAGCCATGCCAATATACAAACCAAAATGGATCAGACTCTTTTTATATGGTTGAGGAATAACTTGACTTGAGAAAATACAGTGCTTGGAGAAATAAACAATATTTCAGCAATCTCCTCATTGCTCTTTCCGTTGAGAACCAGACAGATGATCTCTTGATCTCTTTTTGTGATATCATATTTATTGATAAAGTCAGCCGTGGGAATAAAAGACTTTATTGATCGCCATGTTCCTGACAGTCACCTTAACATCCTTGAGCGCATTTCCTTGACTATCGGTGATCGTTCCTGTCAGAACACCAAACCCTGGGTTTTGCGAAAAGCTCGTAAGCCAAAAAAATCCTATAAAAAAACTTAAAACCACAAACCCGATTAAGTATCGCTTCGACATTATTTCCTCCTATTGAGTTAATTTTTACCGAATCGGTATCTATTTCATACTTAATATACAACAGCGCGGACAAAATATTCCCCCTTTTTTTAAATAGGGTCACCCCCATGTAATCCACTTATATATTTATATATAACCAATATTTAACCCCTTTTTAATGCCTTAATCCTACATTCCGGCTTTTGGTTCATCACACTATTGAGTACCTAGAGGTATGGATATTGTAAATTTTCAGTTTAAAGTAGTAGAGATCGCGATAGCCATAAGCCATTCGTTTAATCACCTTTATTCGATTATTAATTCCCTCCACTTTGGCTGTTGAAATACGGAAGAGAAAATAGTTAAGGATACCATCGGCATGACGTCGAAGTTTCCGGGCGAAACGGACTAGCAGTTGGATACCGAAGCTGATGGCTTTATGGATCCAATCGTATAAATACCTTTCAGCTTGGCAACGATCGTTTAGTTTCCACAACTGCCGCAGATCCTCTTTGAGGATATAAGCAGTTGAGATCGGCCGGTTGATATCCAGCAGCATCTTCAGTTTTTCCTGTGCAGAAGACGACAGTTTCTCCTGACCTTTCAACAACAGATAGCGTGTTCCTTTGATCAGATGGAATGAGGGATCTCCTTCCAGTTTATTGGCCTCATCAACTCGAATTTCATTGAGAACACGGGAATAATCAGCGATGATATGAAAGACATCATAGACTAAAGCAAGCCCCCGGTAATGCCGTCTGATTGCCTTAGCATAAGGTTTCCACATATCCAGAGCAATCGCCTTAGGGCGAACCCCAAGGCGTTTCAATCGCTTGATAAACGGTTCCAGGCTCCCTATCCGCCGGCCTTCTCCACCATACACGATTCGGCCTGTTTCGAGATCCACCACTGTTGTCAGATAGCGATGGCCTTTTCTGACACTGACCTCATCAATCCCCAGATGTTTTATCTGTTTGAGCTCTTTTTCCCGAGGCCTCCCTCGCCGCAACCGCTTCTTGTCGATTTCTTTGACAGGGGCCCAGTGGAGACCTAAAAACTTAGCGACACTCTGGATCGTCATCAATTGACACAGCTCCATCACATAGACTTCAAAAGCATGGGTGTAATGTTTCTTGGGATCCGCAATTTTTAAATTCTCATAGCGAATCTTGCCACACTCAATACAATAAAACCGCCTCATCTTCACCACTGCAAAGACAGGCTTCTTTCCTATGGGCAAAAGCCGTAACGTCCTCCAGCGATAACCCTTTTGAATCACTCTCCGGGACCCACAAGCAGCACAACGATTCTTATTGCAAACCACTTTCCAATAGGTCACGCCTCTGCTGCTCCAACCCCTGAGATGATGGTAGCCATTTACCCCTAAACATTGGTACAATAATGAATGGGACATCGTTCGTTCCTCCTTTTTTGTTAAAAATTCTATTAGAGGAACTTAATACGATGTCCTTTTTTTTGCAAGTCAGGTATCCATTATTGCGAAGAACCTATTTTTTGGGCAAAAAATTGATTCTAAGCATTATCTTCCTCTGAGGGGGATTTCATAATTCCTTTATTTTCTTGAAGATAAATCAGCCAAGCTGGATTTAGGATTTACATTTACATTGAGAACCGGTTTGAAAGACACTTTGGTCACCTCCGTCCTATTATCCAAGAAGTGACCGTAGGTCATCACGAAGCCAGAAAGACTGTGGTGATCCCAAAGTTTCGAATAAAGAGCATGAGATTGCTTTGTCACTGCGTTCCTCGCAACAGGCCTAGACTGCGGTAATCCAAAGTGTGGATTTGCGCGGATCCGATGTCCTGACTGCGGGACGGAAAGAC
>CAZPBN010000055.1:0-2647 GCA_964584935.1 uncultured Eubacteriales bacterium | reverse complement strand
TTCCTATTTCAACTTTATGGGGATGTCTTAAGCTCACATTCCTTCCCCAAATCACTCCTTTTCCTGTGCTTTTTAACAATGAATGAAAAAACCGGCCTCTTAAAAAATGTCCGAATGCTCCAGGAAAGGGGCTGCACAGCGACATGATGAGCTCGTATTTGAGAAGAGAAAAAAAGCCTTTTTCCCCTATGGTCAGATTCTTATACTTGCGGTAAGAAGAGGTGCGGACATCCTGAAGTTCAAAATGAACACTGGTGGCTTGTTCAGGCGAGGTCTTTTTCTTTTGATTCATCTGCTTCATCCTCTTTTATTATACTTTTGGCACACCCCAATGACCATGCCAGTATCCCGGCTGCAAATACAGGAAAACTCTGAACCAGGTCTTTAGCCAGTTTCCTATCTAATGATAAGATATGTTTCAAGATAAAGAAACCCCTTATCAAAGGAAGAAAAGGAATAAAGAACACACTGCGTGAGAGAAAAGACCCGGGCATTCCGGCTTCTTTTCGAGCTAAAATGGAGTACTCTCCGTGGTAAACCTGTTTTTTTATATACCTTGAAAAACTTGTGGAACAGGCATGAAATATCTTCATGTCAGGAGAAAACAAAATCTTTTCTCCCTTTTTCATCAGAAGATAAGAATAGAGCATGTCCACACCTTTACGGATAGCGGGAAAAGGACCGTATTTTTCAAATATCTCTCTGTCAATGAAGCAGTTGGCGGTTGAGATGAGAGAAACACGGCGGAAAAGGCTCCCGGGCGAAAGCTGAACCAGTTCCAGCAGATACTCAGCTCGGCTGATTATGTTTTTTGGATTCAAGCTGCCGATAGCGCCTCCCACGATTTTGTGCCCTTGGGAATGCAGCTTCTTGACCGTAGAAAGCCAGTTTTTCTCCGGAACGCAATCTGAATCAATAAACGCCATGACATCGCCTCGAGCTTTTTTCAATCCTATATTTTTTGCCTCTCCTGTGTAGGCTCTTTTTTTGAGCTGGATGACATTCACATCCGGAAATTGACTTTGAACTATTTTTTGGGTGTTATCCTGAGAGCTGTTGACCACAATGACCTCAAACTCTCCCTTATAATCCTGGTTATGGAGATAAGAAAGGGTTTTTATGATAGAGGATTCTGCTTGATAAGCAGGAATGATGACAGAGATCAGTGTGTTGTTTTTTCTCATGTTAAAGGTATTTATTCAATCCTATTTCAAATCGATTTGCAATCTGTTGAGATGAAAAGAGTTTCTGAAACAATTCAAATCCTTGCTCAGCCATTCTCTCTCTCAATTCCTTGTTTTCTTTGAGAAAAACAATGGATTCAGCTAAAGCTTGAGGATTCCCTGTCTCACACAGCACCGCATTTTTTTTATGAATAAAAACTTCTCTGGCTGCCGGAGTATTCCCTGTGATCACTGGTTTTTTCATAGCCAGGGCTTCATACACTTTAATGGGAATCCCTCTTTGAGCTTTAGGAGTGCTGCCAAAAATGCCCAGACAGATATGGGCATCCAGAATGTGCTCGGGAAGTTCTTTGTAATCGACCCACTTGATAAAGTCAATATTTTCGACACTTAATTCTCTGGATAACTGCTCTATGCTTTCAGATAACTGCCCTGACCCAATGACTTCAAACTCGATCTCTTTATCCTGTTCTAAAAGTTTAGCTGCCCGGACTATAAAGGAAACCCCCTGAAGCGGAATGAATTTCCCGTAAAAAAGCACTTTTATCACTGAAGGCTCTAAGGACTGGTTTTTGGAAGGCCGGATATAAAAATTTTTCTCATCCGCGCCTAAAGGGATTTGAAAAATTTTTTCTCTCCGTACTTTAAATTCCTCACAGTAATAATTCAGGTAAGTTTGGGTCTCAATGATGATCCAATCCGCACACCCTGCACTTATTTTATCAATTTTATGCACCAGTTTAGACTTAAGTGAAGCTGGATTCACATATTTTCTGTCTTCCACTAATGTTTCATAAAGAGGAAACACAGGAGTGAAAATCAATGTTTTTTTTCTTATTTTAGTCAGAAGTCTAGCCAGTGGCATATCAAAATAACCATTGTACCCCACTACCACAGCATCATGTTCTTTGAGGCTCAAATAACGGACCGCTAAAGAGATATAGACGATAATCAACTTAATCCCATTTTTTATGGCTGATTTAAAAGAAAAAAATTCTGCTTTCTCTCTGGTTTTTTCCCAAAAAGGAGTGTGGCACTCCATGACCTCAAATCCCTTGAGATGGCAGGCTTGTATCAAGGTCCTTGTCCGGGGAAAGGAGCGCTCATAAGTGCCAAAAAAACAAATCGAATATTTCTGTTTCATTTCCAATGAAAAATCCCTATATTTTTATGGTTCGATTTCTGAATTCAATTTTTCAGCCATTTTTTTTCCTGCGAGAATGTTCTGCTCCATATTCTGATATTCCCACTGAGCATATCTTCCGCAGAGATAAATATCATTTTTCTCTAAAAACTCTTTAATGGTTGAAACCGCTTTGTTTCTGTGATGGTCATAACCGGCATAGGCATAAGGAAGAGTCAGCACATGGGTCAAAAGGATCCGATCGTCTGGAAAAAGAACTTTGGCTTTGATCAAGTCTTGAATGGTTCTCTCCACAAGATTTTCTTTGTCGATTTTTCTG
>CAZPBN010000054.1:0-2844 GCA_964584935.1 uncultured Eubacteriales bacterium | reverse complement strand
GGGCTGAAAGCAAAGCGGATATCCAGGAACCCAAACAGAAAGAGATGAAGGTCCGGGTTTCTGTGTTAAAAACCAACCTCAAATTAAGACCGGATGAAGAAAGCTTAAATATTGTCGAAGTCACAGGAGGATCCATATTCCCTGTCATAGAAATCATAGGAGAATGGTATAAGGTCAGTCTTCCTCCCGGTAAAGAGGGATTTGTTGTTTCCGGGTATATTCATAAGAGCCAAGTGCGTGTTTATGAAGAAGGAAAAGAAGAACCGGAAGAACAAAAAGAAAAGAGAGAAGATGTGAGTTTGAAAGAAACAAAAGAATCTTATGTAGAAGAGGCAAAAAAAGAAGAGCCTGAAAAGGAAAGACCGGTTTATAAGCCCTACCAATCCCGGCAAGAAAAATTTCAGAAGTCAAAAACGGATTTTTCAGAACGATTAAGTGTGGGATTTGGACTGGGTCCCCTCTATGCCAGCTTTGGGGTTAATGTGGAGTTCGATCCCTGGGAGTACGTGGGCTTTTTTGGTGCCTTGGGTCTGGCGGAAGATAATTACGCCGGTTTTTTTGAATTCTGGGAAAAGGAAAAGGTGGCTTTTGCTGTGGGAGCCCGATTTTATCCGTTGAATTTCATTACCCAATCAGACTTTTTTTTCAGACCCCGCATAGGGCTTTCCTATGGATACAACGGCATTTACTGGTGGGCTGTTTATTCCTATGGATATCCACAGCCTAATTATAAGTGCCTCAATGGTATCAATATCTCAGTGGGCAGTGACTTTGAAGTCTTCAAGGGCCTGGGATTGGATTTTGATGTTTTTATCCCTATAACCCGATGGGGATACAAATCAGCATGTGGTGGTTTTTATTTTGCCAACTTGGTTGAAAACAGAAATATTATGATAAGCTTCGGCATCCGCTATAATTTTTTCCTGGATTTGTGAGCGCTGTGTCATTCTATCCTTGTATGTTTGTAAAGCTTTGAACACCTTAAGCATTTCAGATTCAAGTTTTTTATTTCTTTAGAAAATAAACTTTTTTTAACTCAACAACTAGAGAGAAATTCCAAAAGAGAATAAACCTAAAAGTAACAACAAAATCACCTTAAAATATCATTTGTGAGGAACAAAATGAGAGAAACTTTCCCTTTCAAATCTTTAGGGCAGAAATCAATATCCTTTCAATCAGTATAAAAACAAGGCAAAGCCAATGGCAAAAACAAAAATATTCCCCCATTCAGACTCTTCACCTTCAGGTTTTAAAAATTGAATGTGATAATTCAATTCAAGGGTGGCTGCTATATTTTTCCCCAGCATATAAGCCACTCCTCCTCCAAAGTAGAAGTCAACTCCATTAGCAGATTCAGTGCCCAAACTGTAATTGATTCTGGAATTGGTGAAAAGAACTCCAGCTCCTGCATAAGGATACAATTTGTCTATTGGTAATTTAAAGAAATAAGCAGCAGCCGGTCCTATATTCAAAGAAGAAATAGAAGTGTCTCCCTGAGCCTGTCTTGAATAACCAATATTCCCCCCTACAGCCAAGTTGGGAATTATAAAATAAAGAAGGTGAGGATTAAACATGGTTATGTTTTGTCTTTCTCCATTCCATGCATATAAATCCCCTCCCATAGACTGGAGACTCAAAGAACCAGCAATATTGATGCTTCCTTTATCAATGGGACTTTTTTGAGTGGGCGTCGAAGCATCAATTAGTTTGGAAGATTTTCTTTTAATGGATTATTTTTTCCTTTGTTTGGATTGGCTCTGTATCATCTCTTCAACGAAGTCCTTCTGAATGTATCCGCACACAATAAATCCTTTTTTATCTGAGGGGAGATTGACCATATACCAACCATTTGTTTTTCCAGTGGCTTCTATAATTGTTCCTATGGAAACACTGGAAATAAGAGGGCTTTCTGATGATGGCATTAGTCTCACTTTGGCATCCTGCTTGATGATTCGAATTCTGGACAATTATTTCTACAAAAAATAAGATTTTTCTTAATATAAGACTCATATTAAGATGATACTTCTCATGTCAACAGCAGTTGTCTTATTTTCACCACAAAAGTAAACATCTGTTTACTCTATCTTATTTTATGTGATAGTTGAAATCATCCATTTTCCTGAGGAAACACTTCATTTTCAGCAGCCCTGTTATTCTGGCCTGTTTTTTGAACAATCAAACCATGTTGTGGCAGGGATTTATAGACAAAGGCATCCGGAACGCACTGTGTTTTACAGAGTGTTGTTTCATTACTTTGAGCAATTTGTTATTGAGTATGAAAACCGCTTTGAAAGAGAGTATGGTTTCCTTCGTCCTGTTGTTAAGGATACAGTAGATAAATACCTTGACTGCGGTAATCCAAAGTGTGGATTCGCAAGAATAAAGTGTTCTGATTGTGGAGAAGAGAGGCTTGTTATGTTCTCCTGTAAGGTTCGGGGATTCTGTCCCTCCTGTCATGCCAAACGCAGGGAGCAATGGGCAGAGTGGATGAGGAATGAGCTTCTACTTGATGTCTCTCACCGTCAGGTTGTATTCACAATCCCCAGGATGTTGCGCATATTCTTCAAGTACAATCGCTCACTTCTCTCAGAGCTCTGTCTCTGCGGTAAAGAAGCTCTGGTGAAATATTTTAAAACTACCACAGGCAAAGATATCGCACCAGGTATCATTGCTGTGATCCAGTCTTTTGGAAACAAGCTAAATTTTCATCCTCATCTACATTTCCTGGTTACAGAGATAGGTGCAGATAAAGAAAGCCGGTTCCATAAGGTTACAAGCTTTAATGATTCTCTGATCTGCCAGTTTTTCGCACGCGAGGTCTTTTCGTTTCTTCTTGGAAAACAG
>CAZPBN010000053.1:0-2979 GCA_964584935.1 uncultured Eubacteriales bacterium | reverse complement strand
TATTCCTGTCCTGGATCCGATATCACACTCATATCCTTTTTGTTTTTGAGAAAAAGACAAATATATTTTTCACTCATTTGATAAACCTGGGCGTGTTCCTAGGATCCTGGTTCTTTTTTGTCAAGACAAACCAAATCGAGCTGGCTGCACTGAGTCTGTCTTTAGGAGCTTTTCTATCTTATTTATTTATTCTCATCCATTCTTTTAAACTGGAAAAGGTCAAAAAATATGTATCCTACATAGTTAAACCTTTGGCTGCCGCCAGTCTGATGGGTGGGGTGGTTTATTTTTTTCATGTCCAATCCTTCATCAAATTAGTGTGGGTGATCCTCATCGGAGCATTGACTTATGGCGTGCTTTTGTTTGCTTTTAAGGGACTTGGGAAATATGACATCAAAATCTTCAAAGAGTTCATACTGCAGAACAAGAAAAATCTAAAATCAAAAGGACAGGAGGATTTATTCTGACCTCCTCTTTTTCTTTTCAAACTCACAGATCAAACCCACCCTACTGCCCCAATTTTTCGGATACCAGTAGGTTCGAAAGCGCATGTCTTCGTGGTCATAGGATAGGTTTGGACTGTAAAAAGGGTCGGCTCCAAAATCCACGCCCACATAGTGAGGCCATTTTTTTCTCAGCTTTTTAGCATTCTCAGCATCTTCAACCAGAGTGTCTCTATAATCTCTGGCAAAACGGGTCACAGATTCATAATGATAAAGCCGGGCATAAGGAGTGTAAACATTCCAGTATCCTTTTTCATAAAGCCTTATTCCAAAATCCACATCTTGGTAAGCTGGGTCAAGCTCTGTATCAAAGCCTGCCATCTCTAAAAACAAACTCCGCCGGATCATCATACAGGCAGCCGTAACTGCCATCACATTCCTGGGGTTTGCCAGCCATCCTTGAAAACCAAATCCATCATCGAGCATTCGGTTGGGATGGGCAGCGGCCCCTCCTAATCCCACTGTGATGCCCACATGCTGTATCTTTCCGTCCGGATAAACAAGTTTGGCACCCACCTCTCCTACTTCTGGAAGCTGAGCAAACTCCAGCATAGCATTCATCCATTCTTTATTTATGATTTCCACATCATTATTCAAAAACAGCACATAATCCGTATCTACCTGTTTCACAGCCCAGTTGTTCAATTTCCCGAAATGAAATTCTCTATCATAATTAAGAATTTTGATGTTTTCTTTTTTGGATACCCTCTCCAGATAAGAGTGAGTTTCTTTCTGGGTGGAGCGGTTGTTTATGAGCACAATCTCATAATTGGAGTACAGGGTCTTTTCCAGGATACTCATCACACATTTATCCAGATAGTCAACTTTATCCCTAAAAGGAATGATGATGGAAACTTTAGGATTGCCATTGATTTTATATTTGATTCTCCATGCCCCTTGATACGCCCCTTCCACCACTTCAGCGCTCAGATTATTCCTTTTGATATAATCAGACAAAACTTTTTTCTGAGCTTGATAAGCCCAGTCCTTTGCCCCGCTGTTTACCTTGGCAGTAGAACTTTTATAGACTCTCCAATGGTAAAGGACCTTAGGAATATGAACAATTTTATGGGTCTGCTCGCTGAGTCTCAAAACCAAATCCCAATCTTGAGCGCCTTCGGTTCCTTTTCTGAGTCCTCCCACTTTTTTCAGCAGTGCGGTACGGAAGCAGGTGACATGGGTGGTGTACATCTGGGAGAGGATGGTATGAGGAGACCAATCCGGGCAGAAACTGGGATTGAATCGATATCCTTCCAAATCAATGTTGTCATAATCACTGTACAGAAAATCAGCCTCAGGATTTTGCTTAAGGGGAAAAGCCAGTTCCAGGAGACAGTTGGGTGACAGCTCATCATCACAGTCCAAAAAAACACAAAACTCTCCCTCTGCCAGGAACAGAGCATTGTTTGAATTTTCAATTAAATTGATGCCCGAAGGATTTTCAAGGAAATTGAGTTTGACTTTATCCGGATGTTCTTTTTTGAAATCTTGAAGGAATTTTCTTGTCTTTTCTGTATTCTCAGTGGAACCGTCTGAGATACAAAGCTCCCAGTTCTGATAACGCTGGTCCAGTACTGAATTCAGGGCTTTACTCAAGAGAACGATCGATTTGTTCCAAACAGGAAAAATTATAGAGAATTGAATATCACTGCCCACATAATCATTTAATTTTTTCATATAATCTTCATTCAGGTATTTTTTTTCCACATGCTTCTGCCAATCTCTGTATTGAACCCTCATAAATATATCCGGATCAATACGAAAAAGAACCCACCGGTATATCTTCCTCATTATATATCTTATGAGACCAAATAATCCTTCTCGAGCGTAAATAGTCCTTACTCGGTCAATGAGAAAAGCATCCTCTGATATAAATTTCTTGTAGAAATAAATAATGATTTCCATGACCTTATTTTTTTTGGAATGAACTTCAGAATCAGAACCCATAAGCCAAGCCAATTCCTGCTTCAAGACCTCCGATTTCCACTTTCAACTCGGCGGGTTTGACTTTACATCCGGAGTAATTGATACCCACATCAGCATAGAAATTTTTCATTATATGGATATAGGTTCCCACACTTAAAAAATAACCCACTCCCCCCTTCCGGGCATGTCCAATGGGATTTCTTTCTTCAAAGTAATAGTACCGAAATCCAGCCCCAGCATACAAATCAAACCTCCCTTTGGTGTGCCGGTATGTAATTCCCGGACCCAAGAAAGTTATTTGAACCGTGGTCTCTTCTTTGGTGAAAGTAAGTTTCCCTTTTTTTTCAAAATATCCGGCTTCAACAATTATCCCAAACTTTTTATAAACACGGCTTTTCTCTGCTTTGATCCCGTATAGGGATCCACCGCCGTAGATGTCTTTAAATACTTGTTCCGAAGGATTGAAATAGCTCATCTTCAGTTCAATCCGATAATCAGAAGCAAAGGCTGAACCTGCTGTGAAAAGAATGATTAAAACCGCCAAATATTT
>CAZPBN010000052.1:0-3358 GCA_964584935.1 uncultured Eubacteriales bacterium | reverse complement strand
ATGAGGCCTTTGAAAAATTGGCGGGTGTTGCGTTAGAACCTTGAAACCAAGTAATATAAAAAAAATTGATTTAATTATCCCCTCAATTGATGTTGAGGTCACCGTTCTTATGAAGAAAGCTAAAGGATTCAATAGGGCTGTGACTAATAAGTTTTGGAGAGAGTTGCCACGCAAAACAAGTTTTGACGGACTTGATGAATTATTTAATGTTGCAAATCGATATGATCTTTCTCGTGATAAGGCCTATGTTTGTTAAATATAGGGATAGATATTACTCGGATAAAGCAAGGCGACAAGAAGTGAAGATGAGGATAATGGCATGGACTGATTTATAAGGACGGATGTTATAATTTTGAAGAAGAAATTTGAATATTATGTCAAGTATGTAGGGAACTTAAGTTTTTGGCTCGATATTAAGAATATTTTTTGTGACGGCTATAAAAATCATAAAAGGAGCATTCAATAATCATTTAGGCTAATGGCCGATGGAGTGTATTAGGATTAATTATGAAAAATAGAATTGATATTCTTTTCACAAGCGCAGGTAGAAGAGTTGAGTTATTGCGATCATTTAAAGATGCTTACAAAAAACTTGGTTTAGAAGGTTCTATTATAGTAACAGATATTGATCCGTTAGCACCAGCTTTAAAAGTAGCTGATCGATCATATCTTGTGCCTCGATCTAATTCAGGAAATTTTATTAAGAAGTTGATTAAAATTGTTAAAAATGAGCATGCAGATCTTATATTTCCTCTCATTGATCCCGATATCCCCATTTTAGCTGCTAATCGAAATACTCTGGAATTCAGTGGTGCTTGTGTGGTGGTTATATCTAAAGAAATGGCGAAGATAACAGCTGATAAATGGCTGACATATCAATTTTTTCGTAGCTTAGATATTCCAACACCCTCTACATGGCTAGATAGTGAAGAAAGGAAATCAAATTTGGATTATCCTGTATTCATAAAGCCGCGCTTTGGCAGTGCGGGTAAAAAAACTTTTAAGGTCTGCAATGAAAAGGAATTATCTTTCTTTTTAGATTATGTGCCTAATCCCATTATACAAGAATATTTGGCAGGACCTGAAATTACTAATGATGTTATATGCGACTTTGAGGGCAATATTCTAGCTGTGGTATCTCGCAAGCGCATCGAGGTGAGATGGGGAGAGGTTGCTAAAGGAATTACAATATATGATTCATCAATAATTGATAACTGTGTTAGAGTGGCCAAGAAATTGAAAGCGATTGGCCCTATCACTATCCAATGCATCCTTAAAGACGGAGTTCCACACTTCACAGAAATTAATGCTCGCTTTGGCGGTGGTGTGCCTTTAGGGATTGCGGCTGGAGTTGATTCGCCGTGTTGGTTGCTGGCTAAGCCTGCCGGAATAGAAGCTAAAATTCCTCCTTTGGGTAGTTATAAAGTCGGATTGACACTTACAAGATTTGATGATTCATTCTTTTTATCGGAGGAAGACATTAAAAAAAAATAAAAGTCGTCACTTTTGACCTGGATGATAAGCTTAATCCAGAAAAAGATTTTGTAAAGAGTGGATTTCGAGCAGTTGCTGCCTGGGCTGAACTGAACTTGGAATAGATAAGAATGTTGGGAAATACAGTTGATTACTTATTATGAAAATGGGATTAGGGGTGATACTTTTAACTGTTGGCTTGCATCCCATAATTTATTATCTTATGACCGAGTTAAAAAAATGATCAAAATATACAGAGAACACCTTCCATCAATAACACCTTTTCCTGAAGTTAAAGAAGTGTTGGGTAGACTCAAGAAGAATTTTTCGTTGGGTATTGTTACTGATGGCTATTTAGGAATACAGAGAAAAAAAAATAAAATGCTCTGGGGATTAAGAAATTTTTTGATGCATTTGTTTTTTCAGATGAATGGGGCAAAAAAAACTTGAAACCGAGCAGGAAGCCTTTCGAGATAATTTCAGAAAAATTGGGTGTTCCACCTGATCAATGCATATATGTCGCTGATAATCCCATGTAAGATTTTTTTGCAGCTAAAAAGATTGATATGTACACAATAAGAGTTATCCGTCCAGATGGAGAATATTCAAATTTCAAACCTTCTTCAATTGAGCATAAGCCTGATTTAACCATTACTTCTCTTAAAGAGTTACTCAATATTGAATTTATATGTTCTAACAATAACCGTGATTTATAAAAATAAATTGCTTAAACGCATTTAGTAAAATGAAAATACCATTATCAAATCCAGACATTACTGAGAAGGAACTGAAGAAAGTCTCTGAGGTTTTGAAAACTCCAAATCTAAGCTTAGGGCCGAAATTGAAAGAATTTGAGTATAAATTCGCCACATATATTGGAACGAAATACGCTGTGGCTGTAAACAGCGGGACAAGCGGGCTGCATCTGTGTGTGAGGGCGCTGGATATTAAATATGGGGATTTGGTTTTAACCACGCCTTTCAGCTTCATTTCTTCCGCCAACTGTATTTTGTTTGAAAGGGCGGAACCTGTTTTTGTGGATATTGATGAAAAGACCCTGAATATTGATATAAATAAACTTGAGGAAAAATTAGAAGAGCTTAAAGGAAATAAATCAAAGCTGAAAGCTGTTCTTCCTGTTCATATTTTCGGCCGGCCTTGCGAAATAGATCAAATCATGGAAATGGCGGATCATTATAAATTGAGGGTCATTGAAGATGCGGCAGAGGCCACGGGGGCTGAGTTTGAGGAGCGGAAACAAGCCGAATGGAAAAAAGTGGGCGCATTCGGGGACTGCGGGGTGTATGCTTTTTATCCCAATAAACAGATGACCACCGGCGAAGGCGGGATGATTGTTACGGATGATGAGAAGATTTATAAGCTTTGCCGGAGCATGCGGAATCAGGGGAGGGGGGAGGATGGCGCCTGGCTTCAGCATGAAAGACTGGGATTTAATTACCGATTGAGCGATATCAACTGTGCCCTGGGAATCGCCCAATTGGAAAGAATCGATGAGATTTTGAATAAGAGGGAAAAAGTCGTCAGGCTTTACAATGAACGCCTGAAAGATTGTGATGATGTGATTTGTCCTCATTTTGAGGAGAATAAGAAAATCAGTTGGTTTGTGTATGTTATCCGGCTTAAGGATCGATTTGAACGCCGGGACAGGGATGATATTCTTAATAAGCTCAGGGAGAAGGGGATAGGCTGTTCCAATTATTTCACCCCTATTCATCTCCAGCCTTTTTACCGGAAGATGTTCGGGTATAAGGAAGGCGATTTTCCTGTGACTGAGAAAGTATCTGAAAGAACAATCGCTCTGCCTTTTTATAATAATTTGAAAGAAGAACAGATCGATTATGTGTGTGAGAATCTTATTAAAATT
>CAZPBN010000051.1:0-3474 GCA_964584935.1 uncultured Eubacteriales bacterium | reverse complement strand
AAAATCCTTTTTTCCGGCAATCATTATTATTTTCAGTGCCTTACAAGACTTTTTTATTTTTTAACTGGACAGCAGTGTTATCATTTAAAAAATTTTCATTCTTTTACGAAGGCTATAATTTCTTACATTTAAAATGGATTTTTTTTAAGTTATTACTTTTTGAGTTTTATATTGAATCTATGCTAATTAAATTTCATACCTTTGTTAATTATTTACCTCAATCTTACCAAACGGTAGTATCTTTTGGATTTTTGTGGAATCATTCCGTATCTATATTTACCTACCGACGGAAACAAATTTGGATCTAATCGTTTTTTAGAAGCAATCAATAATATCTCAAATTTTTCACCCGATATTCCTCCAAAATAAGCACCGGCTCTCCATTCTCCGTTTTGATCTGGCTGTAGTGGAAACGGGCGCTGAAGCCAAATATCACCTTGAAGAATGGGACGAACAAATAGATATGCATACCAATCATTTTGGGGCATATGCCCGCTTATTTCTTGTAATGAATCTACCTTTCCCAAAGGAGAAAAAAAATTAAATACAAGAAAAACGATGATAAAAAGTATGAAAACTAAAAATCTACCTATCCATTTTCTATTTTCTGACAAAAATTTATTAATAATGATGATTGCCAAAATGATAATAATAATTCCTATACTATAATGATATATTAAATCTACAGATTGACCTGGTCTAGAAATATCCAATTTTTGTATTTCAGATTTTACAATTTCTCCTTTTTCTTCAAGAAAACGGGGACGAAAAATCCATGATAGGAAACTATAAAGGGAACTTGTTAATAATCCAAGACCTATAATTTCAGAATATTTCTTAAATTTATCTATGAATTCCATAAAAAACATGAAAATCAATGCGTTCGTTTAACTGTAATGATATCTGAACGAACTGCATTGGCAGGAATTTCTTTTAGTGTTTGCCCTTCCTTGTAATTTCTATCAGTCGCTATGGCTGATAGTTCGAAGTACTCCCCTATTCCCTGATTCTCTGTACCAAAATAAGCAATGGTTTGCCAGGATCCATCACTATTAATTCCTGCAGGGGGACGTTGCACCCACCAGAGATTCGTTAACATCGGATGGACAAGGACATAAATGTTAATATCATTTTGAGTTACTTTTCCTCTTACCAACTCATTATGACCAACTTCTGAATTATTTTTTGGATGAATTATTTCTATAGTAACATCCGAGGAATTTGCAATCATAAAAATATTCATATTGAAAATAAAAAAGAGAATAACAGTCTTTTTTAAATTACAATTTTTCACTTTAATTTCCTCCCCAATATTTTATTCAAATATACCAATATTGACCAATAGAATAAATTTATTCTTTGGACATTAATATTTCCATATGTGCATCAATATTTATTTTGATTTGTTATCTTTTCTTTTTTAGTCTCCTAAAACTTCGAATCATTTTTGCTAACGTTAACCCTTTAAAAATAATTCTTTAAAATTCTATAAGAAATAAAATCATCCTGTCAAGTAAAAATCCGGTGTGTGTGATAGCAAAGCAATTGTGTCCCCATCCACTGCAAAGCTAAAATGTCCCCTTCGAAAAGGAGGCGGGCATGAAGCAGACAATTCCATTGAGTATGAAAAAGATTCAAACGACTTTATATCCATCTTATTCCTTAGCCCTGTTTTTGAACCAATTGTCAATATCTGATTTGAAAGCAAAAACGGGAGAACGAAAAGATTTTTTGTTAACACGGAAAACAGGTAACTTTAACTCCTTTTCTCATAGAGATATAATAAAAAGTTGTGGATTAGAATAAAAAGAAAGCGTATCCTTTAGAGTTTGAAAAAACAAACAAACTAAAAAAAGGAGGACACGCTTTCATGAGTAAGTATAAAGAGAAAGAGGAAAAAAATCCAGAAGAAATTTCACCAAAGTCACTTTTGGAGCAACTTTTAAAGGAAGGGGCAAAGAAGATGCTGCAAGAAGCCATAGAGAATGAAGTGGAAGAATACATTGTAAAAAACCAATCCAAAAGAGATGAGAGAGGACATCGGTTGGCAGTAAGAAATGGGAGTTTGCCTGAGAGGGAGATCCTAACGGGTCTGGGAAGAATTCGGGTAAAACAGCCTCGGGTGGATGACCGGAGACTGAGGAATAAAAACGGTGCAGAGACTTTTTCTTCCAAGATTCTGCCCCGATATTTACGACGGATACCGAGTATTTCCAATTTGATTCCTGCTTTATATTTGAGAGGGATATCCACAGGGGATTTTCCCCGGGCATTAGCGGCGATACTCGGGGAAAGAGCCCAAAGGGCTTTCTGCTTCCAATATCGTCCGTCTGAAGGCCGGATGGGAGGAAGAGTATAAAGAATGGTCCAAGAGGGACTTGAGTGAGAAAACATATGTGTACTTCTGGGTGGATGGCGTGTATTTCAATGTGCGTTTGGATGATGATAAAGTGTGTATTTTAGTGATCATGGCTGCAGATGAAGAAGGCAACAAAGAGCTTTTGGCGGTGAGTGACGGATATAGGGAGAGCAAGCTTAGCTGGAAGGAAATTCTCCTCTCTCTCAAGCACCGAGGATTAAAGCAGTCCCCCAAATTATGTATCGGGGATGGAAATCTGGGATTTTGGGCAGCGGTGCGCGAGGTTTTTCCCACCTCCAAAGAACAAAGGTGTTGGGTACACAAAACGGCCAATATTTTAGATAAACTTCCAAAAAGCATGCAGTCCAAGGCTAAATCTCTCATCCATGACATGTATGAGACAGAGAGTAAGGAGGAAGCGCTTAAGGCCTATAAGCATTTCATTGATGCCTACGAAGCAAAATTCCCCAAAGCAGTGCAATGTCTGAAGAAGGACAAAGAGGCGCTTTTCACCTTTTATGATTTTCCCTCTTCCCATTGGATTCATATCCGGACAATCAATCCAATAGAGTCTATTTTTGCCACCGTTCGTCTGAGGACAAGGCGGACCAAAGGCTGTGGTTCTCGTACCGCTACCATGACCATGGTGTTTAAGTTGGCCAAGGAGGCTCAGAAAAGATGGAGGAAACTGAAGGGATATCAAATGATTCCTCTTGTTTTGCAAGATAAAATCTTCCTGGATGGCGAATTGAGAGATGATTCAGGCCAGATCGGTGAGAATGTGCAAGCAGCGGCTCTATAGAAAAAAATAACAAAGGCATAGACTTGGCTTGGATAGAGATCGTCGCTTAGAAAGGCTCTGAGAGTTTCGCTTTTTAGCGCTTTTAGCTAAAATGAGTCAAATCTTATATTTTTTGAGTTTTGAATGGAAAATAGACATATTTTCCCTTACCTAAAATGACTGAGAATGGCTTTTTTAAAAGAAAGTATTTAATGGATAAAGTGATGTGATTAAAATGACTGAAGGATACGCTCAATCCACAACATTTGACAATAACTCTATCTTTTTTTGTTCTGAGCGTAATACCATGTACCTTTAGATAAGCGCAAAATGT
>CAZPBN010000050.1:0-3554 GCA_964584935.1 uncultured Eubacteriales bacterium | reverse complement strand
CAGAAGCAAAGGCTGAACCTGCTGTGAAAAGAATGATTAAAACCGCCAAATATTTTTTCATCTCTTGCTAACCTTATCCTGAGATTTTGCCTTTTAAATCAAGATGATAGATTACCCCAAACCGCTTTTTCAAGTCAAGCGTATTTGGCAGGTTGATAAACAAAACCATCACCGTTATAATGAATTAAAATGAAGTTCAGAACTATCTTTTTCCCTGCTGACTTTGTTCTATGCTGGGCTGCGGTCTTCTATAAAGCAAAGGCAGCCCAATCCTTTCCCTGGGAAGCGTTCTTGATAGGCACCCTTATCATTTTAGGATTTCTCGCTTTTGAGGTTGTAACCTCTTCCCGGTTTGAGGAACATTTGGCTCCTGGTGTCTTTGGGTTTCTAGCAGGAGCAGGCGTCAATGTGATCATTCAAGTTCTTTTAAATAAATTCCAGGGCATCAACTGGACATTCCAATCCCCCATACTTTCCAGCCTGGGAACAGTTCTTTTCGGATTTTTAGGAGCGGTTATTTTTATCACTCACGGGAAACAAATCAAAAAAAATATCCCCTGGACCTTGTTCTCAAATTCACCCAAGCAAACCAAAGGTCATGGCCGGTCATTCATCACCATCCTATGGGTCATCGCTGCAGCCGCTGCGCTGGGCTTATGTATCAACCTTTATATGATATTGAAAATTTTTGACACGGCCCAAACCAGCAACCCTCTGAGAAAACCTCTTTGGTTTAGTGCAGCCGCAGTCATTCTCCTGTTTGCCCTCACAGCTCTAGCCAGAAAACACGCGGCACCGATTTTGTTTGTGCTCATTCCCGGTCTTATAACCGGACTCATCTGGGCTTCGCTGGTGCGGGATATGACAGAGTGGGTGTATATCAAGCACCCTGAATTCGCATTATCCTCTGACATTCTGGAACTCCTTTTAATCCTGAACTTCTGTTATCTGGGGACTGCCTGGCTCAACAGAGCTTTTTTAAGCAGAAAAAAATAAAAAAGGAGGACGCATCAAAGTGAAACACCAACTCAAATTTCTTATTCTCTTATTCATACCCCTCCTTCTTCTGGGCTCTTTTCAGACCACACCCACCCTTAAGGAAATGAAGGCTCTGGCATCCATTAAAGGAAAGATCCCTGGAGCGATTGTGTGGTCCACTTCCAGACACGGCACCTGGGAAATCTACAAGATGAATGCGGACAGCACGGAAAAAGTACGGCTCACCCATGACCAACACACTAACCAGCACCCGGTGTGGTCCAGAGACGGAAAGTGGATCTATTATGAGCGAGACAAAGATATTTACCGGATGCGGCCGGACGGGTCTGACGCTCAGCTGGTTTTAGAGAATGGATTTTCCTTTGATATAAGCTGGGACGACACAAAAATTGTTTATGTGACCCAAGACAGCTCAGGAGACTCCATCAGGCTTTATGATTGTGAAAAACAAAAATCAGAAGAAATCATCCCTCTCAGACTTCCCGAATTCAAAAATAAAGAACTCAGGTTTCCCACACTTTCCCCTGACGAAGAATGGCTTTTTTTCAGCTCTTCTTATCCAAAAGCCTGGAGTGTCCACCGGGTCAAGCTGGACGGAACCAGCCATTCTTTCTTTGACCGGGGCTGCATGCCTCAGTTTAGCCCCAATGGACTGTATCTGGCCTGGGTTTACGGCGGCATTCACCACATCTACATCGGCACTGCAGACGGGAGTGAAAAAAAAGTGTTTGAAAACTCCATTCCCGGACGACCCCACTGTTATTTTGCAAAATGGTCCCCGGATGGAAATCACATTGTTTTTGCAGCCAGTCCTTCTTCTGACCGCCGAATAAGTGACTATGAAATCTTTATAAAGCCGGTCAAAGGAGGAGAAGCGGTGCGGCTGACTTTTGATCCTGCCACAGACACCTGGCCGGATATTTTCTAAAAAAAAAGCTCTCTCACAAAACTCTTAAAAAGCTTTGCTCTGAGAGCCGTGTTATCTTTTTTGTATATCAGAAATTATTCAGAACTGAATTGAATCTCTCCTAAGGCGATTCCTAAGTTTCGTGTATCCGGCGCTTTAGATGCCTTCCAGGGATTCCAGATTCTACTGACTTTAAATAAGAGAATGACCTGGCTTTCTACTTCATGCGGAACAGGATATCCAACTGTTTTCCAGGAACTTTCGGTAAGAACGATCTCATCCAGAAGTCTCTTTTCTCTAAAAAAATCTTTGATCAAGAAGATTTTGACTCTCACAGGATTTTCTCTGATATCGGGATGAGATGCCATCAAGGGGATCTCCATCACAGGCTTTTCTATCTTGATGTTCAGGGCACTGTTTTTTTTGCTCCATCGGAATTCATTTCCTGTTTTGGTTATTTCTGTGTCATAAAAGCCAAAACCCTGGTCTAAACCCAGCATTTCAGTCCGGTGTTCCAGTGACAGGGAGTGGGTGGAATTCCACAACTGGAGGCAAGTAAAAATCAAAACCACCATCAAACCAGTAATTTTAAATTTTTTGCCCCAATGAATCTTTTCTGCAGTGCTTTTTTCTCTCCGGTTCAGCACAAAAAGCATTCCCACCAGAAGCCAAAAAGTATATTTGAGCTCATAACTCCCGATAAAAGTATGCACAAAGAAAATCAGAAACATCGATATGATCCCGCAGGAAACACCGATCTGCATATATTTCCATCTATTCTGAAATAAAGACTCCCCAAATCCTTTTTTCATGCGTTTAAAAATCAGCCAGAAAATCCACAGCGCGAAAAACAAACCAATGACTCCCAGCTCTGCAAAAGCCTGGATAAAATAGTTTTCTGCAGAATCTGTGGTTCTGAGAGGAAATTTGTGAATTTTTGCATAATTGGGAAGCTCGATGATAAACGCGCCTATGCCCACTCCTGCAAAAGGATAATCTTTGATCATGTAGGAAGCCGCTTTCCAGATGCTGGAGCTCCGTTCTGCCAGGGCTTTATCCAATCCTCCCTCTTTATAAGATACCCACAGTTCATTCATTCTGTCATAGACCACAGAACCCTGTGAAAGCATCAGAATCGATATAATAACAGCAAAAACAAGCAAAAAAGCAGCACCCACCATGACCACTTTCTTTACAGGCAGGGATTTCTTTTTCTTTAAAATGAACATATAAAATCCCAGAAAAAACACCAAACTTATGGCTAAAGCCACCAGTCCGCTCCGGGAGCCTGTATTGGGAAGAATAAACAAAGCTGAAAGAAACACCAATGCTGAAAAAATCCTGAAAATCCCTTTAAAGAAAAAGACCAGGGATAAAAGCACCGGAATCACAACCGCCAAATAGCCCCCGAATGATAGGGCATCCTTAAAAGTGCCGTTGATGAATCCCTGAGTGAAGCTTATAGGATTGTTCCCAAGCTCTATACTGCCGTAATGCTGATAAAACCCAAATCCAATAGACAGAAAGGTGCTGACGAGAAGAACCAAACATACTTTTTTTAAAAACTCTTTTTCTTTAATTCTTGTCAAAAGAATAAAAAACAAAGCAAAGCCGGTGAGATAATTCAGAGCAAAAAACACCACACTCA
>CAZPBN010000049.1:0-3881 GCA_964584935.1 uncultured Eubacteriales bacterium | reverse complement strand
AGCGCACTGTGACTTGTCCTTTATCTGGAATATGGGAAGTGACTCTTGCTATAAATATTGCTACCCTACCGTCCTTGGCGAAGCCAGATCTCACTTCACTGAGCCTTGCGTCCATCACCGCGCCTCCGCGTAAGAGGCAACATAATTCCAAGTATGATCGCAAGATGGAATGCAGTGTCCCAACTCACCGACCCTGAGCCGTGGGCTATCAGGCTGTACAGGAATGTCACAATGGCCGAAACCACAAACGTCACTGGAATCGTGATCGCCATGTCGAGCAGCAGTTTCTTTCCATTTATCATTCTACCCTCCTTGTCTATTGTGATAGCGTATAGAGTTTTATCCGTTGTGCTGAAAGCATTACGGATAAAACCTGTTGAACTGAGCCGCTTCAATCCTCCTTTAACAAAATAGATCTTATAAATAATCTATGGGGATTGTAAAGGGTGATATTTTTATTAAAAGGGGTGAGAGAAGACATCTGCGAGCACATTTTTTAGTTGGATATGTGGGCAGGACGGCATTTTATGCTCCATGGTTAATGCTGTTAGCGGTCCTCATTATGTAATAAGCTCTATGTTGACAAAAATAGAGTTTATCAAAGCATACCTCTCCTCTTGCTCCCGGCGGAGCTTTTTCTGAGGCACTTGATTATTTACTTTTAACCGGTTTCGATCATGATGAATCATATATTTCCGGTTCATGGGATAAATCGTTTAACAAAAAGACTGAAAATTTGGGAATTTCAGCAATGCCCTTCATGGTTCCCTTTTTGCAGTAGGGACATTTGTTCAAATCAATGCCTGTGAGCTCAACCATCAATTCCCGGTTTGTTTTTTTGCTGGGTTTAGGAAAATCAGGAGAAAGCCCGAGAAGTTCCCGACATCTACTCAGGTCTTCTCTTTTCGTTCTGTTTGCTAAAAAGCCAAAATGCCGGATGCGCATGAATCCCTCTGGAAGCACATGGAGCAGGAAACGCCTGATGAACTCATTTACTTCCAGCCTCATTTCTTTGAGAGTGTCGTTGTCCTTACGATCTCTATATTTAAAAGTGACCTTGTCCTCTTCTGCGTTGACGATGCGATGGTTGGAGACAGCAACACGGTGGGTATAGCGACCAAGATAGTCGAGTACCTGTTCAGGGCCTGCAAAGGGAGGTTTAGAGTAAACCACCCAATCTTTTGTCCATAAGCGGTCTTTAAGGGATGAGAAGCCATTTGTAGTTGCGAGAGGTTCGGTATTGCCGGGAAAGATCAATTTACCCTCTGCGAATGCCTCTTCGAGATAACAGATAAACTTGCCCCGGAAGACCTTTGAGAGGGTCTTTACAGGAAAAAGGAAGTCCTCCCGACCCGCTATCCAGGTGCTGCTGTCAAAAGAAAGGGCACCGACCGGAATCAGGCAATGCAGATGAATATGGGTATTGAGCCTTTGATCCCATGTATGAAGGATGGCAATTAAGCCTAATTTTCCGCCAAGACCATTTTCGGGATTTCCACCAAATTGCAGAAGGGTCTCAGAAACAGCTTTGAATAGGATATGAAAGATCACCTTTTTGTTGCAAAGAGCGATGGAATTGAGCTCGTGAGGAAGGGTAAATACATTGTGGAAGTATGTCACTGGGAGCAGCTCAGCCTTACGAGCTTGAAGCCACCTTGCCTTTGTCATTGCCTGACACTTCGGACAATGGCGGTTTCGGCAGGAGTTATAGGCATTCCTCTCTGCTCCGCATGAGTCACACTTCTCAATGTGCCCGCCCAGGTATGCGGTACGGCAGACCTCTATCTCATGCATCACTTTAAGATGCGCTGGAGGCAGGAGATGGTTCTAATGGAAAACCCTCGCAACTTCATCTCATCAATCATCCTTTGACGTAATAATGTCATGATGCCTCCTTGTTTTGAATGTGATTTTGGGTAATGAAAACCCACAAAGAGGTATTCTAAATGATGATCATAAAATGAGGAGAATGATTAATACACAAGGCAGGGGAAGTTGAAAAAAATGGATATGATTGAGAGGTTAACTACCGCGAAGCGGTTTAGTTCAACGATAAGTTAACCGGCGAGCTATGGCGAGTCCGCGTTAAACGTTTGGTTGGCCGAGTTCTTCGAGTTTTTTCTTTGCGGGACGGACTTGGTAAAGTTCCTGCTCTTCCCTGACACAGGGCTGCTTCTCCGTTTGAATCAGTTTTTCGAATTTTAATTCCACCCTATTAAACAAATCTTGGCTTTCGGCCTTGAGGAAGCGGGCAGCCATGCGACAATAATCAGGGTCTATTTCAATACCGATGCTGTTGCGGCCACATTTCAATGCAGCAACCATACTGGTTCCTGACCCACAAAATGGATCTAAGACGGTATCTTCTACGAAAGAAAACATCCTTATTAATCTATTAGCAAGTTGGAATGGAAATGGAGCCGGGTGGTTTTTAAGTGATGCGCCAGGCATGGTCCAAATTTGTTGAAACCAACGATCAAAATCTGATTTGTCGATCATACTTTCTTTACGTTGCCTTTCAGTAGGTTTTCTATAGCCCCCCGGTTTTCTTTGCATAAGAATAAATTCCATATCATTCTTTACAATTGCATTCGGTTCATAGGGTTTACCAAGAAACTTGGAGCCATTGGAAACTTCATATGATGCATTAGCTATTTTATGCCAAATGATCGGATTGAGGTTATCAAATCCGATTTTTCTGCAAAGAACACAAATATCTGCATGAAGAGGAAAAACAAGGTGCCTGCCAAATTTCCGCCTTGAAACGCAAACATCACCGACCACACAAACCAACCTGCCACCAGGAACCAGTATGCGAAACACATGTTCCCATACCAGCCTAATTTCATTCAGAAAACTCTCGTAATCTTCTATATGGCCAATTTGATCAGGATTTTCATTGTATCTTTTTAAATTCCAGTAGGGCGGCGATGTAATGACAAAATGGATCGACTCATCCGGCAGGAATGACAGGTCTCGAGCGTCCCCATTAATTAATCTGTGGGTCGTCTTGTTCATCAGGATATAAACCCTCCAACATGCGCTATAAGGGCATTTGCAAAATTTTTGACGGATAATTCTTCAGAAGGAGTAGAAAATATCCCATCTGGACCATCAGTACGATTTGAGGTTATGAAAGCCGAAGCAGTATAGTGCCTCTCTAAAACAAGTTTTCTACAGAAAATCTCATATCGTTTCATATATGAAGCACCCTTAAATTCCGGGAATACTCGGAAATAAGGTTCTTTTACGCGAACAGGTCGTTGGGAAGACTGACAATCTTCAAGCATGAAAAAGTATCCTAGAAAAGGTTGTGGACTTGTATGAAATGCGCCTTCTCTGTAAGCCGTCCACAAATCAAGAGCACTTCCCATTGCCTCTTCCGTCCTATTGTTGAAATTGTTTCCGAATGACGGACCCACCTGTGATTTGGCTTCAATGGCAACAACAAGCTTTCTATCTTTAATCACAAGAAGATCCCACTCCTTCGTCGGACGAAAATACCCCGGCAATTCAAGCGATTTTCTTCTTTGCACAAAACTGGCATGTAATCCTGTTGAGGTGATAAGACGTGTGAAGAGCTCTATAAATCCGTCCATCTGTGCACCACCGGTAACCGCACCTCGAAGACCATAGTCAACTTTTCCGCTCTTTTGTTGTTTTTGCTGCTGTGAAAGTCTCGTGTCCCAATAGTGGGATACAGCGGCCCCTACCATTTCTTCAAGATTTTCAGGTAATTTTACGGTAATCACTTTTCTATCCTATCACATACGATATACCAAAGGTACAAATAATTCATTCCGGCCAACATTCGAAATCAGCGGCGTAAACATAAGAATTTGCTTTTTTGGTCTACTGTAGTTTTGACTTATTTTTACTGA
>CAZPBN010000048.1:0-3892 GCA_964584935.1 uncultured Eubacteriales bacterium | reverse complement strand
AGTTTGAGTTTATGTCAACCTTTTCGGTATGTCCACTAAAACGGGGGAAGGCCATGGACGAATTACTTTTACTATGGAAAGTGCAGCAGAGAGTTATGCAAACTGAAAGAATACATAAACATGAGAGTAAGGATATACCTGAGGAAGAAACACAAAATAAACAATAAAGGCTATCAGTGCTTCTCATACAGTTATCTCTATAATGAATTAGGTCTATACAAGATACCTACAAACGCTGCCTGGAAACAAGCTGTGAAAGCCTATGGAAGAAAATGATTGGAAAGCCGTATTCGGGAAAACTGAACGTACGGTTTGATGAGGGGAAGCTGGAGATAGAATGGATAGGCTAGTGAGGCACTGTCAAACGAAAGGGGCAGATACAGATATGCCTGTCCTAAGTCACTACGCCAGCTTTCTACTCTACCCGTATTGGACTACATTCTGCGTAGGGTCTGATCTCTGTATCAGGCTTCATAGTGATTTAAATGCGTATTCCGGAGCAAAGTCCCACCCCATTCCGGACGAAAGTACCCACCTATTCCGTCTAAAAGTCCCACCTGATTCCGTTTGAAAGGTACCATCCATTCCGACGGAAGGTACCCATTTTTTGGGTTCAATGCGGAATGAGTGGGTAGCATGAAACGGAATATAAGCGACATGGTGAAAAAAGTGTAGGAATGTGCCATTCTTCTTGAAAAATCATTCAAGGAGGAAATATGGCACAGAGGAGAAAAAGCGTGAGAAAAATTAAAGAAACCATACGCCTTCATGAAGCCGGATTCAACAACAAGCAGATTGAAAAGCTTGTATCCGTTTCCCGTAAAACAGTCCGGAAGCACATTGAAAGGGCTGGGTTGGCTGGTTTGAGTTATGCTGAGGTCGAGAAAATGTATTCTAAGCAGTTATACACCGCTCTTTTTCCGGTAAAGCCGGAAGATGAACAGAGGATCAAACCTCAGCCTGATTGGCAGAGGGTATACGCCGATATGAAGAAGAAAGGCATGACACTTATGCGACTGTGGGAGGAATACATAGACATTTATCCAGATGGAACAGGTACAGCCAGTTTTGTTTTCATTACAGTCGGTGGCGCAAGAAACTGGATATAAGTATGCGTCAGGATCATAAAGCTGGAGAGAAGCTTTTTGTTGATTTTGCCGGCCAGACAGTTCCCATTCAAAATCCGGCAACAGGGCAAGTCAAACATGCCCAGATATTTACTGCAATAATGGGAGCAAGCAACTATACCTATACGGAAGGGACCTGGACACAATCTCTTCCCGACTGGATTCAATGCCACGTCAATGCCTTCGAATACTTTGGCGGTATTACGGAATTAGTGATCCCCGATAATACGAAAACAGGGATCAACAAAGCTTGCCGGTATGAGCCTGACCTGAATCCAACGTACCATGATTTTGCCTTGCATTACGGGGTTGCTATTATGCCGACTCGAGTCGGAAAACCTAAAGATAAGGCAAAGGTGGAAAATGCTGTTCTGCTAGTTGAACGCTGGATCTTGGCAGCGTTGAGGAATTATACATTCTTCAGCCTGGCTGAGCTTAACGAGAACCTCAAAGAGCTGTTAGTAAAACTCAATACCAAGCCTTTTCAAAAGCTTGAGGGTACGCGGAAATCTCATTTTGAAACCCTGGATAAGCCGCTCCTGCGGCCTCTTCCTCAAACACCCTATGAGTTTGCCGAATGGAGGAAAGCAACGGTTAATATTGATTATCATGTCGAAGTTGACAGCCACTATTACTCTGTCCCCTATAAATACAGAGGGGAAAAAACAGATATCAGAATAACCTCGAAAACAATAGCTATCTATAAAGACGGATACAGGATTTACTCTCATGTTCGTAGCTTTTTAAAAGGACGTCATACAACGGTACTCGATCATTTACCCAAAGCGCACAGGGAATACAAACAATGGACACCCTCAAAGATAATCTCCTGAGCCAAAAGTCTGGGAAAAAATACAGGCCTTGTGGTGGAGCAGATAATAAAGAGAAAAGAGCATCCCGTACTTGGCTACAGAAGCAGTCTGGGAATCATCCGATTGGAAAAAACTTATGGCAGAGCAAGAGTGGAAGCCGCATCAACACGAGCAGTGGCCTTCGGGGCTTACTCCTACCAAAGTGTTAAATCCATATTGAAAAAGGAACTGGACAAAAAACCCATAGAAAAGGATTCAGACAAGAGTATTCCTCAGAGCCATGAAAACGTCCGGGGATCTGATTACTATCATGGATAGGAGAGATCGCCATGCTAACCAATCAAACGCGAGAAAAATTAGAAAAACTTAAATTTACAGGAATGCTTAAGGCTTTTGAGGAACAACTCTCTCTGCCGGAGGTCAAAGGACTCTCTTTTGAACAGAGACTGGGACTTATGATAGATCGTGAAATTATAGAGAGAGAAAACCGGCGTCTTAAAAGAAGGTTCAAGCAGGCCAACCTCAGGGAGAATGCGAGTATAGAGGATATAGACTTTCGAAACTCCAGAGGACTGGATAAGTCGGTAATCCTCTCTTTGGCCCAATGTGAATGGATAAGAAACCACCAAAATGTCATTATCACAGGGGCAACAGGAGTTGGTAAAACCTATCTGGCCTGTGCATTGGCCCACAAAGCCTGCAGAGAAGGCTATACGGCGCTCTACAGCCGCCTGCCTCGCATCTTAGAAGAACTTGCCTTATCCAAAGGAGATGGCCGTTATGAGAAAATATTAAATAAAATAGCCAAAACAGATGTGTTCATATTAGACGACTGGGGGCTTTCCGTCCTAAAAGAATCCCAGAGAAAAGATCTTTTGGAACTGGTGGAAGAAAGATATGGGCTGCGTTCCACAATAATCGCAGCTCAACTGCCGATAGCTAAATGGCATGAACTCATAAATGACCAAACAATAGCTGATGCCATACTCGATCGTCTTGTCCATAATGCACATAAAATCCAAATGAAAGGAGGATCTATGCGAAAAAAGATCACCAAAGTACCCACTTTATGTTAGAATATCGTCTCGTCGCTTCGCTCCGATGAGGAGGTGGGACTTTGCACCAGAATCAGGTGGGACTTTTATCCCAGAATGGGTGGGTACTTTGTCCGGAATATGCATTTAAAAAATACTTTTGGGAAAGAGTCCCTATAATACCCAAAATATTATATTAATCATGCCCTCTCTCCTCCGGATGACTTCCTGCTCAACTTACAAGGCTGGTGTTTATATTATCGCGGAAATAAGAATGCTTAAGACAACTGGACAATAGAAGAACAGAATGATATAAATGAACCATCCTAGAAAAAATGGAGGTTTGCCAGTGAAAGCAAAAAGAGCAGGAATTGTCTTATTAAGTCTCATCATTCTGGGTGGATTCTTTGTCCCTAATGCGAGCGCAGAAAAGCCGGTAAAGATTGCCGTAGCCTCAGAAGGAAAATCGATGGACTCTCAAGTCAGCAAATTGGGCGGACGATGCTCCTGGTTTCTTTTTTTTGATGAAGAAGGAACACTTGAAGAAACGGTTAAAAATCCATATCAAAAAGGGAGCCAAGCTGGGATAAAAAGCACGAAATTCCTGAAAAGTCATAAAGTTACTGTTTTTGTTGCAGAGAAAATTGGAGAAAAAATGAGAGAGGCTATTGAGAGTGGGGATATTGATTTTGTCTTTTTTTCAGGAACGGTCCAGGAAGCTGTCAATGAAGCGATTAGCACGGTGAATTCAGGCCTGTAAAGCAATTCTAAGTGAAGCTCCCATTTTTTTTGCAACTCAGGTATTCATTATTCCAAAGAACCTGGCTAGAAAATCCATTCTAAGCAAAGTACTCCAGGGAGATAAAAAATTCTATGTTGTTGAATTAAAAAGAAATAAATCAGCCAAGCTGGGTGTATT
>CAZPBN010000047.1:0-4695 GCA_964584935.1 uncultured Eubacteriales bacterium | reverse complement strand
GCAGGATCTGGCTGTTGGGCTTTTTCTTTTTGAAATCCTCAACCAGAGATTTGATGCCGTTTTTCAAGATATTGTCTCCCAGATACATGACAAAAGAATCTTTTCCCAAAAAGTCTTCAGCCACCATCACAGCATGGGCTAATCCCAGAGGTTCATCCTGTTCAATATAAGTGATGCTGACACCCCACCGGTCTCCGTTCCCCACAGCCTCCTGAATATCCTCTTTGGTCTCGCCCACAATGATGCCGATATCTTTGATCCCCGCTTCTTTGAGGGCTTCAATGCCGTAGAACAAAACAGGTTTGTTGGCGACCGGAACCAGCTGCTTGGCCTGGGTGAAGGTGAGTGGGCGAAGCCGGGTTCCTTTTCCTCCGCTTAGTATGAGTCCTTTCATTTTTTTCCTCTATAATGTTATTAATAAACAATCAGTTTATTATTCTGGCTTATCAATGTCAATTCTGTGCTGATTTTTTGGAATTTGGTTTTAATTTTATATAGCCTAAAAATTTCAACAGAACAAAACAAACCACAAAAATAAAGACCAGAAGCAGTATTCTGATCTCTGTGTTCACATATTCAAACAGCACCCCGCAAATGGAAAATAAAAAAGAAATGGAGGTGAGGATCAAAGTGGTTTTGGTCTCTGAAATCTTTTTCTGCAAAAACCGGTAGTGAAAATGACCCATATCTTTGGTAAAGATGTTCTGTTTTTTATAGACTCTCCTTACGATGGTGATCACGGTTTCCAAAATGGGTAGAAATAGAATAATGATGGGGATCAGCAGCACAATGGCTAAAGAAGCTTTTCTCTGAATGGCAGCCATGGACAGACAGGCCAGGATAAAACCGATCACGAGGCTTCCCGAATCCCCTAAATACAGTTTGGCTTTGGGAAAATTAAAAGGATAAAATCCAATGATCACTCCACCCAGCACAGCAATGATGAGAACGAGCAAAAATTGAGAGGACAAAAAAGCCAGCACACCCATAGAAACAGCCGCAAAAAAGGAAATTCCTGCAGCCAGCCCGTCAATTCCATCCACAATATTGATGGCATTGGTGATGAAACAGATCCACAGGACAGTTAGAAAAAAGGACAAGAACACACTGATTCCTTTTGATCCTATAAACGGAATACTGAGCTCTCCTACTTTCAACCCTGCAAAATAGACCATGGATGCAGCTAAAACCTGAACCAGAAATTTCTTCCAGGCATCCGTTCCTATAAAGTCATCGTACAGACCCAAACTAAGAATAATCAGCAGCGCAATGATCAACAACGGGATATCTACAGTACCCTGGAAGTTTATGGGAACATGAGGGACCACAAAAATCCGAACAAACAAGAAAGAAATAAACAGAGAAAAAAATATGGCAATCCCGCCTAACCTGGGGGCTTCTTTCTGGTTAAAGATGCGGCTGTTGAATTTGGTGAATAATTGATTTCTGAATAGGATTTTGGTTAAAGTCAAAGTGAGAATAAATGAGATGAGAGCCGCAATAGCAAATGTTTCAGCTATGACCAATGGTTTCATTAAATTTTTCCTCAATCATTGTTACATTGTTATGTAGTTCCCAACAACTTTACCATATTTTGAGTGTTTTCTTAAATGTTTAGTGTTAGCAATACATAAATAAAATTAAGTTATCGCACAGCAAATTCAACTTGTGGATAATCATGGTTAGCTTTTGATAGAATGTTTATCTCTTGTTACTGAACCTCTGTGTAAACAAGCCCGCTTTCTCTTCCGTAAATATCCAGAGCAGTTATACCGTATTTATAAGTCTTATCCTTGTCCACATCGCGGTGCCAGTATTTAAAAGTACTGGAGCTGACTTCGACGAGCAGAGTAGTTTCCTCATCTTCAATGAGATAGATTCTGTATTTATCCAGGATATCTTCATTTTGGTCATTGGCTTCCCATGTCAAGACATTAATGTATTCGACCAGAGATAAAGACCGGTTTTCTTCCTTTTTACCTTGAAAATTCGCAGGGGGATAGAGAGGAGGGAGTTCGATGAACAGCTCCACACCTATTGTTTGGGGACTGTTTGTGGCATTGTCCGAAGAAATGGTCACTTCTCCCTCATGAAGTCCATAGGACAAATCTGTAATATCCACCGTGACTTCAATGGGATCCCATTCACCTGTGGACTTACCTGAAGAAGGAGAAACGCTTATCCAATCTTTATTGGTGCTGATGTCATAAACCAATTCTCCTCCTCCGGAATTTCTTATTTTAAATTCTTTTGGAGGAACTTCTGGGTCGGTGATCTCTGCATTGAAATAGAGGGAATCCTTATTGGTATCGATAGAAGGGGGGAGAGTTTGAACATAGGCATTGTACCAGGTCTGTGCCATAAGTTGATAGCCGGTTTCATTGGGATGTGTGGTGTCAGAATATAAAGTTTGCCATCCACCCGGATAGTTATAAAAAGCACTGAAATTATCAACAAAATGAATGCTAGGGCTTGAAGAAATGGCTGTGATCTTTCCATTGAGCGCCCTGATGCGGTCTTCGATGATTCCTCCTGCCATACCTATTCTTGGAATGATAGTCGAGAGAAAGGTTTTCATATTATAATTAACACAAATATTGGCCATTTGCTCTAAATTATAGGCTGCTGTATTAATAGAGATGCTTTCGTCTTTGATATCATTGGTCCCTTCCATAATGTATATGGTTTTGGCCTGATCACTCGTAATCACAGAATTGATTCGGCTCAAACCTCCGGACGTGTATTCTCCTCCTTTTCCCCGGTTTAAGACCACAGCATTGGGATTGACATTGTTCTGAAGAAGACTTTCCAAACGCGGAACATAGCCCTTGTCCGGCGCAGCCTGAAGGTTTATAATCCCATAAGTGATGCTGTCCCCAAAACCAATATGTTTATTGTTATCCAGTTCCATTGAATGAACAACTGGCTCTTTTCTCTCTTTTTGAGAATAAAAAAGCCCCTGTATCCTATAATTATTCAATAAAACCGCATTGATTTGATTCTCAGCCTGCCACAACACACAAGTTTTCTCTTGTGAGGTGACAACCTTTGGGGAGCCAATGATATTACGGCTTACAGAAACTATGGTCTCCTGACTCCATTCATTCCCTCTTTTATAAGTCAAACAAACCTTTGGATTGTCTTGACCTTGTCTAATCCATATAACCGCAGGCACTTCTCCAAAAAACAAAGTCACAGCGGGAAATCCATCGGCTGCGCCTCTGTTATCAGTGACCTTCTCTTCAGCGGACCACTGATATCCATTCCAGTAAGAATAGTACAATTCATAATCTGCTCCATCATAAGCACTCCACACCACATGAATGAAATTAAAATTGTCCAGTACAGCAGAGGGAGATATGTGAGGGACATCTGGTGACTGGTTCAAGGAAGACGGAGTTTTCCAAATTCCTTCTTCATAAGTGGTATAAAGGATCTCATCCTGATGCCTCCACTGTCCTACCCAGAAAAGCCAGATCCTTCCCAGACCATCGATCAACAACTGAGGGTCCAGACCCGAATAAGAATTAATCTCCAATTTTTGATCCTCAGAAACATTTTCCACTATAATCCTGTTTTCTCCTCCTAAATAATTGACCCAGGCGATCCATAAATCATTTGAGTGGGAAAAACTCATCACAGGTAAAAAATTAAACCCATCTTCATCAGCAGTCAAGCAGATTTGATTAAAGAGAGTATTGTTTTCTAGTCGAGCCACATAAATATCACTCTGTTCCTTTTCTCTTTCTTCCCACAGGAGCCATCGGTTTCCCAACCTATCTTTTTGGGTGCTGAGAGAATAAACGTTTTTTCCCCCATGGATTTCTTTGATATCAGTGATTTTGATTTCCTCTTTTCCTTTGTTCAATAACCTGATATCTCCAGAAGAAGAAACATAAACAATAAAGAGATTTCCGCTCTGGTCAAAAAAAGGCTGGGCTTCTTTCCCCTGAATAGACAGGGTGTTTTCCTGGGCAGCGTTTGGATTAACCAAAACAAAACAGAGAAAGAACACAAAAATAAATGATTTCATGAAGAAAACGGTACTCTTTCCCATTTAAATTATCCCAAATTTACTCAGAATTGAGAGTTTATTTTACCTAAACTTTTCTTTTTTCTCAAATAAAACCATAACAGGATAAAAAACAACAATGAAAAAAATGAAATCAAAAAGCCGAATAAAGGATGAAAGAGCTTTTCCTTGATACAAACCTGAGAGTTGTTCTCCACATAAACCGCGGGCATGACATCCAAAAACCTCTTAACAGCTCTTTCCTCTCCATCCACATAGGCTCTATATTGGTGGTTGGGACGAGGAAGGATCACATATCCTGAAGACCCTTCAGGGAGATGGATTTTGATCTCCCCTACTGAACTTTCATATTCCAGATCACTGATTTTTATCTTCGGAGGGTATTCATCCAAGTCAGAGATCAAATAAGGTCCTTCAGGACATGTTAAATTTTCCACCACAGCCACGGCTGGCTCAAGTCTATGCACTTTATAATTCTTTTTATAGATATCATTGGCTTCATGCAAAAAATATTTAAAGGAAAGCTCTGTTTCTTCTCCGTTGACCTCCAAATAACTGTTGACTCCTTTGGTCCTTTTGGTTGACCAGCCTGAAAGCATGACAGGAGCTTTGGGATTGGCAAGCTCTAAGGAATACTTGTACTCTCCTTTTTTGAGTGTCAC
>CAZPBN010000046.1:0-4997 GCA_964584935.1 uncultured Eubacteriales bacterium | reverse complement strand
AAAAAAAGCTGTTCCTCTTTATAGGCTAGGGCATTATTTAGCCTTGAAGGAGATTCAGTCTTGAATATATGTAACTTGAGCCTGGTCTAAAATCATTATTTTTTTTGGCACAGCCTTTTTCAATGGCAAATCAACATTGAAATATATTTTGAGTTTATTGTTTGTTTTTGTGTCTATAACATCTGCTGCGTCATAACGATGGCCCTCTTGAGTAATCAAGGCGGTTCTCAAAAGCTGGTATCCGAGGACTTTCAAAATAACTTTTTCTTCTCTTATGCTTATAACTTCATAGGCTGTTTCTGGACTTTCTCCATCTCCAGAGTCTAAAATCGATGAAATAAGCCCTCTTGCCATAAAATCGTGATACTCAAATTGCTTGGTATTCCCTATTTTTTGATAAGATTCCGCACATATTATATGACTGTCAATGTCCAGGAAGTTATTCTCAAGTATGATTTCCGCTTTTGTTAAGGCTTTTTCGTATCTTTCATCGGTGAAGGCATCAAACATCTCTTCATAAACACTCATATCAAAATTGTATTGATATGGGTCATATTCATCTGTCTTAGTATAGGCCAATCTTAAATCTTTAAAATCAACGGTTTTGTCAGCTTTTAATACTTTTATCAAAAGAGATGAATATAAGTTCTCTTGCTTTTTGGATTTCTGGGTATGATTCCACCATACAGACCATCTTAGATAATTTTTTCCTGATTCTTCTCCGGTTATTTTTCTCAAAGCTGCGGAAGCTTCCTCTTTGGAAAACCAGGTTTTATTCATCAATACATCGATAAGAGGCTCAACCGCCCGAGAGTCCTTTATTTCGCCTAATATTTTAGCGGCGTTGGTTCTAACGGGCCACCACTTATGCTTTAAAGCTGCGATGAGAGGTTCCACTGCGGGAGCTCCTATTTCAATTAAAGCCGATGCTGCATCTTTTCGGATGTAATAATTATTATTGTTAAGAACATTTATAACAGAATTAATACCGAAAGCTTCAGCTTCCATCTTAAGAAATTGGGTGAGAAAGAGGGAAAATAAATCATAAAAAAGACTATTTATTCCATCAACACCGCTACCGCTTCCCTTGAATGTGGATGTCTTTATAAAACTTTCGTCTTCTTTTTTAAATGTAATATTTCCTGATAGAGTTGCATCATGACCGATTAATGGTTCAGGAGCAAAGCCGACTTTACCTTTTGCTTTTATAATGATAAGCAAATCTGCCTCATCTTTGACTAAATTCAGTCCTGCGTATTTGATCATATCAGCGGTGTGTTTTCTAAAAGGAAGATTTATAGTATCTTCCGTCCCGGAATAGGATTGAGTTACCATGATTTCAACTGATTTGACATCCTTTAGAGCCGGGTGAATTTCTTCTCCAGGGATATTTTCTGTTGGTTGTTGTTTCCAAAGTTCTGCAGCAGAATTTGCGTAAAGGGGAAATAATAAGACGAGTGATAATAATAAAAGATAAAATTTGTTGTTTTTGTATGGACGTAACATGAATGAACCTCCGTAAAATTTATTGGAAAATCGGGGGCTCTATTTTTTCGCTTCCAAAAGATAAAATTCCCACCAAGGGATGGAAATTTCTTTTTTTGTTCTTCTGAGATTTTGACTCATTTTTGCTCATTCCCTCTTCTCTCAACTTCTGCATTAACGATATTAAAGAAAATAAAAGTCTCCTGTCAAGAGAAAGATGCAATGAAAGGGAAAGAAGAAGAATATTTTAGTAAAAAATGATAATATAATGGAGATGCGAGTATTTTTTAGAGAGAAAAATTCCTGCTGATTTTCGTCTTTATGTGTTGAATGATGAGCAGTTGTGTGGTATTGACGATTATTAAAGAATATATACAATTAGTATATAGTTATTTACTAATCGAATATAAAATGGCTGTTACAGACATTCAAGCTTTAATATCTTCATTGCCTATAATGCAGCCCTTTAGCTGTCGAAAGCCATCTTGTATTCTACAGGATACAGAACCGGTGGGGGGAGAGAGTAAGCATTATCGAGTTATTCAGGCTCTCCCCTTGATTCTTGGTGACGAATTTGATGTCTACCGTGATTTTTTTGAAAACTGCCGGAAAAAAAGAAACATCAGCGAATACGATATGGCAGGAGTTGTATCCGAAAAGGAATTCCATGAATTGCTGAAAATCATTGAGGAATTTAAAATAAAAGCCTTCAAGTGGCTTAAAAATCATCATCCGGAACTTCTTTCTGTTGGTTCTCAAAACGAGGAAATCCGATGACCGACTTGCCGAAAGAGTTGGGGATTGCGCTGGGTGAGCCGATCGAGCTTGTCGCACTGGCAGTAAAAAAAACAGCCACCCGCTGCCGGACACTGAACGCCCACATTCCCATAACGCTGAGGAAAGTCCGATTGTGGGTTGAGGGGGAGATCCTGACGGTCCGGCCGGAGAAGCTGTGGCGGTTCAAGAACACAAATTACATGTCGGGCAGGGTGGAATCGTCTCGCATCGACATCCCGGCATTGAACCTGGAGCCGCTGCGTCTCAACGATCCCTTTCCTTGGAACCCGGAGGAGGAGTATTGGGGAGAGGAGCCTGATCCGACTGATAAATATTTTGAGGAGATCAAAGAGTTCGGCCGCAGAACCTCCTACGAGATGCAGCAAATTCTGCCCTTCGAGGATTCCGAGGATCCCTTCGATGATCCGATCACACTTGCCAATGATCTATACCAGAGCGGGCGGTTCGACGAGGCTTTCAGCTGGATGGAGAAGATTTTGGTGGAGGATCTCCGCTGTCTGGATGTTCATGCCCATTTGGGAAATTGGGATTTTCATAATGCTGGAGGGTCTGAATCCTTTTTTATGATGACGGCGATCAAACATTTCGAGGTCGGAGTGAGGATCGGGGAGCTGTCTCTGCCGCAGGATGAAAACATCGTGCTTCCCTGGGGGCGGCTCGACAACCGGCCCTTTCTGCGGTGTCTTCACGGATACGCATTATCACTGTGGCGTATGGGAGAGGTTAAAGAAGCACGGCGGCAGCATGAGCGGATGCTGTGGCTCAATCCATCGGACAATCAGGGGGCGCGGTTCAATCTTTTGGCTATGGATGAGGGGCGATCCTGGGAAGAGTCGCTGGAGTAAGTGAATGAAGCTTGAATCATTAATTGAAATTGGTTAAGGATTAACTTGACTTGACACTATAGAAAGCAGGTGGTCAAATTTCCGACTTTCACTTCTTTCCATAAATGACACCAATCTCTAATGCTTTTCCTTTTCCATCCCTATTCAAATCGCTACACCCTCTCTCTCAATATTCTGATATAGTGGAATAGTAGTTTTTATGTCATTTGGTAGGACAATAATATCAATAATACAATCATATTCAAGTTCGAAATTATAAGTAATATTGAATAAATCCTCTTCAATTTTTCTATTCACAACGGGCAATTTTACCATAATATCAATATCGGAAACGCTCGAAAAATCACCTCTTGCAGATGAACCAAACAACTTCATTTCAACAATATTATATTTTTTCTCAATTTTTTGTCTGAGTTGCTTAGCAATTTGCTTAATATCATTTTCATGTTTCATGAGATTTCATACCTCAATAAATTACCATATATTATATTAATTTACTGCAAATATTGCAAATTTCAAATATTTTATTTTTAATGCTAACATATATTATACAGCTGTTTTATCTGTACAAATACGGCATTTATAGCTTCCTATTGTGTTATGCTGATTGAGCATAGTAGGGAATAACGTATTGAATATAAACATTTTTGTCTTCACCATTATATTTTTTCTGTCGGTGTTCTGTAGCAAATCCCGCTGCCTAAACAGAAACTATCAAAACTTATTTTTACTGAATTTTTTTATCCAGATAAAGTAGAAAGGAATCCCGGCTAGCACTGTGATCACAGCAGCCGTGGATTCCAGAGGTCTGTTTAGGTAATTGATCACCATCAGAAACAGGCTTGAAATCAGATAAAATCCTGGGACGATTGGATAGCCCCAGACTTTAAAAGCCTGGCTGTTCCCGATACGGCGTTTGCGTGCAAGAAAAATTCCAAATATAGCCAGCCAAGGGAAAATATTCAAAGCGAATCCGATATAAATAAGAAGCTGCTCAAAAGATCCGATGATAACCATAACCACAGCAATGACTCCCTGAATGAGTATCGACCTTCCGGGCACTTTATATTTGCTGTGCAGGTTGGCTGCAAAAGGGAAAAAAAGTCTGTCTCTGGCCATAGCGAAGTAAACCCGCGGACCGATAATCATATAAGCGCTGAGTGAAGAGAGAAGAGCCAAACTTATCAGCATCCCTAAAGAATCTCCCATCCATGGACCGAAAGCTTCAATGGAAGCCCTTTCCACAATGGCAACAGTTCCCTTTGCCTTTTCATAGGGGAGAGCCTGAAATATGAAAAGATTGAGGGCTAAATAGAGAACAATGACGATGAAGGTGCCCAATAACAGAGATAAGGGAAGGGTTTTTCTTGGATTTTTTAGCTCTCCAGAGATATAAGAACTCGCGTTCCATCCACTGTAGGAAAACATGACCAGCATCATGGCGGTTCCAAATGCCAAACCAGAAGCCGGCGTGGGGGATAAAAAAACCAGCGAAGAAATCCCTTTGCCGCTTGTCAGAACGATGCCGGTTCCAGCTAAGCCTACGACAATGATGATTTTAAGGGCTGTCAAAAAGTTCTGAACCTTTGAACCAAACTTCAGTCCCAGATAGTGAACTCCGGTGAAAAGGACGATGAGAAAAAGGGCGGTTCCTTTTTTTATAATGATGAGTTGACCGGATGTCAGGTCCAGAATTTGGGTCTTCAGACCCTCAAAAATGTATTCGGAGAACGCCATCGCTGAGGCAGCGACTGGAACGGAGAAGCCGACGAAAAAGCTGGTCCACCCTGTAAGGAAACCAAGAGAAGGATGGTAAATCTTCTTAAGGTATATGTATTCTCCTCCCACTTCGGGCATGCGGGTGGCTAG
>CAZPBN010000045.1:0-5154 GCA_964584935.1 uncultured Eubacteriales bacterium | reverse complement strand
GAGGAATTTAGTCATCTCTACTTCCCGGCACATTTCTTGAATCACTGTCCCTGCCGTGAGCAGGGTCTACCGACCACGTCACCCGGAACGTACAGCATTTTACCGTGTCCTCTTCCATTATTTTGAGCCATCTCTTCTGGAATATGAAAACCGATTTGAAAGACACTACGGTCACCTGCGTCCTATTGTTCAGGAAGTGGTGGACAAGTACTTGGACTGCGGCAATCCAAAGCATAAACATCTCACTCCAGTCATCATTGCGGTGATCCAGTCATTCGGAAACCGGATAAACTTTCATCCTCATCTTCATTTTCTGATTACAGAAGGAGGGACAGATTAAAGATCACAAAGTCATAGACAAGATCATCAAACACCTTAATCTGGCTTTTAAGGCCGCCCGGCCCCCGCCTCCTCAGGCTCAACTCTCTATTACGGCTGAGGAACGATCAGAATATATATGATATTCTAATCCCCTTGTTCATGGGCAAGGGGGATCTCTATTCTTTCTATGCCTCTATTCCACTGATTTTCTGATGTTCTCCCCTATCTGTAGATTTTTTGTTGACCGGACGTATTTTTTGTGTGTATGATGAGTGATGAAGTGGCTTAGAGGATGGGAATTTGATGAAATGGAGGGAAAATCAACATCAACAGAAAAACGAAATTCCTATCGTGATGAGATATATCCAAAACTACAGGAATCTCCTTGGTATGTCAGGAGTGCCACCCTGCGGATTCTGGAGAAGAGGAAAGACCCTTCAGCCCTCCCCTGGATAAAACCTCTCATTGGAGATTTGAACGCTGACGTTAGAAAGACCGCAGCCAGGACCTTGGGAACTTTGGGAACGCCTGAAGCCTTAACTTTGCTGGTTAAACTCACTCAAGATTCAAATCCCTATGTCGCCAAAGCGGCCCGGGAAGCCATGGAAAAAGCCAGCCGTTTGAAATTCGTTTGACCAAAAATGATAAGGAAAATTTTGATAAATTGTTAGGACTTTCTTCACCTTGAAACATTTTTACAGTTCTCCCTCACACAATGCCGAGCTTGACATAATTCCCCAAAAAATTTTTTCTCTGCTGAAATCTATTTCAAAAAACAGCAAGATGGTAAGACTTAGGCTTAAAGGAAACAGTATGCTTCCTTTTCTTAAGGACGGCGATATGGTCACCATTTCATCAAAATGCCAAATAGAAGCCGGGGACATTGCCTTACTATTTGACGAAAATCAGAATAAAATCCAAGCCCATCGGGTTATTTCTCGGGAGAAAAATTATTATCACCTCAAGGGGGATAACCTGAATGTATCTGATGGCTTCAAGCTTGGAAGCTTTTTGCTTGGCAGGATTATCAAAATAGAGAGGAAAGGAAAGAAAATAAATTTCGGGCTCGGACCGGAAAAAATCATCATTGCTTTTTTAAGCAGGCTGAACCTTCTTCCCAAAATCACTCGAGCTCTTAGGTTATTTAAAATTTTTTAAATAAGACAAAATAATATTATAAAATGCAGTTATTAAGGTATTTTACTTGACTTTATTATTATCTAAGTTTAAATTACTTTAATAATCCGCATTAATTATTCGGGGCTAAGTAAATTGAAATACACTTTGCAGATAGAAATAGCTGATTACAAGATAAAATTTCGTCTAAATGATTCTTCTTTTCTCAACATCCTGGAAGATCGTTATCAAGCCTTTCTTTCTTCATCTCCCCCTAATATCATATTTGATATAAAAATCAATCCATCTCTGGATAAAATTGCACACCATTCTGAAAAACCCTTGGTAGAAGTGGGAAAAAAGGGAAGAGCTTACTATCTCCGCCGCTTGGATAATCCCTTTGAAGCCTATGCAGACCTCAAATCAGGCATAGGAAAAATAACTTTGATTCCTGATGTTTATTGTTTCGACAGCTTCCTTCGTATTTTTTACTCAGTCATTCTGACCGACAGATCAGGAATTGTCCTCCATGGAGCGGGCATTCAAAGAGAAAACGAAAGCTACGTTTTTTTTGGACCATCCGGAAGCGGCAAATCTACTATCGCCCGTCTTTCCAAAAAACAAATTATCCTGAGTGATGAGCTGGTCATAATTCTCAAGAACAAATCAATTTACACCGTCCATGGAACTCCCTTTTGGGGCGATTTTGAAAGGTGTGGTCAAAAAAGCCAGGCTAAACTTTCCAAATTGTTTTTTCTTAAAAAGGCAGGAGAAAATAAAACCATCCCTCTTTCCTCTTTTCAGGCCATAAGAGAAATTCTGGCCTGCATCTTTTCTTTCCCTGGAAAAAACCTTAATAGAGAAAATATGCTCACTTTTTGTTACAATCTTATAGAAAAGATTCCGGTGGAGGAGCTTTATTTTAAAGAAGATGAATCTTTTTGGGAATACCTTGACGAAAGAAGGGAGCAATCCATTTGATTAAAAAAATAGCCAGCCGCAATAAAAATTGTGCCTTTAAAAAAGTAGAAGATGAACTCGTTTTAATTCACCCTGAAGGAGGAAGCTTTTTATCTCTAAATGAAGTGGGAGCAAGAATATGGGAACTGTCTGATGGGACCAGAACAGTAGAAGAGATCATTAATGAAATCAGTCGGGAATTTGAAGAAGAAAAAAGTAAAATAGAAAGAGACACGGTGAATTTTTTAAAAGAATTAGAAAAAAAGGAAATCCTTAGCCTCCTTTCTCCAAAATAATAAAATACATGAAAACAACCATGAATACCCTTTCCCCTATCGATAAATTCCATCAGCAAAATCTGGAAAAATATCTGCCCGCTTATGTCACAATGGAATTGACATACCGTTGTAATCTTTCTTGCCGGCATTGTTATTTGACCTCCCGGAAAAAAGATGAGCTGACCTTTGATGAGATAAAAAATATTATTGACCAAACTGCGGAAGCAGGAGGCTTTTTTTTCTGCTTAACCGGTGGAGAAATTTTTCTAAGAAAGGATTTTTTTAAAATTGCCTTTTATGCCAGAGACAAAAATTTAGCCTTGCGTTTGCTTACCAACGGGACTCTTATTGATAAAAAAACAGCCGGCAAAATAAAAGAATTGGGTCCCCTTGATGTGGGAATAAGCATATATGGAGCAGAAGCTGAAACCCATGATTATATGACCCAGGTTCCCGGTTCCTTTAGCAAATCATTGGAAGCCCTCCGTCTACTCAATGAAGCAGGAATAAAAACCAAGCTTAAATGTCTGGTTATGAAAAAAAATGCGGGAGAAATAACGCAAATCCAGAAACTTGCTGAAAAATTAGGAGCGATTGCTAACTTCGACCTGACGGTAACTCCTCAGAATAACGGCAACCGTAATCCTGTCGAATTTTCGGTAGAAGAAAAAGATTTAATAAAAGTTTATTCCAGTCAAAAAAACATACAGAAGTTTATAAAAGAAAAGATTGCATCCACTGAAAAAGCTAAACTTTCTCTTTGTCATGCCGGAAAAGACCTTTATTCTATTTCCCCTGAAGGGGATGTTTTTCCCTGTATACAATGGCCTTTTACCCTGGGAAATCTCCGCCGGCAATCTCTTAAGCAAATATTGAATTCAAAAGAGGCTAACTGGATAAGACAATTGACTCTGGTTGATATCCCCGGTTGTTTTAATTGTAAAATGATAGAATACTGCCGGATTTGCCCGGGGCTTAATATGATTGAAAAAGGAGATTATGCTAAATCCTCTAACATCAGTTGCCGCGAAGCCGCGGCTCGACTAAAAAGCCTTGAAATAAAAGCAAAAAAAAGCATAGAATTAGAAAAGGAGTGCTTTTAAGGAAAAAAATGAGAAAAAAATATCAAAAACCTCAAATCATCGATGAAAGGGAACTGGAAACCCACGCCCTCGCTTGCGGCAAAGTTCCCGGCTATGGAGATCCAAATTATTGCGGTTCTGTCTATGCTAATCCCACTGGGAATCAATCAGGCTGTTATATGAACCCTAGCTCAAGAAGTTCCTAAAGACCTAAGAGATTTACTTTTCCAGAATAAAGGTTACCGGTCCGTCATTTATTAATCTGACTTCCATTATCCGGCCGAAGCGTCCGGTTTTAACGGGCAGGCCTTTTTTCTCAAGCTCATCTACCAATACTTTAAACAATTCTTCTGCTTTTTCCGGCTTTTCCGCCCGGTCAAAACCGGGACGGCGCCCTTTCTTAACCGAGGCGGCCAAAGTAAATTGGGACACAGCCAGAACCTCACCGCTTATATCCAGGAGAGAAAGATTCATTTTTCCCTCTTTATCTGGAAATATTCTAAGTTCCACCACTTTTTTTGCCAGATATTCGACTGCCTCAGCCTTATCGCCCCTTTCCACTCCCACCAAAAGACATACTTTCCGGCCGATTCGGCTGATGGTCTTTCCTTCAATCAACACTGAAGCTTCTTTTACTCTCTGAAGAACTATTCTCATCCTATTTCTCCGGTCTTTTTACCCTGTTCCTGTCTCTTTTGAAAAGGGCTATCAAGTCCTGGACATCTTGTCTGTTTATTAAATATTGAATAAATAAATAGGTGGTCACTCCCAGAAAAATAGCTCCGGCGAGCAGAAAAAGTTTATACAGGAAAACATCTCCTGCTTTTTCCCAGTTCCTTCCAATAATCCATACCAAAACTCCCATCACTCCGGATGCACCCACAGACTTAGTAATAGACCCCACGATTTTCTTCCCGGGAATCAAGCCAATTTTTTTCTCCAGAAGATAAAAAAGAAATACAAAGTTAAGCATCGAGGCTAAAGAAAGAGCTAAAGCAATCCCTCCAACTCTAAGTGGTCCCATCAGAATCAAAGAAGACGATATATAGGAAATAAAGACCTTGTCCAAAAAATTCTTCACTGGCGTCATACGGGATTCAATGTGCACAGTAAAGTCAGAACTGAGACCAAAGAAGAGACCGAGCGGGTGGGCAAATACATGATTAGACCTATCCTTTCGCTTAAAAGATTATCCCTGCATGAGGGGCAGGTGGTCTATCAATACGGAAAACACAGCTCTGAGACAGAGTCTATGGATTATCCCTGCTTCCGCAGGGACAAGCTTGGAGTTTATAGCCCGGGTGACCTCTCACATCCCTGACAAAGGACAGGTTATGGTCCGCTATTACGGCTTATGCAAAGCTTTGCATAAGCCGTATTATGCTGAGTTCAAAATT
>CAZPBN010000044.1:0-5323 GCA_964584935.1 uncultured Eubacteriales bacterium | reverse complement strand
GGCTGAAGCGAATAAAGCCCAGTCCTTTGATCCGGATAATATCATGGTTCATATCAATAAAGGGAATGTCTATGTAGGCAAAGAAGATTTTAACAAGGCAGAAGAGCAGTATCTCAAGATTCTTGAGCGCGAGGAACTGGGATGGCATATGTACACCCGAATCGTGCTGGGCGATTCTTACATTTTGAGGGGAAAGTTCAAGAGCGGAATACTATGAGAGATTTCTGGAGCTGTGGAAGGATGCGGACCCAGGTTTTGCTGAGGTTGAGGACGCCCGAAAGAGGCTGACTGCGCAGATCTAATAAATTGTAATACAATAGATCCGGTCAATTTATTATCACAGCTCTTTAAGTTTCTGGTAAATCGGCTTGATTTGATCCACCTCTACTGGTTTGTTGAGATGTCTCGCCGGTTTTAGGTTTTTTTCCCTAGCCTCAATTTCCTGGAGGGGGTATCCGGTCATGAAGATAATAGGAATTTTTTTGTATTTCCAAATTTTCTCAGCAGCCTGGATGCCGTCTGTCTCACCAGCCAAATTTACATCCATAAGAATGAGCTGGAGGTTTTTCTTATTAGCCATTTCTACAGCTTCTTCGCCTGTTACCACGAAACCGCAGACATCAAATCCCTTTGTTTCTAGTTCCATGCAGAGATAACGAGCCACAATCACTTCGTCTTCCACCACTAAAACTTTGATTTTATTTTTCAATATCAATCCTTTTTCTTTTCCTTATCTCCACCAAGGCTGATCTTCCATTTTAGGCCATTTTTCTCTTTATACGACACTCGACCCCCTAACTGGTATTCGATCAGATTGAAAACGTTTTGGAGTCCCATGGTTGATATCTTTCGCAGATCAAATGTGGGATCGATTCCCACACCATTATCGGTCAATTCAATATTGATGGTTCCCTCTTTACTCTGCTCCAGTCCGATGAAGATCTCCCCTCTTTTATTTTTGGGAAAAGCGTGTTTGAACACATTGGAGATCAATTCCGTGAGAGCTAATCCAAGGGGAATGGCGGTATCAATAGAAACGTGAATATCCTGGAGATCCAGGTTTAAGGATATATCATCCTTTGACTTTCGATAGCTCTGGATCAAGTGCTGCGAAAAATCTCCGATATATTCTTTTAGATTTATCTTTGAGAGGTCCTGGGCTTCATACAGCTTTTGATGCACTAGAGACATGGAAAAGATTTTATTGACAATATCCTTGAACGCTTCTTTTGTTGACCTCCTTTTCGTTTTATATGCCGCTATATTCAGCATAGAGACGATCATCTGCATGTTATTCTTGGTGCGGTGATAGAGCTCCCGCAGAAGAAGGCTTTTTTCCCGCAGATTATTTCTTACCTGTTTTTCCGCCTTCTTTCGGTCAGTGATGTCTGTGATAAAACCCTCTAAGGAAAGCAGCTCACCCTCAGAAGAAAACACACCCTGCCCTTGTTCCCAAACCCATTTTATAGAGTCATCTCGGGAAATAATTCGATACTCTAATGTAAATGGGGATCGGGATTTAAGAGCTCCCTGAACTGTTTCCCATACATGCTGACGATCATCTGGATGGATCAGGTCATTATAAGATACAATCTGATTGTCAATCAATTCTTCCGGCTTATAGCCTGTCAGGACATAGACTCCCTGACTGACAAATTTTATGGTCCAATTCTTATCGTTTAAACAGGAATAGACCATTCCCTGAAGATTAGACATCAATGTGGAAAGCTTTCTCTCACTCTCTCGGAGTTTCATTTCGGCCTGTTTTCGCACGGTTATATCTTGAAAAGCGCCCTGCACTTTCACGATTTTTCCATCATTATCTCTGACTGGTTTTCCTGCGGTTCGAACCCACACGCGCTTTCCCTGCTTGGTGATGATCTCCATTTCCTCATCATAAGGGATGCCTTTTTGTGCGCAGTCTGTAAAAACCCGGCTGATCTTTTCTCTCCATCCTGGAGCGTAAAAATTGATTCCTTCTTCTAGTGGCGGTGAATAACCCTGGGGCGTTCCATGGATATCCGCGACAGTATCAGACCAGGTGCAGGTGTCAGTCCTCAGGTCAACACTCCATCCGCCGAATCTAGCGGTTTCGCCGGCCATGTGAAGCAGGGCATAGTTTGAAGCCAGTTCTTCTTCGGCCTTTTTGCGCTCAGTGATATCGTGAGCAAGTTCGAAGCGAACCTTTCGCCCATCAGGCCACTGGATTACTTTATCCATAATTTCGTAGTCATGGTCTGTGACAGGATTGTGATATTCCCAGTGGTAAGGCTTTCCGTTAAGCTCCTTTATCTTTTCATTGGTGCAGAATTCACAAGGCTCACTGAAGTTCTGAAATTCCTCATAACAGATACCCCCTACAAGTTCTTTTCCAAAAGCTTTTTTGGTGAACTGGTTGACGAATAGTATCTCGCAGGTATCCATGTCAACCACATAGATCACATCTTCCATATTATCGAATAAAGCCAGCATCTCATCATGCTCTTTCTGCAGCGCTTCTTCAGCCTGCTTGAGCTTAGTGACATCGTCGTAAACGGCCACAATTTCTCCGGTGGGCAGCTTATAAACAAAATTATCCCTCCATCCCGCAATCCGGTCGTCTTTATACTGAGAAGCAGGATGGTCTTCAGGTTGTCCGGTTTTCCATACTCTCTGGAACACATCCAGAAGGCCAAAATCTTTCACGCCTGGAAACACTTCTGTCACTTTTTTCCCGATTACTTTTTCTTTACTGGTATTTTCTATTTTCTCTGCTGCTTTGTTGAAATCCAAAAATTCAAAATCATTCCCCTCTTCCACGGCTTTGTACACAGCCACAGCACTGCTCATATTTCCAAACAGCTGCCGTAATCTGATCTCACTGGCTTTCAGTTTTTCCCGCATCTGGTAGTCTTCAGTCACATCCCGGAAAATAAACACCACACCTGAAATACTGCCCTGGTCATCTTTGATGGGAGCGGCTGAATCAGCGATCTGGTATTGCTCCCCGGTCCTGGAAATCAGTTTGGTATGGTTAGCCAGGCCTTTTATAAGTCCGGTTTCCAGCACTTTTTTTACCGGATTTTTGACTTTTTCTCCGGTCAAGGCATTTTCAATGTGAAAAAAATTTTCTAACTTTTTCCCCTGAACCTCATCAAACTTCCATCCTGTGAGTTTCTCAGCAATAGGATTCATGCGGATTATGTTTCCTTTAGTATCGGTTGCCATCACCGCATCGCCAATGGAGTTGAGGGTGGTCCGAAGGTTCTCCTCACTCTGGTGAAGCTCCTTTTCCATCTTTCTGGACTCAATAAGCGAACCCAAATAGGCCGCGCTTCTTCTGAGATTCCTTTTGGCTAAATCAACGATGAATTGAGGACGGGCCTGGTATTTTTCTGACTGTTTCTTAAGCTCTTTGACAGGAATCGGATATTTTCGGGACAGCTTCTCAAGTTCAACCTCGTCTTTAGGAGGCTCGCCGTATCCTACATTTATAGACCCTACGATTTCGCCGCCTGCCCGCACAGGAACCGCATACAGATTAATGCCGCCGCTGCAGGGAACATCAATGGGCTTGCCCTTTTTTATGGATTTAAGAGAGGCGTCTTTCCAGCACGACTCATGGCACAGCCATTTGCCGCTCTTTAACGCATTCCGGTTGCTTGAAGTCCGGCAGAGTTTCCGGGAGGCAGCATCCATCAATCGGCACCACCCCGAGGAAAACAAACCCAGTGCATAGTCGCCGTTCCGCTCATAAACAGCCGCTGAAGTCTCGAGCAAATCAAGATAATCCGAGGCAATATTTCTAAGCTGTTCTTTTCCAATTAAAGATAAAATCAATCCATCCTTGTTGAGCTCACTTAGGTCCCCGTATTCAGGGACATAATCTTCCTTTCCCAACTCCTTGCTTTTCAACATCCATTCAATCTGGCGAAGATTATGTTCTGCTTTTTTTGAATGATTATTGGATTTTTTATCTTTTCCCACTAATCCCCCTCCTTATCCAAAACTCAACTCATTTCTGAATAAAATAGAGAGCTCATTTTATAAAAAAAATTGGATTTGCTGCCTGCTAGAGGACAGCGGATTTAGCTTCAGAAATCTTATCACAAAACTGCCCCTGTGCATCTTTATCCTTAATATAAGCAAAAATCGATATAAGTCAATAAAAGAAAGAAGAAACCTATCTTCCTTAATAGTTTAATTCCGGGGTTCATCACAAAAATAAATACCTGAGTTCAAAGGGAGATGAATCAAAGAAGGGTGATGACGAGGCATTTAAACATAAGAAAAAACATAAGAATTTGCTTTTTTGGTCTGCTGTGGTTTTGACTCATTTTCGCTTATTTCATTCCCTTTCAACATCACCATAAACAATATTAGAGAAAATAAAAGTATCATGTCAAGGAGAAAAAGAAAGAAGAAGATAATTTTAGTAAAAATGATAATATAATGGGGGTAAAGAATAGACCTCGACATTAATAAAGAAACCCAGACTTTTATAGATATGGCACTTTTTTCTCAGTTGCCCTAGGAAGCTGGATTTGTGTAGGAGGAGGACGTTCTGCCTTAAAGGTCAGTTTGAGATGGTCTATAATCCCGTCAATGACTTTATGGTCTTTGATAAAAGAGACAATGCGCCTGTCTGCGTGCAGTGCACAGGCAGGCATGGTTCCCCCGCATTTGGGACAGATGAGAGGATCAACTTCATAGACCTTCTTTATCATCTTACAAGAAGCATACTGGGAAGAGAACAATTTCCTATGAAGATGCCGTGGAAGAAGCGATTTGTTTCAGATGGATAGACAGCTAATCCCGGATGTTCTCGATGTGCCGCCTGAGCTGGAAAACGCACTGAAAAAAAATAGGAAGGCTCTGAAAAACTGGGACTCTTTTCCTCCGGGACGGAGGAAGCAAATCATTTATTGGATTCTGGATTCCAAACTTCCTGAAACAAAAATCAGGAGAATTGCCAAAGCAGTGAAGCTGGCAGAAAAAAAACAAGAGATCAGCCATATAGGGCATGAATGCAGCTAAGGTCTTAAAAATTGATTCATTTTCTCCGTAAATCACTGTTAATCAATGGATCAATTAAATTCAGGATTGGAACATAAATTTTGAGGAGCACCTCTCCCAGCCTCCCTTTCCCTTCAAATGAAGCAATATAAGAATCTTAAAACACGTGAGATGCAAGACGTATGATGGTTTTTAACTTAAAAAATGTCCTACGGACCGATGCAGAGAGCGGATCCTACAGAATAAAATTGGGGGAACCTCACATAAAATTTTCTATTGACATAATACCACTTTTCTAACATTATTAATATATGTTTTTAGCAAAAGT
>CAZPBN010000043.1:0-6265 GCA_964584935.1 uncultured Eubacteriales bacterium | reverse complement strand
GCGGGCAACGGGATTTGAACCCGCGACCCCGAGCTTGGGAAGCTCGTACTCTACCACTGAGTTATGCCCGCTCAATTGTTCCTGCAAAATGGATCAACTCAAAAAATAAATTTATATGGAATTGATTTGATTGTCAATATGAAATCAAAGGCGAAGATTCTAGCATTTATTAAAAAGTTTTAGAATTTTAATTTGCCTTTGTTTTAAAAAGTGATATATTAAGGGTAAAAGTGTATATACATAAAATCAAGTGAGTGTATTTGAGAATGGATAATATTATCAATTGGATCATTAATCTTAAGCTCCATGAAGTCATTTTATGGGGAGTGATTGTCGCTTTACTTATTTGGGAATTTATTATTCAGAGAAAAATAAGAAAACCCATGGAAAAAGAAATATCCAAATTAAAGGATGATTATATGAAGTTGGGTTTTTCCGCTGAACTGGCAAAGAAAGATATTGGAGATTTATATCAAAAATACAAACTCACCGAAGAGGAAATCAAAAGTATTAAAAGGGAAACGGACAGCGTATTTCAGAAGAAAAAACCTTCAGTTCAATTAAAAAATAATGTTGATATACAGAATTATCATTTGTTCATACTTAAGGTGTTAAAAGGAACAGATACAAACAGGGCTTTAGCAGAATTTGTCCTTGCTTATTATTTGAAGAAATATACGGATAAGGATGTCGAACAATATAGAGAAGTTCTGGGTGACCTTCTGGATAATGAATTGATTGATTTTCATGAAGACCAGGGCAAAACCTATATGGAGATTACAGAAAAGGGAATAGAGCATCTCAATTCGGTCGAATATAAAGAAGAAGAAGAGTAATATATTTTTCTCAATTCACCATATTTAGTGACATTTTCTCTTGCCTTAAATATTTAAATAAATATTATTTTATAAAGTTTAGAATTAGTTACGATGTGATTGGAATTATAAACAGTGCGCCCGTAGCTCAGCGGATAGAGCGGTGGACTTCGAATCCAAAGGTCGGGGGTTCAAATCCCTCCGGGCGTACCAGGTTTCTTTTTTATTTTTAATGCCTTTAGGGAATACTGTTCTGCTTCTGGATAATTTCCCTTTAATATAAGGGCAGCTCCGAGAGTTGACAGGGCTTCTGCGTATCGGGGATATAAATTAAGAGCATTTTGACACAATTGAATGCTTTCATCAGCCATTTCCATCTGTAAATAAACATACCCCAGGTTTAAATAGGCTTTGGCATAAAAAGGATTGAGTTCAATGGCTTTTCTATACATTTTGATAGCCTTAGTGAACAATTCTTTTTTCATATAAGCGATCCCTAGGTTATAATAAGCTTCGGGAAGAGAGGGATGAAACTGAAGAGTTTTCTTGGACTGTGTGATGGCTTGATCGATCATGCCTTTTTTTTTATAAGCGATTCCCAAAAGATGATGGACATTATATAGTTCAGGATCTCTCGATAAAGCCTCTTGGCATTCTCTAATCATAGAATCATAGTCTTTGTTTTCCAAATAGATTGAAGATAAATGGATGTGGATTCCGGTTTCCATTTTATTTAATCTTTTCCTTTGATTATAAAGGATGATGGCTTTGCTTCTTAATTCTTTATTCAGGGGAAAATGATATGTGTCGAAAAGCCTGTTTTTATTGAGTCGGATGATTTGGGTTGTGAATGAATCCAGTTCCTCCCCCAAGTCTGTTTTATCCATAATAGAACCCTTTTCATCGAGATCGATCGCTCCGAAAAGATGACACAGTTCGTGAAGGATGATTCTTCTGGATAAAGAAGGGGATGTTTTTCTCACAAAGGCATAGCATTTTGGATAAGAGGCAATTCCTTTTTGCTTGTATTCAAGATGGGGCTGACCGGAAAATCCCAAAACAATATCATAATCTCCTTTTGAAATTTTCTTTCTCAAATCATTTAACAAACCAAGCATGGAATGAAGGGAATTATCGGAGTTCCAATAGACTATTTTTTTCATTTTGAATTGAATTCCGAACTTTTTTTCAAATTTATTGGAAGCAAAAGCAATTTGTTTCTTAATCACCAATTGCCAATTGAGGGTTTCTCTGAACTCTTCATCCGCTGCAACCTTCAGATTAATGACCTGGATAGAATTTTTCTTTTGGGAATATGCTGGGAACACAATCAAAAAGAAAAACAAAATGAAGGCAATATTTTTTCTGGTCAATTTTTCACCTTTTTCTTATTATAGCACGATCTCATTGCATATGATATTTTGAGGATTTTCGATCAGTGGGCATCCGATTCCAGAAGAAGGACTTTTTTCCTGCTTTTCTCAACCAATAGGCTGCTGAAGCTCCAGCAGGACCAGCCCCGGCCATGATGATATCAATATCCACGGCATATGCCTCCTTATTTTATTGGTGTAGGCTCTGGAAATTATTAGCTAGGCACATGACAGTCATTTAATATTACTTTGACTTCGGATATTTTTCAATGAGAATGATTGTATTATTATTCTTGAATAGTGTATAAAATAAAAATAGGTTAAGAATAAGAATGTTCCTATATGAATTTCTGAATGTGTTTTTTTTCGTCTTTCATTCCTCTTTGATTGTTTTTAATCTATTTGGCTGGATTTGGAAAAAGACCAGAAAAGCAAATCTTGTTGTTATACTGCTCACAGCTTTTTCCTGGTTTTTCCTGGGGATTTGGTACGGCTATGGATACTGTCCGAGTACGGATTGGCATTGGCAGGTCAGGGCAAAGCTGGGATATTATTATATGCCTGATTCTTACACGAAATTTCTTGTGGATTCATTCACGGGATGGGATGTTAAAGCAAAACTTATCGATATTTTCACATTGATCTTATTGATTTTGGCATTGGCTGCCTCAATCTATACAAATATCAGGGATTGGAAAAGAAAACGAAAATATAAAGTCAGATGGTGAATTGTTATTTTTCTTTATGAGGTTTTTCTAATAATTCTTTTGTGCTTTTTTCACCGGAAAATTCGAGTTTATCTGAAAATTTATCAAGCCTTTTTTCGGCATCATTGAATTTTGTTTTAGCATTGTTCAAATGGGAGCCGATGAGCTCAAAATCTGATCTGAACCTTCCCAAATCTCCCTGAAGCTGGGATAGTGATTGGAATATAGCCTGGGCTGATTTTTCTATATGGAGGCCTTTAAGACCAAGGACAATCACTTGAAGGTAGGCGAAAAAGGAATTCGGTGACACTGGGATGATTTTCTTCTGAGTGGCGTATGAAAATATACTTTTTCCTTCTCCAAAGTTTTCATCCTTGAGAATGGTTTCATAATAAATGTTTTCTGCAGGAATATACATCAGGGCAAAATCATAAGTTCCTTCGTCCGGGAGAATATATTTATTGGCTATGGAGTCAATATGCTTTTTTACGTCAAAGACAAACTTTTTTTTTAGACTCTGTTTTTCATTTTCATCTGTTTCTTTCACATATTTTTTAAAATTCTCTAAAGGAAATTTTGAATCAATGGGAACAATATTTTTCCCTATTTTTATTATGGCATCCACCTGTTCTCCGCTTTTAAATTTATGCTGCATGTGATAATGAGCAGGAGGAAGAATTTGAGCCAAAAGGTCTTCAAGGAACAATTCCCCGAGTCCCCCTCTGAATTTAGGGGCTCTGAGAAGGTCTTCCAAATTTGAGATATCTTTGGCTTTTTCCAGGACCTCCTTAGTGACATTTTCCATTTTTCCCAGATCTTTTTTGACATCTCCGAGAGCCGTTCCGATATTTCCTGTCGTTTTTTGGAACTGACTGCTCATATTTTGAAGCTGTTGGTTTATATTTTGAGTGAGGTGGCTTATTTGCTGCTGCATCAGCATCAGCGATTTATCCTCTTTTTGCGTGCGTTTGATTTCGTCAAATTTTGAAGAAGCTGATTTGAAAATCCATACTAAAAGCAAAAAAAGGATAATAAAGCCAAAAATCACTATAATGATTAAGGTGCTGTCATTCATAATCTTTATAGCCTCTTGTGTGAAATTATAAATTAAAGCGGATTCATCCGCAAATGAAATTATCAGGGATTTTAAAAGCAAATGATTTGACAAGTATGAGCTACTTTTCTAAACTAGTGTTATTTTTATGGCCCGTTAGCTCAACTGGAAGAGCAGCGGACTCTTAATCCGCGGGTTGGAGGTTCGAGTCCTCCACGGGTCATATCCTATTTACCTTTTTTATCAGCAACTTACACTGTTTTGTCCTTTCAATCCTAATACCATAATTTCAGCGTAAATCAGTCGAATTTGTGACGTATTTGTGACACGGGTGGGGAAGTATGCTTAATATTTTTATGAAAAATTTTGGGCAAAGTTTGGGCACAGTTTTTATAAAAGATATAATGGAATTAGTTGATATCGATAATTTTAGAGAAGCATAATAGAAGAAGGAAGCAATGGATTCAAAATCCTCCAGGAAGATTTTTAGAACTTTTCCGTAAATATCGGAAAGTCAGCAAGTTACTTTAAAAAAGAAAGTTAAGAAAATCGAGAGGGGAATTGTATTATTCCGATTGTCTGTATTGTTTGCATTGAATTATGCAGAAAGGTGACACAAACTGACACAGTAGAGTTTTTAAGGATTGGTTGGATTCGTACAAAACTTTGTTGTCGTTTTACTAGATTAGCTGTTTTTAGCCTTTGATTCATCCAAGCTTAAAATCTTAACGCGATTTTATGATAAAAGATGATATTAAAGAAACTGTGCCCACAATTAAAGAAATTAATCCGACGCCAAGAGAAACCATCGCAATTTTCATAGCAATTTGTATACAATCTTCAGGGTGGGTGAGGGCAGCTATTATCCTTCCAATAAAACCAACACGGCCGCCAAACAAAGGCGGAAATGGCTCACTCGGTCCGACCAGATTCATCATAAAAAACCCGAAAAGCAAAAAGAGACTTGACAAAGAGCCCTTTGTTTGACATGAAAATATGTTCATATATAGATAATAGCATTTAAAATGAAGCGGCCGGATATTTTAGATTCCCTTAAAAACAAATTTCCGGAAATAACAGTCTCATCCAATAACCAACTGCCTGCCTCATGCGATGTCGTGTTCATTGCAATCCACCCGCCTGCCATCATTCCTGTACTTGATGAAATCAAACCCGTTCTGAGACAGGATGCAGTCATCATTTCTCTGGCACCGAAAATATCCATGTCCAAAATATCAGAAAATATCGGCAGCTTTTCAAGAATCGTGCGCATGATTCCCAACGCCTGCTCGATCATCAACCGGGGGTACAATTCCCTCGCATTTTCCCCTTCATTGGATGAACTGGAGAAAAAAGATCTGCTGAAAATTCTGGCGGTTCTCGGAGACTGCTCTGAAGTCGATGAGGCGAAGCTCGAAGCCTATGCCGTCGTGGCCGCGATGGGTCCCACTTATCTCTGGTTCCAACTGTATGAGCTGGAGAGGATCGGTACGACATTCGGACTGAATAATCCGGGACACAATACCTGTTTCCTGTTTTTTTTATTGTTTTTTCCGGAAAGAAACAAGCAAAAACAACCTACTACAGGCAAAAATAAGGAAACATGTATTGTGTCCCTATTTTTGTCATTTTGCCTTCTTGATACTCTTTATAATTTATTAGAATGTAATACAATAGGAGAAAATGAGAAAAGTTATTTCTGTAAGTCTTCCCGAAAAGATGGCTTCGGAACTGGAAAAAGCAACCAAAGAAAGAGGAAAATCAAAGAGTGATCTAATAAAAGATGCTCTCAGAACTTATCTTTGGGAAGAGAAATTTAAAGATATAAAAGAGAGGATATCAGCAAAAGCGAAGACAAGGGGAATGGTGATAGATGAAGATGTGTTTAAGGTTATATCTTGAAAGTTGTTTTTGATACAAATGTCTTGGTGGCTTCTTTTGCCACAGAAGGCCTTTGTTCAAAGCTCCTCCGAAGAGCAAATAGAGGGGATTTTGAAATTTACATCTCTCCCTTCATTTTTCGGGAGTTTCATCTACTTAGCTATTCCTTAGAAGTAAATTCATTTTGTTTGCGTAAAATGTGGGAAAGTTTCCAAATTGATTCTTGACAAAATCCTTAAATTATACTAGGATTTTATTGAATTTTTTTATTTATTAAAATAGCTGATTTCGAATATTGAATTTGAGGAATAGTGGTGCTTTTTTTCTTTTTTTTTATTTAGCCCGAAATTCCAATCGAACTAAAAACAGAAAGATCAAGATGCCAGCGTAGCTCAGTTGGTAGAGCAGCTGATTTGTAATCAGCGGGTCGGGGGT
>CAZPBN010000042.1:0-6858 GCA_964584935.1 uncultured Eubacteriales bacterium | reverse complement strand
CTGTTTAAAACCGAACCAGGAGTTGACCTTTATTCAAGAAAAGTGCTCATTCAAAAAGCCAGTAAGGAAATTTTTCCTGAATACTTAAGGTTTATCAAAGGAGTCATTGATTCAGAAGATATGCCTCTGAACATATCAAGGGAATCTATTCAAAATAACGTAAAGATAAACAAGATTAAAAAACATATTATGGGAAAATTATTCTCCCATCTCGAAAAAATAAAAAACAAGGACAGAAATCAATACATAAGAATCTGGAACAATTTCAATAAAAACTTCAAGGAAGGAATTGCGGTTGACTTTGAAAACAGAGAAAAACTGTCAAACCTGCTGTTATTTCCCAGCTCAAAAAAACAAAAAGACGAATACACGGATTTGAAAGAATATACGGAACGAATGCCAAAAGGCCAGAATGAAATCTACTATCTTACGGGAATCGATTATGAATCCATAGAAAAAAATCCGGCACTGGAAGCTTTTAAGAAAAAAGACACCGAAGTCTTATATCTCATTGATCCTCTTGATGAAATTGTTCTTGATAATCTCAGAGAATATGAAGGGAAAGGAATAAAATCAGTGGAAAGTGCTGATATCAAACTGGATGAAGCCAAAAAAGAAGAAAAAGAAGATATCCAGGATGTTCAAAAATTTGTGGATTATCTCAAATCTTTATATGAGGATAAAATCCAGGATGTCCGTATATCCAACAGGCTTGTGGACAGTCCCTGCATTCTGGTTCAACCCTCAGCAGGCCCTTCAGCCCAGGTTGAAAAAATCATGAAAATTGTTAATAAGGAATATCAATACACCAGAAAAGTGTTTGAGATCAATCCCAACAACAAGCTCATAAAGGAAATGGAGCGCATTCACAAAAAGAATCCCAACTCAAAAATCCTCAAATCCCTGGCTCTTCAACTGCTGGATAATCACATGCTCAGGGAAGGAATCATCGAAGATATCGACAGTATCGTTCCCCGTATCCAAGACATCATGCTTCAGGCAGCAAAAAAAGTATAGCTTTATCTGATTCCAGTTTTATTTAACCTGTTCATATGCCCATTCAAGCCACTGGACAACAATTTGAAGGTCAGACTTTTCCACGGTCGCCCCGCACCAGAACCGCAGCCCTGCAGGCGCATCCCGGTAGGATGCACAATCATAAGCCACACCTTCATCAGCAAGAAGGGTCACAATCTCTTTAATCTTTTCTTCAGGCAAATCAACATTCAGACAGACGCTGGTATTGGACCGAATTTCCTTTCGTTCGGCAAGAAAACTGATCCAGCCATGCTGTGCAACAAATTCTTCAAAAACTCCCAGGTTCGAGTTGCTGCGCTCGATCAACCCCTGTAATCCTCCTACGGATTCTGCCCATTCCAAGGCATCCAGATAATCCTCATTGGCAAGCATCGAAGGAGTATTGATGGTTGAGCCTTCAAAGATTTTCTCATTGAGTTTTCCCTTTTTTATCATACGGAAAATCTTAGGGAGTGGCCAGGGAGGAGTGTAGTTTTCGAGCCTTTCCACAGCCCGGGGAGACAGGATCAGCATACCGTGGGCTGCCTCTCCTCCTAACACTTTCTGCCAGGAATAAGTGATCACATCAAGCTTGTGATAAGGGACCTCCATGGCAAAAACAGCAGAGGTGGCATCACACAAAGTCAGACCTTTTCTGTCATCAGGAATCCAATCTCCATCAGGTACTTTCACTCCACTTGTTGTTCCGTTCCATACAAAGACGATATCGTTATCAAAATTAGCCTGGGAAAGGTCTGGAAGCTTCCCGTAATCAGCTGTAAAAATTCTCGCATTCTCAAGCTTCAACTGATCCTTAATATCGGTTGCCCATCCTTTACTGAATGACTCCCAAACAAACACATCCACACCTCTTGCTCCAAGCATCGACCACATCGACATCTCAAAGGCTCCGGTATCAGAAGCCGGGACAATTCCAACTCTGTAGTCTGAAGGCAATTCAAGAACTTTTTTGGTCTTCTCAATGGATTCCTGCAGTTTGCCTTTTCCTAACTTGCTTCTATGAGAACGCCCCAGAGGCGCGTTTTTTAGGTTGTCCAGAGTATGTCCATGATGTTTGGCACAGGGTCCGGATGAAAAACAGGGATTTTTTGGTTTGATTGATGGTTTCATTTCTCTCCTCTTACATAATTATAAAAATATGATTAGACACTCATTTTATGACTTCATACATAATAAATTTATCACAATAAAATATTTTTTCAAACACTAATGAAAACTGAATTGGGAAATGAAAAATCAAGGAATCGTATTGCAGATAAAAAAGTTGCAACCGGATTGTACAGATTCCTCTTATTTCTTCCAGATTTTTTCCTCATTCAATTTTTAGTCTGAAAAAATATTTCTCCAGAAATTTTTCAGATACAATGAGAATGTTCAGGTCTTTTTAAAAATAGGAAATGGTGGACGGTAGGGGACTTGAACCCCCGACCTCAGCGTTGCGAACGCCGCGCTCTCCCAACTGAGCTAACCGCCCACAATGATATCAGGAATTATCGCCTGATTAATTTACCATTTTCATCAGTTTTTTTCCACTTTGGGTTGAATCCAATCCATTCCTAAAAAAACAGTGACACAATACCCATTTGCCTATTTTTTTACTTTCTCCTTCAATCTCAGCTCTGTATGGATGTTGTGGAACAAACAGAATATTTATAAGACTCCAGTCCTCTTGTTCAGTGAACAGAAAAATTTCTATTTTTTTTATGCCTCTATTAAACTGATTTTCTGATATTCTCTCTTTTCTACGGGTTTCTTGTTGACCGGACGTGTTTTTTGTGTGTGTTATATTGGAGAAAAAAGAGTATCAAAGCCAAGGATTCTCAACTATTTGGCTAATTTTCCTAGCATGCGGTCAATCACAAATTTAACCGGGAATGGTTTACTCATTCCCTTAATTTATTAAAATCTACCTTTTTAATATATTCCGGGAAAAGAGAGATTTTTTGGGCATCATCTGGATTAAAAAGAAATGGGGATACCTCCCTGGCTAATCGATTGAAATCAACATTCCTGCATTTCTCAAGAATCTTTTTTTTAAGCACATCAGGATTACTTATATTGAGCTTCTTCTCAAGATAAGAAAAATTGGGATGTGTCTTTCCCATAAGAAATATGATGTCATAAAAATCCCGTCCTATGATGCGGGGCCGAGTAAAAACACAAAGAATCTTTTGAGACAAAAGCAGATCAATAGGAATAGAATTGATTCTTTGAAACACATCAAATTTGTTCAAAATGAATTGTTCTTTGGAATATGGAAAATTCTGAGGCTCTGTGTCGATTTGAATGGATAGTTTTTCCTGCTTATCCCTGGTGATTTCATATTTATAAAGAATCTCAGGGAATTTGAGATAAGCTCTGAATGCATTCTTAATGATAATTCTTGAATCAATATTATATCCCTGAAGGCTTATTCGTCTTATAACTTGAGAAACAAGAACTTTAAAGTCATCCGGCATCAGGCCTTGATTATCAAAATCCAGGTCTTCAGAAAAACGATGGCTTCCATGGAGCATATGGATAGCTGTTCCTCCCATAAAATACAAATGTTTCCCAAAAGGGCAACCAAACAAAGCCTCAAGGATCTTGCACTGAAGATATTCCCTAAGTAGATTTTTTTTGAAAGGCTTTAAAAAATCAGGGTAAAAACTTTCAATCTGTTTCATATTAAGCATTAGATTCATCCTGTCCATGCTTTATCATTAATTTCAAAAAGACTGAAATTCTCTCAGATAATGCATTTTTAGAGAATTTCTTAAGGTAATATTGAAGTTTCTTTCGGTTAAATTGCTGCCTAAAGGCTTCCTCATTAAATCGCAGAGAATAGATGTCACTCTCAGATTTTAACTCTGGATGGAGATAGAAAAAATCAAGAACAGCTTTTTCCATATCAGCAATTTTAAAAACCTTGGAGTTAAACGTCACCATTTGATAGCCGAAGAAAAAGGTTGGCTTGATGGTTCTGTAATGAAATTTACCTAGTGGGGTCATGAATGAATAGGTCCGGCGCGTGGAGACAGATGTGATTCCATAAACCGCTTCAGGGATGAAGTGATAATAAGACAAAGCTGATTCAAGGGATACATAGGAAGGATTGTACAGGCGGTTTGCGATTTCAAACATTACATTTTCATCAATGGGGAGATCCGAGAAAATATAACGTCCCTTAGCTATTTTTTTGATATACCCTTTTTCCTGCCATTCAATGAGCCTTCTCCTGTGAAAATGAGGATCAAGCAATTTGATGTCGTTTAAAGAGAAAAGCGTAAATTCTTTAAGAGCATCTTTGAATTGAATGAATTTCATGACTTGATTATTTTATTTTATATTTCGTATTGTTGCTTTTATTAGCAACTATTTGAAATATAATTCATTACCTGTAAAATGTCAAGCTTGTTTTCATGCCTGGGACAAACTTCATTTGCCTATATGAAAAAGTGGTGGATGGTAGGGGACTTGAATCCCCGCACTCAGCGCTGCGAATACCGCGCTCTCCCAACTGAGCTAACCGCCCCATTTTTTATAATTTAAAATAAAATAAATTTGAAAAATAATTTGCAAATATGTAAACTGTCATAAATTAAAATTTCGAGAGAGAATGATGAGAAAAGCTTCCGTTTGTTTTGGACTTATCCTTATCATAGCAGGACTTGTTTTTTCGGCCGGGTCTAAAGGGTATCTCTTCATCATCGGCGGGGGAATGCGTCCTGAATCCCTGATGAAGGAATTCATCTCCCTTGCTACCGGTCACAAAAGCGGTAAAATCATCATTTTCCCCATGGCAAGCGGCGTACCTAAAGAAGTGGAGCCGGAACAGGTTCAGCAGTTTCTCGATTATGGAGCCACCTCAGTCGAATATCATATCCTTAGCCGCGAAGAAGCAGAAAATTATCAATAAAATTCACCAGCCAAGACGAATCCCCATCTTTTACCGAAACAGCTGTATGAAATAAGAAAAATGATTCGAAATCACAGCATATCCAAAAAGCAAATTCCTATGTTTTTTAAAATTTATTTTTCCTTATAAATATTGCTTTTAAGAATTCTCTTTCCCTGAAGGCAATTACATAATTCATTTATTTTCTTGAAAATAAATCAGCCAAGCTGAGTTATCGAGTTATCCATATCAGAGTTATTGGAAAACCACTAAGCCTTTATATATGGAATAGCCGGATTCATTCATCACAGAAATTTCACTGGGCCTTTTTCCCCGCATTCGGGCACACCCGAATTCTCCTTTTTTATTCACAGCCACAAAACTTTCTCCAGGGTAAAAATCGGGATTTATTTTCCTGTATTTATCAACAATCATCTTCATAGCATCTTCACATGCCTGTTGAGGTGTTCTTCCTTCTTTCATACGCAAAACGATAAAATAGGAAGCACAGGATTTGATCACATCCTCACCGCGTCCTGTGGCTCCGGCTGCTCCCACGTCGTTGTCAACATAAAGACCAGCCCCGATTATGGGAGAATCCCCCACTCTTCCGGAAATTTTAAAACTGAGTCCGCTTGTGGTGGTGATTCCTGCTATATCCCCCTTTTTATCCACGGCAAGAACATTGGTTGTCCCTGTGTGATATTCCACGTTCTGTGACTCCAACCAGGCTGTCTTCATTTTTGGAAGATTTCTCAAATGGTCCGGAGGGCCCCAGTCATCCCTTTTACTCAATTCTGTTTTCCAGCGTAGCCAGATTTCACGCGCTTTATCGGTTAATAAATTTTCTTCTTTAAATCCCCATTTTTTGGCAAATTCCAGGGCATATCTTCCTACCAGCATGACATGGTCTGTCTTTTCCATAACAATTCTGGCAACAGAACTCGGAGTTTTTATATTTTCAATACAGGCGACAGCACCGGCATTGTAAGTCTTCCCATCCATGATAGAAGAATCCAGCTGCACGTTGCCTTCCTCATTGGGTAATCCCCCGTATCCCACGCTCAAATCTTCAGGATCCATCTCTATGATGTTGGCTGCTTTCTCAACAGCATCCAGAGCCGAGCCTCCGCTGCTCAATATTTCCATACCCTTTTCTACAGCCTTCTTTCCGGTTTCGTTTGTGTGACTGGTCACCAGTAAAGGAATTTTTGTGTCTTTTCCAGTCTGAAATTTTGGAATCTTACTTAGCAAAAAAGCTCCGGCACCTAAGCCAAAACTTTGGTTCATAAAGATTCTTCTCGAAATTATTTTTGGCATCTTGATATCTCCTGATAGCGGTTTTTTATAAGAGGGTACGATTATCCCATATGTGTTGACTGGATACAAGCTGAACCTATACGGATTTTTTTTATTATAAAAAAAAACCCGGCAACAACCTACTCTCCCACTCCGCCGCCGGAGCAGTACCATTGGCACTGAAGAGCTTAACTTCCGTGTTCGGAATGGGAACGGGTGTGGCCTCTTCGTTATGGTTGCCGGGAAAATTTCTTATTTTAAGGATATAAATCCTTTTATAAAATTATTATTGTGTTTTTTTACCTTGAATAAACTTTATGGTCAAGTCTCACGGTCTATTAGTACTGGTTAGCTGAATCCGTTACCGGACTTACACATCCAGCCTATCAACCTTGTCGTCTACAAGGGACCTTTAGCCCCGAAGGGAGGGAAATCTAATCTTGAGGCAAGCTTCCCGCTTATATGCTTTCAGCGGTTATCTTATCCGAACGTAGCTACCCAGCGATGCCCCTGGCGGGACAACTGGTACACTAGAGGTTCGTCCATTCCGGTCCTTTCGTACTAGGAATAGGTCCTCTCAAATTTCCTTCGCCTACCGCGGATAGGGACCGAACTGTCTCGCGACGTTCTAAACCCAGCTCACG
>CAZPBN010000041.1:0-8641 GCA_964584935.1 uncultured Eubacteriales bacterium | reverse complement strand
GTGATTTGGGGAAGGAATGTGAGCTTAAGACATCCCCATAAAGTTGAAATAGGAAGTGGAGCAGCCGTCAATGACTATGTGGTCCTGGATGCTTACGGCGGAGAGAATTCCAAAATTACAATCGGAGATAATACACTTATCAGCCGGAATGCTGTGTTAAACAGCAAAGGCGGTCAGATTGAAATCGGGAGCCGAACCAATATAGGAATGATGTCCACTATATTTTCAAGAGACTGCCGAGTGAAAGTAGGAAATGATGTGCTGGTATCAGCTTATTGTTATTTGATGGGAGGAGGAAATCATTCCATGGAAAGGACTGATATCCCCATCAGTCATCAGGGAGCTGAATGCAGAGGCATTGAAATAGGGGATAATGTGTGGCTGGGAGCCGGAGTCAGAGTTATGGATGGATGTTCCATAGGAAGAGACAGTGTGATTGGGACCAACTCTTTTGTGAATCAGAATATTCCAGATTTTGCCATTGCAGCGGGCTCTCCGGCCCGGGTCATTAAAATGAGAAAAGAGACTGTATGAACAGATGATCAATAAATTAAAAGAGATTTATCAATACAGATTCTTGGTTTTCAGTCTGGTTTCAAGAGATTTAAAAGTTAAATATAAAGGCTCTCTGCTGGGCTTTTGTTGGTCTTTATTGAATCCCCTGGTGATGCTGGTGGTTTACACCATAGCATTCAAATACATCATCAGGATCAGGGTTGAAAATTTTCCTGTTTTTTTCTTGTGCGCTTTTTTGCCCTGGAGCTTTCTGGCTTCTTCATTGTCTATGTCTGTCGGATCCATTAAAGACAATGGAAATTTGATAAAAAAAGTTTACTTTCCGAGAGAGGTTCTTCCTTTGTCTGTTGTGCTGTCCAATCTGGTCCAGTTCCTGCTCACCTTCTTGATTTTGATTCCAGCTCTTTTGCTTTTTAAAATTCAACTCGGACTTCCGCTGCTTTTTCTTCCCATTATCATCATATTCCAGACCGCCTTTAATATGGGGTTGAGTTTTTTCTTTTCTGCATTTAATGTTTTTTTCTCAGATGTGAAGCATTTATTAGAGATATTTCTGCAAATATGGTTCTGGCTCACTCCCATTATTTATCCTGTCGAACTTGTGCCGGAGCGGTTTCAAACATTGTATAAATTAAACCCGGCGGTGCAGTTTGTAGAAGGATACAGGAATTTGCTGCTGAATAATAAAGGAATCTCTCTAACTCAATGGGGAGTACTTTTTTTGATAGGGGGCGTGTTTTTTGTGCTGGGGCATTTGTTTTTCAATCACCACAATAAAAGATTTGCTGAAGAAATATAATGGAAGCTGTAAAAATAATCAATCTTTCAAAAAAGTTCAGGAGATACCGCCAAAAGTCTTCCAATATTAAATATGCAGCTTTGAATTTCTTTAAGGGAGGCAGGTCGTCCTCATTTGAAGATTTTTATGCTCTCAAAAACATCAATATGAGCATTCAAGAAGGGGAGACAGTAGGAATTATCGGAGAAAACGGCTCTGGAAAGAGCACTTTGCTTAAATTGATTGCTGGGATTATTTTTCCGGATGAAGGGGAAATTCATGCCCGGGGGACTATTGCCGCACTTATCGAACTGGGAGCCGGATTTCACACTGAATTATCCGGAAGGGAAAACATTTATGTGAATGCCTCCCTCCTGGGGTTTAAGAGAAAGGAGATTAATGCCAGAATTAACGAAATCATTGATTTTTCCGGACTAGAAAACTTTATAGATAATCCTCTAAAGACTTATTCATCAGGAATGTATGTGAGGCTGGGATTTTCCATTGCCATAAATGTGAATCCGGATATCCTTCTTATTGATGAGATTTTAGCGGTCGGGGATGAGAATTTTCAGAAGAAATGCTATCAAAAGATTGAAGAGTTTAAAAATAAAGGAAAAACAATTGTCTTGGTTTCTCACGACCTGGCAGTGATTGAGAAAATGTGCGACCGGGTCTATCTGATTGATAACGGCAGGCAGTTTTATAAGGAAAATCCAGTAGATGTGATTTCAGAGTATCACAAGATATTATTCAAAAAAAGAAAGCAGGCTCTGAGAGTCAACCAGGAAGAATTGACTGAAGAGGAGAAGAAGGACAAGGCTGCATCCTCTCTGACTGAATTCAATCGATGGGGGAGCAGAGAAGCTGAAATCACAGGAATCGAATTTCTGGATGATAGAAACAGAGAAACTTATATTTATAAAACAGGCGATTTTTTAAAAATCAAGATGGATTATTCAGCAGAAAAGAAAATCAAAGAACCTGTTTTTGGGTTAGCCATCTATAAAGAGGACGGTACCCTTTTATGCGGCCCCAATACCAGCACAGGAGGTTGTGAGATTGATTTCATTGAGGGACAAGGCTCTGTGGAATACCTCATTGATTCACTGCCTTTTCTACCCGGGACTTATCTATTCACTGCCTCTATCTATGACCGCTCCCTGCGCCATGCTTATGACCACTGGGAGAGATGCCTGACATTTAATGTGGTAGAGAACAAGGAAATAAAGGAAAAGTTCGGGGCGTTTTATATTCCTTCACAGTGGAGACATTTTCAACAAGGAAAATCAGAGTGAACATAAAGCACCTCAGAATCCTTCTCAAGAGGATTGCCCCGGTGCTGCGGAGAGAGGGGATTTCTGCCTTCTGGCATAAAGCTCAAAAAATACTGACCCGCAGATTTAAAACCGATTATGAGATTTGGGAGGACCATCACTATCTGCTGAAGAGGGATATTGAAGATATCAAAGAACAGATCAGAAAATTTCAATACAAGCCGAAGATCAGCCTTGTTATGCCTGTCTATGAAGTTGAAAAGAAATGGCTTAAAAAAGCCTTTGAATCTGTTTTTAATCAACTGTACAGAAACTGGGAGCTGTGCGTTGTGGATGACGCATCTACCCAGAAAAAAACAAGGAGCTTTCTTTCGAGATATCAAGGACACCAAAAAGTAAAAATTAAATTTTTAGATCAAAACATGGGAATTGCAGCTGCCTCTAATGAAGCTCTGGCGTTAGCTGAAGGAGAGTTTGTTGGTTTTTTGGATCATGATGATGAGCTTTCCAAAGATGCGCTTTTTGAAGTGGTTCGGCTTCTTAACAAACATCCTGAAGCTGACCTTATCTACAGTGATGAGGATAAGATTGACCTGAAAGGGAAAAGGGTGAACCCTTTTTTCAAGCCGGATTATTCGCCGGACCTGCTGCTGTCTTTCAACTACATCTGCCATTTTTTAGTCTGCCGTCAAAGTCGTCTTCAAAAGGTCAAGGGATTTAGAGAAGGATTCGAGGGGAGCCAGGATTATGACCTTTTGTTAAGACTGACCGAGAGAACAAATCAAATTCATCACATTCCCAAAGTGCTTTACCACTGGAGACAGGTGGAGGGCTCTACTTCCGTAGACCATCAGAAAAAAGCCGATCATATCGAAAATTCGATCAGAGCTCTGAAACAGGCTTTAGAGAGACGTGAAATTGAGGGAAGCGTGGAAAAAGGAATAAATTTTCATCAGTTTGAAAGCTACAGGGTGAAAAGAAAAATAGGGAACCACCCCAAAGTTTCAGTCATTATTCCCACCAGAGATAAAGTCAAATTCCTCAAAACTTGTGTTCACAGCATTCAGGAAAAAACAGATTATCAAAATTATGAAATTCTAATTGTTGATAATAAAAGCAGGGAAAGAGAGAGTCTTGATTTTCTATCTGATTTAGAAAAAAAAGAAAATATTCGGATTATCAAATACCATGATGAGTACAATTTCTCCAGAATCAATAACTTTGCTGTGAGTCATGCCCGGGGAACTCATATCCTTTTTTTAAACAATGATATTGAAGTGATTTCTCAGGAGTGGATGACCTCTATGCTGGAACATTCTCAGAGAGAAGAAGTGGGGGCTGTGGGAGCCAAACTGATTTATCCGGATAACACCATACAGCATGCGGGTACGGTGGTGGGATTGGGTGGAGTGGCAGCTCACTCTCATAAGAAATTTCCTTCAGACAGCAATGGTTATTTTGGCTTTCTCAATACCATAAGAAATGCCAGCGCAGTCACAGCTGCCTGCATGATGCTGAGGAAAAAAGTTTTTGAAGAAGCAGGGGGATTTGACGAGGAACATTTACCTGTGGGTTTCAATGATGTTGACCTTTGTCTAGAGCTGAGAAAAAGAAGATACTTGATTGTGTACACTCCTTATGCTTCTTTGTATCACTATGAGTCCCAAACCAGGCCCCCTGTTTTGGACCCTGATGAAGAGAAATTCATGAAGAAGAAGTGGGGAAATGTGCTGCTGTGTGATCCTTATTACAATCCCAATCTTTCTTTGGACAGCGAAGACTACAGGATAAAGACCTATTAAAATGAAGTATGAATTATCAGTGATTATCATAAACTGGAACACCAGAGATTTGCTGTACAAGTGCATCCAGGCTGTGCTGGGTCACACTAAAAACACTTCCTTTCAGATTATTGTGGTGGACAACCATTCCTCAGATGGAAGTCCGGAAATGGTGGAAAAGAATTTTCCGGATGTTTTTCTTATAAAAAACAGGGAAAACAAAGGATACGGAAAAGCGGGAAATCAAGGACTCAAAGCAGCCCAGGGAAAGTATGTTTTGATTTTAAACAGCGATGTAAAGGTCAATCCCAAGTGTCTGGATGAGATGTTTCGATTTATGGAAACCCATCCCAAAGTAGGGGCTTCTTCCTGCAAATTGACTTTTCCGGATGGGACGCTTCAGCATTCCTGCCGAAAATTTCCTGACTTTAAAACCTATCTTCTGATGCTTCTGGGCGTGAGGTTTTTGTTTCCAGGGATGAAGCTGTTTCGAGAGTATTTGATGCTGGATTGGGACCATTCTGAAATAAGAGAAGTGGACCAGATCATGGGAAGCTTTATGTTTATAAGAAGAGGTGTGATCCAAAAAGTAGGTGGATTTGATGAGAGATTCTGGATGTATTTTGAAGAAGTGGATTTGTGTCTGAGAATTCATAATGCCGGATGGAAAGTCATGCACTATCCTTACGCCTCAGCCGTGCATTTTCTGTCTAAAAGTTCGGAGCAGTGGGGAGAAATCAAGAAGATTAAAGAATATCAGAAAAGTCTTCTGAAATATTTTAAAAAAAATGGGAAGTTTTATGAGTACGCTGTTTTGCTGGCGGTGAGCCGGATCAAATACTGGTTTTTTATTCCCATTTTAAAGCTCATCAAAGCCCCTTTTCGAACAAATCCGGATCTGTATTAACTTTTTTTAAGTTTTATGAAATTCAGGTATGTCTGGCGCTTCCTTCAGATTTTTAACGCCATTCTTTGTACTGCGTTCTCGGCTGCTGCGCAACTCCCCCCGTCCGTGGGTCAGACATACTCGCAGCTCGGCTCTGCCGAGTTCCCTCAAACACAGCACTCAGAAGGCTAAATCTTCAATGTCGCTTCAGACAAAACTGAATTTCATATAGAACTAGATGTGAAAAAATGGCGATTAAAATAAAAAATACAAATATGAGAAATGCACAAGTCATTGTTCTTGAAAAAAATTTATATATCGCAGAAAATAAATTGATAATAAAAACATCGCCATTTTTTTATGAATAATTCAGGTATGATGGAAAAAGTAAGTTTTATAATCGTAAACTGGAATGGAGAAAAGACCCTTGCCGAGTGCCTGGATTCTGTGTATGCCCAGACTTACAAAAATTACGAGGTTATCCTCCTGGATAACCACTCTTCAGATCAATCACTGGAATTAATCAAAGAAAAATATTCGGTTGATAAGCTCATTGAGCTCGACCGGAATTACGGGTTTGCTCGAGCCAACAATATGGGGCTGAAGCACGCCAGAGGAGAATACATCGCCCTGATCAACAATGATACGGTTTTAGAGAAAGACTGGCTTGAAAAAGCTGTGCATGTTTTCCAGAGTAGAAAGTACAAAAATTTGGGAAGTGTGGCTACAAAAATCATCAATCACTATCAAAGAGACCTGGTCGACAGCGCCGGAGTTGAGTTTTATGGTTTGGGAGCCTGCTGGGATTATAAAAATCTTCCTCAGAATGCTGCCCAGGTTAGTCAGCGGAAACAAGTTTTTGGAGCCTGCGCCACAGCAGCCCTTTATAAAAAAAGTGTGATCGAAGAAATCGGTTTTTTTGATCCCAAATTTTTTATTTATTTTGAAGATACGGATCTGTCGTTCCGGCTCAGGCTTTTTGGATACAACTGCCTTTATGAGCCCGAGGCTGTGAGTTATCATTATGGCGCCCGAAGAAGGATCAGAAAAAATAAATTTTTTATAGAATTCGGAAGAAGAAATATTGAGTTTTTATTCATCAAGAACATGCAGGGTTATTTATTCGCAAAATATTTTTTAAGCCACTGTATTTATGAGCTGGCGCTGTTCTTTTTTTATCTCTCCATAGGCAGAGGGATGTCTTTTGTCAAAGCCAAAAAAGAGGTGCTCGATCATCTGGGTGGTTTAATGAAACAGAGGAAAGAATTGAAGCAGAATTTGAAAAGGTCAAACCGATTCAAATTCCTCTATCAAACAGAGCAGCGTTGTTTGCGGTTTGGACTTTGGAGCCTATTGAATAAGTTTAAAAAAGCAGGATGGGACCTTTCAGAATCCCACATCAAGTCAGAAAAAGCCAATGACTCTTAAAAAACCAATTTTATTTTTGAACCGCTCTTTTTACCCGGATGTGGAATCAACCGGTCAGCTGCTCACTGAACTGTGCGAAGGCTTGGCTCATGACTTTGAAGTCCATGTGGTGTGCGGCAATCCTCTGTACAGAAAAGTGAAAAACAGGGGATTGGTCAGCAAAACAGATTATAAAAACGTGACCATATGGAGAGTGAACAACACCCGCCTTTCCAAAAAAAATCTGTTCACCCGATTGATCAACCTTATGAGCTATTTTGTCCTTTGTTTTTTCAAAGTGATGTTCTTTAAAAAAGTATCCTGTGTGATCTCGGAAACAGACCCTCCTCTGCTGGGGATCACTGCCTGTTTCTACAGCAGAGTGAGAAGGGTTCCTTTTGTGTATTATGTTCAAGACCTGTGGCCCAATGTGGGCATAATCAACCAAAAATTAACCCATCCTGTGGTCATAAGAATATTAAAAAGAGCCAATAAATTTCTTTATGACCATGCCCATCAGATCATTGTCCCTGGCAGAGACATGAGAGAGCGGTTAGCCCAGGAAAACCAGATTCCCCTATCAAAAATCAAAGTGGTTCCCAACTGGGCTGATCCGCAGCAGATTTATCCTGTCAAACTCCAGGAAAACGCATTTTATAAGCATAATTTTGACCCTCAATTCGTGGTGATGTACTCCGGAAATATGGGCCTGTCGCAGGACCTTGAAAACACCATTAAAGCAGCTGACTTATTGAAAGAAAAGAAAGACATTTTATTCGTTCTGATCGGGGAGGGCGCTTACAAAGAGAGGTTGATCGATTTATCCGATTCTCTGGGATTAAAGAATGTGAAATTTTTGACCTATCAAGATAAAGAAGACTTAAAATTGACTCTAGGGGCTGCTCACATTCATTTAATACCCATGATTAAGGGATTGGGCGGAATCATTGTTCCCAGCAAAGTCTACGGCATTATGGCGGCTGGGAGGCCTTATATTGCGGCCTTGGATAGAGAGAGTGAGGTGCACAAAATCACAGAGGAATTCAACTGCGGCATCAGTATCAATCCTTCGGATGTGGAGGAATTAAAAAATGGAATACTCTGGGCTTACAATCATAAGCCTGAAATAGAGGAAATGGGAAGAAACGGAAGGATTGCCCTGGAAAAATATTATTCCAGGGAGATATGCACTCAAAAATTTAAACAAGTTATTCATAAAACCTGTATGCATTTCAAAAAAAATTAGGAGGGGAAAGTTATGGGATTCGTCACCCGCTCGATTCCCCAGCGAGGAATCTCTCTCCCGTTCGGGCTTCGCTCTCCTCTAAAGAGGAACCATGCCCGCTCAGCCCTCACAGGGGATTCCTCATCCCATATCCTTTCCCCTCTTTAGATAAACAAACTCGATTTAATAAATTATGCTTGCTTTACCTGAATTTCATTAGGATAACAGCAACCTGCGTCCTGTGAATAATCAAGGGAAAATGAATTTTTTGTGTTTTACGCAAATATAAAATGAAGAAGATAGAAATAAAAAATAAGAAGGAAGGGCTGGGCATCAGGTATATTGGGTGGAGTGGAAGGGGATGGCCGGACGGAGGTCCTGTGAGTGCGGGTCCCTTTAGCTCTCAAGCACCTTCCTGGGATTTGCTGGGCCAGGAGATCGGAATCAACATGGTGAGAATGGGCTTTACCATGAAGCATTTTGTTCCCACTGATTTAAACCTGAATTTTTCGTTTCCTGAATTCATTAAAAAGGGGATGGAAAACAAAGAAGTTTCCTGGGCTAAAAGCAGGGACACCACTTATTCCTATGGTTTGAAGAGATGCCGGGAGCTGGGCTGGAAGATCCTTATCTGTGTCAATCCTTCATTAAATCAGGAATGGGAGCCTTATAGGCTGACCAAATCTTCAGATTTCCTTTCACTCTGGGAATCATTTTGCTTTCATTTGGCTGGGTATATTCATGAAAATTGGCCAGGGATGGCTCAGTTTT
>CAZPBN010000040.1:0-9355 GCA_964584935.1 uncultured Eubacteriales bacterium | reverse complement strand
AAACAGGAAACATAAAGAAAAGCTATGTCAAATATCTCCAGGCAGCTTTTTCTGAAAACAGCAGAGCCTATGCTGGGGCTGCTGAAAATGATGATAAATTTGTGAATGGATGAAGTTTTGAAATTCATGAAGGCATCAATAAAAGCCCGGATAAAAAAGGAGGAAGAAGCAATGAGTCATCACTGGCTGTCTCAACAAATGTTTTACCTGAGTCTATTTGTGTTTCTACTGAGTGGATGTTTTATTCCCTTATTGGCTCAAACAATTCTGTCTGAAAAAGGAATAAAACAGAACTCAGGGAGAATAGTCTATCATCCCATCGGTCTGTTCCACACCGAACTAACGCCTCAAACAGGAGCTCCCAGGCAGGGAGTCCTTCAGCCTGAATCCAGAGAAATTCAGAGCTGCTGTCGCTTTATAAGCTGTTCTGATTTCATTCTTCCGCTTGACAAAAAAAATGATTGCAGCAAAAATGCTTTTTGAGGAAATGTCTTCTTTATCAAAGAAAAATATGTTATGAAATCGCTGAAATCGAATAAAAAACAAATATTTCTTTTTCTTGTGCTTGTTTGTTTTGGAATTGTTGTTTCTATATTTTTTTCAAAAATCGAGCAGACGCGCACTCCTTCAAAGAAAGAGAAGACAGAATTTGCCAAATCCGGTATGAAAACGAAGAGTCCAAACAGGATTATATGTGCAGCTCCCAGTGCGGTTGAAATCGTCTTTGCTCTCGGCTGCGGGGATCGCGTGGTAGGAGTCAGTCACTTCAGCAAGTACATCCCTGAAACAAAAACAAAGGCAAATATAGGAGGATTGATCAATCCTAATAAAGAACTCATCATAGCCCTTCAACCTGACCTTCTAATCACCCAGGGGAAACATGAATCTCTTGAAAAATTGTGCCGTGAAAAAGACATTCAATTCATCACATTAACCATTGAAACCCTTGAAGATATAACTGATGTCATCGATCTTCTAGGGAAAAGATTGAATGCTGAAGATCAAGCAAAAAGAATTATTAAAAAAATCAACAGTGAGCTTGCTGAAGTGAAAACCAGAACCATGGATATTCAAAAAAGAAAGACTTTCCTGGTGATTGGCCATACACCGGGAAGCCTTTCAGGCATCATGACCACTGGTTCCGGGACTTTTCTTAATGAATTGATTGATATTTCCGGAGGAAAAAACATTTTCTCAGACACTTCCCGAAAATATCCTCAAATATCCAAAGAAGCCATTATCAAAAGAGAGCCGGACATTATTATCGAAGTGTTTCCAGGTGGATTGTCTCCCGAGAAGAAAAAGTTGTTGTACGAGGACTGGAAAAAACTCTTTTCCCTCACTTCTCTTGAGAAGAAACACATCCATCTCCTCACCGAGGATTATCTGCTCATTCCCGGAATAAGGGTGGCGCAAACAGCAAAAGAATTCACCCAAATCATTCATCCAGAGTTATACAATGAACAGAACAATCATTGAGCTGAAAAACATCCAGCACTGTTTCCCTGGATCTGAATGGGAGCTTAATATTCAGGAATTTTCCGTATCATCTGGAAATATCATCGGAATCATTGGTCCGAATGGATCGGGAAAAAGCACTCTTCTTCGGATTGCAGCCGGTGTTTTAGTTCCACTAAAAGGAAAAATCTTATTGGAAGATAAAGAACTTGGTGATTTGGATAGAAAAACAATTGCGAAAAATGTGGGATATCTTCCTCAGGAACTTTCAAGTCAATATGACTATACAGTGGAAGAAATCGTCAGAATGGGCCGGTATCCGCATGCCAGAGGATTCGGTTCATTTAGGCAGGAAGATTATCAGGGGGTGGAAGAGAGCCTCAAACAGACCGAAATGGAAGCCAAAAGAAGACGGCACCTGTCCCAGTTATCCGGCGGTGAAAAAAAGAGAGCCTTTCTTGGATCTGTCCTGGCACAGAAACCGAGAGTTCTCCTACTGGATGAACCGGCGAGTGCATTGGATATCCACCGGAAGGTCCAATTCTTCCGTATTCTTAAGGAACTTGCCGAAAAAGGAATAGGAGTTATTGTGGTAACCCATGATATGAATGTTGCCTCTTTGTTCAGTGATTGGATCATCTTTATGCATGAAGGCCGTTGTGTAAAAAGAGGATATCCTAAAGAAGTTCTTAATAAAAAAACTTTGAAATCAATCTACGGAAATGAAGTCTTCGTGGGAAAACATCCCGAAACGGGCATGCCCATCATTTTTCCCAGAACCGAAGCGGAGAAAAAAAATTGACAAGGAAAATATTGATTTATGGCATTCTGTTCATTGTTGTGGCTCTTTTGACTCCCTGGATAGGAGCAGAGCACATCAGTGCCGATCATGTGATTCAGTACCTTAAAGGAACCAGCAATCCAGAGGGGGATATATTCTGGTATCAACGGATACCGCGAGTGCTTCTGGCATTGCTTGCCGGAGGCACCCTGGCTGTGGTGGGAGCTTGTTTTCAGGTTCTTTTCCACAATCCCCTTGTGGAACCGTTCACCCTGGGGATCAGTGGAGGCTCTGCCCTCGGCGCTTTTCTTGCTATAGCCCTGCCTTCTTTATGGATCACTCTGGGTCCTTTCTCCACCGTACAGCTTTTTGCCGTAGTAGGGGCAGCAGCCAGCCTGGCACTGATCTATTCATTTGCCCGCAGGACTCAGGGAATGGCGGTGCATACTTTGCTCCTTGCAGGTGTGACCATAAGTATTATCTGCAGCGGAGCGATTCTTCTTCTCACCTATTTATCCAGCCCTCACGAGGTGGTGGTGTTTCAAAGATGGATGATGGGAGGAATTGATGTGGTTGGTTTTCAAGAGCTGATCACTCTCTGTCCTCTTCTTTTCCCAGGACTCGGCTTACTTTTTTTCCATGCATCTGACCTTAACAACATCGCTCTTGGAGAAGAGATGGCGATGGGTCATGGGGTGGCTGTCAAAACTGTCCAAAGGAACATATTCATAGGGGGAGGGCTTTCCACTGCAGCCGTTGTCTCTCTGGTTGGGCCAATCGGCTTTGTGGGATTGATCATTCCTCATGCTGTTCGAAGACTCAGCGGTTTTGACCAGAGAGTGGTTTTGCCCTGTTCTTTCCTTTTGGGTGGGGCTGCTTTGGCAGCATGTGATTCTCTTGCAAGAACCATTCTGGCGCCTACTGAACTGCCCGTCGGTATCATCACAGCTATCATCGGAGGGCCCCTCTTCATATATCTTCTGGTCAAAATCCGGCGGCACTGAATTGATAGCAAATTTCTATCCCTGCAAAAGAGGAAGTGACAAAAATTTTTAATCCTAGTTCTGATGAATTTTCAGATGATGTGGTTTTAATTCCGCTAACTTTCCAAAATAACAGAGCTAAATAAGTTACCCAGTAACCAAATACTAAACCCTCCCAATATCGATTCCATCTGTAAGTATCTGTGTTCGTTCAGATAGATTAGTGACACATTAACATTGAGGAATATGTTAGAATTGGTGTCTCTATGAATGTCAATCAAGCGAGTACATAGGGAGCACTTATACCTGGATTGGATTATTTAACATCTCTTTCAAGGCAAGGGACGATATCAAAGGAGGCGAAGAAAAGGTTGAAATGGTTTGATTATTACCACAAAAACAGAAACGCCATCCAGCTCTTTATTATTTAACTCCATATAAATATTATGAATTACACTTTAAAAATGTCAGAGGAAATGTATCACCAATGTAATGAACGAATACAAAATCTTGACATGGAACAGGAAAAATGTAATCATATTGTTTCTTTAAGCATTTGGTTTTAAGGTTTAAGGAGCAGGGAAGTCCGTGAAAAGCGGACACAGCCCCCGCTACTGTAACCGGGGACAAATCCCGGATAATGCCACCTTTAATTGAGAAGGGAAGGCCCGGGAAGCGGAAGATCCGGAAGTCAGGAAACCTCCCTTAAACTGATTGAACCCATCTTCGGGTGGAAGGTAGGGTAGTTTTTTTTACCTATCACCTTTTTCTTTCACACCGGGGAAATATTTTTGGAGGTATATGGAATGCTAAAAAAATATTTGCTCGTGACAGTCACATTTATTTTACTGGCAAATCTGGTTTTTTCTGAAGAAACAAAGGAAAAGACTGAAGAAGAAAAGACCACTGTTTTAAAACATGAAGTTGTGGTGACAGCAACACGAGTAAAAACACCTGTTAAAGAAATTGCCAGCTCCGTAGAAGTGATAACAGAAGAAGAGTTGAAGCAAACCAGGAAAGAAACGGTTCTCGATGCTCTTCAAGCAGCAGCAGGCCTTTCTGTGATCCGCAGCGGTCCTGTAGGAGGCGCTTCTTCAATACAAATCCGAGGGGCTGATAACAAACACACTCTTGTTATGATGGACGGAATGGAAGTCAATGATCCGGTTTCTCCGGATAGATCCTTTGATATGAGTCTTCTTCTGGTTGAAAATATTGATAGAATAGAAATAATCCGCGGACCTCAAAGCACCCTCTACGGTTCCGATGCCATAGGAGGGATTATCAACATCATTACAAAAAAAGGAAGAGGAAAACCTGACTTTCATTTCACAACAATCGGAGGCTCTTATAAAACAATCTCTGGATCAGCAGGCATAAACGGGAGCACAGAAAAGATACATTATTCTTTTAACGCCTCTCATTACAGAACAAAGGGATTTTCCAGTGCAAGCACTGAGTATGCAGGAAATTCAGAAAAAGACGGTTTCAGAAATTCAACACTTTCGGGAAGAGTCGGATTTGATATTTCAACCAATGTTCAATTGGATTTCACAGTACGAAATATCAATTCAAAAATTGATATTGATAACCAGGGCGGAGCCTATGGAGATGATCCCAACAATGTGCAGGATTATGATGCTTTCTTTTTTAAAGGACAGGCACGGACTCTTCTTATGAAAAACAGATGGGAGCAGTTGCTGCAGTTTTCACTGGTTGATTACGATAGAAAATATGATAATGCCATCGATGAGCTTCATCCCTTTTCTTCAGACAAGTCAGAATACAAAAGCCAATTATTCAAATTGTCCTGGCAGAATAACTTCTTTATCCATGAAAACAACACCTTGACTTTTGGCATTGAATACCAAGCAGAGCAAGGCGAATCAGAATCCTTTTTTGAAGACATGTGGGGAGTCACTGAAACCGTGTTCCCACTTCAAAAGTCGACCAATATGGGTATCTATATACAAGATCAAATCAAACTGGCAGGACAATTCTTTGCAACACTGGGAATTCGCCATGACGTCCACAATCAGGCAGGCGCATCAACAACTTACAGAATAGCTCCCGCTTATTTTATAAAGCAAACAGGAACCAAGATTAAGGCAACTCTGGGGACAGGATTTAAAGCTCCGTCCCTTTACCAGCTTTTTGCGCCGGGAAGTGTTTGGGGTCCTATTGGAAACGAAAATTTAGAGCCGGAGAAGTCAAAAAGCTGGGATGCCGGGATTGAACAACATCTGTTCAAAAATAAAATGGTTCTGGGGGCTACTTACTTTTCAAACAGCTACGAAAATCTTATTGATTTTGACTGGGCTCTTGGATATATAAACGTAAACGAAGCCTATTCAAAGGGGGCTGAATTCACATTAAGAACAGAATTTTATAAGAACCTTTTTTTTAAGGCCTCTTATACCCTTACAGATGCGAAAAATAAAGAAACAGAAGAATGTCTTCTCCGACGGCCCAAACATAAATTGACAGCAAGTCTCAATTATCGATTTGCACAGAAAGGAAATGCTCATCTTTCCCTAGTCTATGTCGGAGAGAGAGAAGACCAGGCTTGGATAAACTGGGTTGCCACAAGAGTTGCAATGTCGCCCTATGTATTGCTCAATCTATCGGCTTCGTATAATATAATTGATAATATTCAAATATTTGTCAGGCTCGATAACATTCTGAATGAAACCTATGAAATGATCAAAGGATATGCCACTCCAGGACTTTCTGTTTATGCAGGAGTGGAAATATCGAATTAAATGAAGCAATACAAGAATCTTAAGACCCGTGAGATGTAAGACGCAAGACGAAAATAGATATTAATTAAATCTATTTATTCTTTAAAATAAATTTATCACCTAACTTCTTAAGTCTGACGATATTATATTTAATATCTTCTCACGTCTGATGTCTGACAAGATTATTGTGATAGGATCCCTCATTGTTTGATGGTTTTGAACTTTAAAAAAGTCCTGCGGCCCGATAAGGGAATCAAGCCCTACAGAATATTTTGAATGCATGCAATACAATAAAATATTTGTAGGGACTTTTTCCCGAACAGTCCATCAAACATAATAAAAAATACAGCCTAATAAAGAAATGGAATTCTTTATTAAATAGTCAATTAAGAAGCAAAACTTGCATCAATTCAATTCTTATTTTCAATTGACATCTCTGGCTCTTATCTTGTATATTTAATAAAAGGCATATGATAAAAAATAAAAAAGTTTTCAATTCATTTTTCCTGTTGTTATTCCTTTTGATCACACTCAGTGTCAATTTCACTCACACCGAAAAACATGTTGTCGATAACGATAACTGTCCTGCCTGTCATTTTCAGAGTTCGACCTTAACCACAAATCACATCAATTTTTTTCATATTCCACAACTTTTCATCCTGGAAAGACTGCAAATACAATTATTTGTCAGTTCAGACCAGATTATTTATATTCATCCGTCCTCCCGTTCTCCCCCTCAAATATAAAATTTCCTGTCTTCTGAATACGTAAGTTTTTTCTTTGTACAGACTGACTTCCCAAATAAGGTACATGCTGCACAAAAATTCATCGAGAAGGAGGAGAAAATGAGATTAAAATGCATAATAACAATTTTGCTTTTGCCTTTGGTGTTCTTTTCTTTGATATATGCCCAGCAATACAGACATAGAGAAAGACAAAGAACCGGAAAGGTTGTGAGTTTGGAAGGAGTTGTTAAAAATATTCAGGAATCACCTGTCCCTGATGCTTTGGTGATCATCCCTGAATTGGAGATATCGGTTCGAACGAATCAATCAGGTCGTTTTAAAATAACAAACATCCAACCAGGAATGATTCACATTGAAGTGTATAAAGAAGGCTATGTCAATTATATATCTGACAGGTTTTATCTCAAAAATGATAAAAATGATTTTTATATCATCCTTTCGAATAAATTAACTGAAGAAGTGGTGGTGACTGCTACCAGAACCAAAAGATTGTATGCAGAAGTACCGGTCAAAACGGAGGTTATCACTCATAAAGATATCAAAAGCAAACAGGCTCAAAATTTAGCAGAAGCCCTCTCTCTAACAACAGGAATTAGAGTGGAAAATAAATGCCAGAACTGCAACTTCACTCAGGTCCGTTTAAATGGAATGGAAGGAAAATACTCTCAAGTCCTTATAAACAATTCCCCTGTTTTTTCATCAATGATAGGAGTTTACGGACTGGAGCAGATTCCTTCAGAGATGCTGGATCGGATTGAGATAGTGAAAGGAGGGGGATCAGCCCTTTATGGGGGAAATGCTGTTGCCGGAGTGATTAATATCATAACCAAAGAACCGCAAACCAACGAAACTTATATAAAGATGCACCAGGAATCCATTGCAGGAGATCCATTTTCCAATATAGGATTTCGCAGCAACTTGGTGAGTGAGAGTGGAAACACCAAAGCTTTTCTGTTTGCCAATTATAAAAATAGACAACCAGTGGAACTGAATGGAGACCGATTTTCTGAGCTGGGATCTTTGGATAACACGTCCTTTGGGCTCAATTTTTACAATGATTTTCCTGGGATAAAGGGAAAACTCAAATTGGGATTTTTTCGGATTTTTGAGGAAAGAAGAGGAGGAGACTTATTTAAAAAACCTCCTCATGAAGCCAATATTGCCGAATGGGTAAAATCTGATTTGGTCGATTTTTCATTGGATTGGGATCATTATCTGGAAGAAAATTTTTATTACAATATTTCTTTTTCTTTTATGGACGCCGAAAGAAAAACCTATTATGGTTCGCACCAGGATCCCAATGCCTATGGGACCACTCAAAATCCTATTCTGTTTTTAAACAGCCAAGCCAATTATCAAGCTGGTTCCCATCTTTTAACATTGGGAGCTCAATTCAAGGGAGAAAACCTTACCGATGAAGCTTTGGGTTATGACCGGTTGATAGAGGAAAATTATGAGGAACTTGGTCTTTTTTTTCAGGATGATTTCAAGCTCAGCGAGACTTTTTCCATACTTGCCGGATTAAGACTCAGTCAACACTCTCTTCTCGATCATTGGATTTTCAATCCCCGCATGAGTGTTTTGGTGAATTTGAGTGAGGAGCTCGGTTGGAGAACCACTTTTTCTACCGGGTACAGAGCCCCCCAGATATTTGATGAAGACCTCCATATCACTCAAGTTGGAGGGGAAGGGATGATCATTGAAAATGCTGAGGATTTAAAGGAAGAGAGTTCTTATAGCCTCACCACAGGTATAGACTATGGAAAACAATATGGTCAAAACCTTTTTCAATTCAGTTTGGAAGGTTTTTATACTCTTCTTTCTGATACTTTTGTGCTTTCTAAACAGGAATTTGATCCCAGAGAGAATGCTCTGGTATTTGAAAGGATTAATGGATCTGATTCAAAAACTTATGGAGTCAGTTGGGATTTTAGTTATAAATGGAGAGAAACTTTTTCCTTCACCTTGGGTTGGACCTTACAGAAAAGCCGGCTTCAAGAGCCAGAACCTGATTTTAACACCAGGCATTTTTTCAGAACCCCTGGTTCTTATGGATATGCAAAATTGAATTATGCCAATCAAAACATCATTTGCTTTGAGATTTCAGCTGAATACACTGGCAAAATGAAAGTTCCTCATTTTGCTGGATACATTTCTGAAGACACACTGGAAACAACCGATCCCTTCCTGGTGTTGGATATAAAGCTGCACAGACCGTTCTATCTCACATCAAATTATGAGATGATTATCTTCGTAGGGGTTTACAATCTTTTTGATTCATATCAGAAAGACCTGGATAGGGGAATCAACCGTGATTCAGGATATGTTTATGGCCCCAGCAAACCGAGGTCCATTTATGCTGGTTTTGAATTTTCCTTTTAATTAATTCAAGGCTTTTCAATTTTGTTTGCATTAAAATCGGAGGATTTTTGTTCGCTATCATGTTGAGATTGGTCGTGGTCCCCGTTCTCTATGAAGTTCTTGCCAGGTTTGATAAAAATAGAAAATAAAGACTCGATAATTTAAGGCGGGCTGTTTGAAAGCAGCCCCCTGTTTATTCTTTGATGGATAATAAAGCATTCAAATATACGCCTTGCAATATAATATGGATAATTATAGGATAAGAGTGCATTTTTGGCGGGATAT
>CAZPBN010000039.1:0-9385 GCA_964584935.1 uncultured Eubacteriales bacterium | reverse complement strand
CCTTCTATTAAATCATTCACCTTAGCATACTGTCCAATTTTTGGGGTCCACCTCATGTCCGAGTGCACCCTACAGCATGATCAATGTAGAGCATGCCATAAATGTCCAGCGAAACAATGTGATGGGTACTCTTGGTCTTCTTTTTACTATGAGAGATCATGTCCCAGAAACATCACTTATAAAATTGGGTACCATGGGCGAATACGGAACTCCTTTGACAGGTCGTCCTATTTTTGAAGGTATGTTTCCCGCTGATGCCGTCCTCAAGTGGGATAACCGGGAATGGAGTCTTGGTGGGGAACTCACGCCGAGAGATCCAGTGAGTTTTTATCATGTGAGTAAAGTCCAGGATACTTACAATATTGTCGAAGCCTGAAGATGAACCTGAGCCATCTCCTTTCAAATGAGGTGGAGCAAGGAGTCTGAGTAAGCTAAAAAGAATATAATACGTTCTGTTTTAATATTATTATAAAGGCCCGTTTTAAGCGGGCTTTTTTTTTGTATTGATTTTGTGTTTTTTTATAGGATATGCTAGTTATAAGAAATCTTGAAGAAAGTTGACTGTCAAATGCTTGAAAAAATAAAGAAAAGAGGAATTTTTACACTGTTTGTTTCACTATTGTTCCTGTATGGGGCTCTGTTTTCCCAGGATTATTCACTTGCGGAGGTTAGAAAGGTCTATGATGCCATTCATCTGCTTAAGAGAGAACAGATGAGAACAAACCGGCGTTCTCTTAAAAATATTGACATCACGGAAAGCGAAATGAATTCTTATATTGCCTATCGAATTGAAGCAGAAAAAGAAAAGGTTATGAAAAAGCTGAAATTGAAATTTTTAGATGAGAACCGGATTGAAGGGAGAGTGTTTATTGACTTGCAGGGCGCGGAGATTCCCCGGGTTCTTCAACCCCAGATGAATCTGCGTTTTGTGGCTGTTTTGAAAATTAAGGATGAAAAAGCCCGTTTGCGTTTAAGGCATCTTTTTCTGGAAGGCCTCCCTGTTCCCAGTATGATATTGGATCTCGTTATCTATATTGCTTCGAAAATCGATAATGAAGAAGTATCCTCTTTTGGGGATTGGTATGAGCTTCCTTATGGGATCAAAGATGTGAAGATTCGTGAGGGGATTGCTTCGTTTGTATATTGATATGAATCGTGAGACGTCTCACGTTTCACGATATTACTGCTTTGATGACGCGGGGGATGTCATTCAAATCATTGATACAGGTGACATCAGTCCATTGTTTATCGAACAGGGATAACACATTTTTTTTCTGTCTGTAACCGATTTCAATAAAAAGACTTCCTCCTGGTTTTAAGTAGAGAGGGGATTTGGATATGATTTTCTCAATGGTTTCCGTACCTCTTTTTCCGGCAAGCAGGGCTTTTTTCGGTTCGTGTTCTGTGATTTCAGGGGAAAGTTCTGTCCACTCCTTTTTAGAGATATAAGGAGGATTGGAGACTAGGATGTCTAATTTTCCTTGAAGATTTTGCTTTTTCAAGGGAGAAAGAAGATATCCTTTGAGGAATGTGATGTTTGTGATTTTATGGAGGCGGGTATTGGATTGGGCGATTTTCAGGGCTTTTTTGGAGATATCTGTTGCGTAAATAGGGGAGTGAGGCAATTCTTTGGCAAGAGAAACAGCGATGTTTCCGCATCCTGTTCCAATATCAGCGATGGTAAGTTCTCTTTTTCCGCATATCTTTAGGATGCTTTCCACCAGGAGTTCGGTTTCAGGTCTGGGGATCAGGACATCCGGAGTAATCCGGAAGGGAAGTGACCAGAATTCCTTGGTACCCGTGATATAGGGAAGGGGGATTCCCTTTTTGCGTTTTATTATGAGATGATTCAGGCAATTTTTTTCTTTTGGGGATACTTTTTTGTCCAGGGAGAGATAAAACTGATCTTCTTTTAAGGACGTGCACTTTAAAAGAAGTTGTTTTGCCTCCAGGCTGGTCTGGGAGACATCTTTCAGTTGAATTTTTGCTTTGGAATACAATTCACGGATTGTGGTCACGGATATATCATCGCTTTTATAAAGCGGAGGATTGATTTTCTAACTGCTGAGTCTGGAAATTCAGGCTGAGGGAATCAACGATTTCATCCAGATCTCCGTTGAGAACATTTTCCAGTTTGTGGAGGGTGAGATTGATGCGGTGGTCTGTGATTCTGGATTGAGGGAAATTGTAGGTTCTTATTTTTTCGCTTCGCTCTCCTGTTCCCACCTGGGATTTTCTGTTTTTTGCGATTTGTTCCTGCTGTTCTCTTTGGGCAATGTCCAGTAACCGGGACCTTAGTATTCTCAGTGCTTTTTCTTTGTTTCTGTGCTGGGATTTTTCATCCTGGCAGGAAACAACCATGCCAGAAGGTTCATGGGTGATCCGGATCGCTGTGTAATTCCGGTTGACGTTCTGTCCCCCTGGTCCTGACGCTCCGAAGGCTTCCACTTTAAGCTCTTTGGGATCGATTTCCAGGTCCACTTCCTCTGCTTCCGGAAGGACGGCGACTGTTACAGTAGAGGTGTGAATCCTTCCGCTGGCTTCTGTTTGGGGAACGCGCTGGACTCTGTGGACTCCGCTTTCGTACTTAAGGGAGGAATAGACTTTATCTCCACGGATGCTGAGGATGATTTCCTTGAATCCGCCAATAGGGGACTGGCTGGTGCTCATGATTTCGGTTTTCCAACCCTTTTTTTCTGAGTAGTGAGAATACATCCGGTAAAGGTCTTGAGCAAAAAGAGAGGCTTCATCCCCCCCTGCTCCTGCTCTTATTTCCAGTATGACATTTTTGTCATCATTTGGATCCTTGGGAAGGAGTAAAAACTTGAGTTCTTCTTTGATTTGTTCTTCTTTAGCCTCGAGCTCCTGGAGTTCGGCTTCTGCCAGTTCTTTCAATTCAGAATCGGATTCAGAATCGTTAAGGATCTCTCTGGATTCTTCTATGTTTTTCTGGATTTCCCTGAGTGTCTCATATTTTTTCACCACCGGTTCCAGCTCAGACCGTTCTTTGGCTAGTTTTTTGAGATTATTGGGATTGGATATTAAAGAAGGATCAGACAGAGATTGGGTGAGCTTGTCGAATTTTTCTTTGATATTTTCCAGTTCTTGGAGCATCTAAGTTATTTTTTCTTGTCACCATATTTTTTCCTGAATTTTTCAACACGTCCAGCGCTGTCTATGTATTTTTGTTTTCCGGTGAAAAAAGGATGGCACTGGGAGCAGATCTCAACGTGTATTTCTTTTTTTGTTGAGTGTGTTTTGAATGTGTTTCCACAGGCACAGGTGACGATGCATTCTTGGTACTCAGGATGAATGTCTTTTTTCATTTTTACCTCGCTTCTGTATTGAGACCTTATTATAGCAAAATTTGTGAAAAAGTAAAATCAGATAAAATACGGGGACACTTTACCCATTTACCCTATTTTTATTGCGTTGGTTATGTTTATACAGCCCAATCCCCGTATTGGACCGTATGTCCATGTTCCAAAAATGGGCATTGATGATTTTATAATATTTAGCTTGTTCGGAGAAGGGGGCTCACCTTAGTCTATTTAGTCCATCTGGTCCATATAGTCTATTTGGTCCTTTTGGTCTATCTGGTCTATTTAGTTTTTTTCGTCCTTTTAGTCTGTTTAGTCCGTTTAGTCCGTTTAGATTGTTCGGGGACAAGTCTATACATTTTTAATATTCACGTCTTACATCTTACGTCTGACGTCTCACGATTCTAACCGTGACTTGTTTTTTCTTCTGATATAGAATAAAATTTGTAGTAAAGAACAGGGAATACGACTTAAAAGAATGAAAAAATGGATCTCTAAAGATTCCAATGTCCTCCAAGAAGAACCGTTGATTAATAAAGAGGATCTCTATTCAAGTCTCGCAGAGAAGAAAGAATGGACTTCGTTATTTTTAGGGAAATATTCCATGAATGAAATGATATCCGTTCTTTCCAAAAGAAGTTTGGTGAAGGAAGCCAAAAAGAGGAATTTGTTTCCCTTAAAATATGACTTGGATTCCAGTGAATTTCCCGTCCAGCGGTTTCGGATTTATTGTAAAAAGAAAAAACCCGAAAACTTGATTGTTGATTTGAAAATAAAAGAAGGGACATTTCGTCCTTTAGAAAAACTACGCTTTTCCTTTTCCTTGCATAGGTTTGATTTGCTAATACTGGAATGGCTCACTCTGCAGAATCCATTAGTGGAATTTTCTAAAAAAAAACCTCCTCTCCCTGGTCAGAAATATCCCAGTCTGGGGCTGGGAAGAAAAGTCTTTAGTTTGTTTGTTTATTTGGCGAGGCTGACAAGAAAAGATGGATTGATGGCTTTTCCAGCTTATTTCCATAATGCCATATTGTTTTCTCGCCGGTTCTTTTTTTTAAACCCGGAAAAACAGGGTGAAGTCTTTGCCATAAGAAAGGCTTTTCGGGATGTTTCCTTGAATGAATTGGCATGGATCATTCATTGGAATTGCCTGAAGATGAAAAACGGGAAGATCTATGAATGGAAAGCCGAAGAGCAGATTTATCCCATTAGAAAGAGCCTGAGGAAATTTTTTTATTCAAAGAAATATAAAGACAAAGTCAAAGCATCCAGTGAAAAATTGGATTTTGAGATTGACTGGGATTGCTATAAGAGAAAATTAAAAGAAAAAAAAATATAAACTCTAGTTAGTCTGTTTCGTCAATTAAGTCTATTTGGTCTATCTAGTCTATTTGGTCGTTTTGGTCTTTGAAGAAGCGAAAAGGGCGAGACAAGCTAGACATGCGAGACGAGCGATACAGGTCGGGTCGCAGAACAGTTTGACCTGAAAAAATAGACAAAATAGACCAGATAGATAAAAAGACTGAATAGACTAAAATGTAGAGCCTGATTCCCGTATTGAACCGTATGTCCTGGTTCCGGAATGTATTTTGTTAAAAAAGTGTACCATGGATTCGCACTGTGATCTGTGATCTGTTTTTTCTATATTTCTTACTATCTGTCTGTTAATATGATATATTCTGAATAATGGTTTGTGTGAGATTCGCTCCTAGTCCGACAGGATACCTTCATTTGGGAGCAGCACGCACAGCGTTTTACAATTGGCTGTTTGCCCGCCGCAATAAGGGAAAATTCATTCTTCGTATCGAAGATACGGACTATCAGCGGTCATCTGAAGAGATGAGCAAGGGGATTCTGGAAGGATTGCAGTGGCTGGGTTTAGACTGGGATCAAGGTCCTATTTTCCAGTCCGGACGAATCGAGCTTTACCGGACAAAGGCTGAAGAGCTTGTTCAAAAAGGGGATGCCTATTATTGTTACTGCCTTCCTGAGGAAATCGCTGAAAGGAAAAAAGATATGTCCCTTTCAGGGGAATACCCGGGATATGACCGGTACTGTTTGAATCTGACTGAAAGAGAGAGGGAACGATTCGAACAACTGGGCAGGCAGAGAGCGATCCGGTTTAAGGTGCCTCCAGGAAAAGCGGAATACACGGATGCGATTCATGGGGATATTTCTGTTGATTATCAGGTTATTGAGGATTTCGTTCTTATAAGGCGAAATGGCCTCCCTACTTATCATTTATCCGTGGTTGTGGATGACATTGATCAGCACATCACTCATGTCATACGGGGAGATGACCACATCTCCAATACACCCAAGCAGGTCTTGCTGTACAAAGCTTTTGATTCAAAGCCCCCCGGTTTTGCCCATCAGGCTTTGTTGCTGGGACCGGATAAGAAAAAACTGAGCAAAAGACACGGGGTGACTTCCATAAACATGTTCAGAAAGCAGGGATACTTGCCGCTCGCTCTTTTGAATTATCTGGCAAGAATGAACTGGCTGCCAGGAGATGATCCCCGGATATATTCACTGGAAGAAATGATCCCTATGTTTTCGCTGAAAAAGCTCAGTAAAGCCAGTCCTGTTTTTGATACAGCCAAGCTGGATTGGATGAATAAGAAAATGATTGAGAATACGGGCAAAGGTGTTCTTTTGCCTCTGGTGGAGGAGGAGTTAAAAAGAAAAAATCTGTGGACAGAGAGTTTGAACAAGGAGAAATCCGGTTGGTTTTTAAAGCTTGTTGAACTGTATAAAGGAAGAAGCCGCACAGTAAGCGAGCTTGCAGAAAATATGACTCCTTTTTTAAAGAAAGATATCTCCTATGATCCGGAGGGTGTTCAAAAGCATTTATCCGATGAGCGGCTTTACGAGGGGCTTCATAAATTAAGAGATGATTTTCTTCGCATGACAGAATTTTCCGCAGAGAAAATCGAAGAAGTATTGAGGAAAAAAGCTGAAAAGGAAGGATTGAAGGCTGCGGTTTTCATCCATGCTCTGAGGATGTTAGTGACCGGTATGATGAAAAGCCCGGGAATATTTGAAGTGCTGGAGCTGGCAGGGAAAGATTTGACCATAGAACGGATGAATAAATTCCCATCAATATTCGTGTAGGGCACGACCCCTGAAAAGACTAAATGGACCAAATGGACGAAAAGGACCAAATAGACTAGATAGACCAAAGGGACTAAATAGACTAGATAGACCACACAGGCAATATTAACGCAATCAATGCATTAAACACAACCAACGCAATTAACGCAAAAAACGCAATCAAAGCTTATAGGTTATAAATCATTGACTAATGATGGTTCTGGAATTACAATTCAACAAAAAGCACTGAAAGGAGAAATTACCGATGGCATACAGTAATGAATATAAGGAGATTCATGCTCCCAGAGGCACAACACTGAATACCAAAGGATGGTCTCAGGAAGCGGCTTTACGAATGCTGATGAATAATTTGGATCCTGAGGTAGGGGAAAAACCAGAAGAACTGATTGTTTACGGAGGAACCGGAAAAGCAGCCCGAAATTGGGACTGTTATCACGCCATAGTCAAAAGCCTGAAAAATCTTAAAAATGATGAAACGCTTATGGTTCAATCAGGAAAACCGGTGGCTGTTATGAAAACCCATGAACTCGCCCCCCGGGTTATGATTGCCAATTCCTTGATCGTTCCCAAGTGGGCGACCTGGGATGAATTCCGCAAACTGGAAGCCAAAGGACTGACCATGTACGGTCAGATGACCGCAGGAAGCTGGATATACATAGGAACTCAGGGAATTTTACAGGGAACATATGAAACCCTGGCTTCCCTGGCGAAAAAAAATTTCGATGGAAGCCTGAAAGGAAAAATAGTTCTGACCTCAGGGCTTGGAGGAATGGGCGGAGCTCAGCCTCTGGCAGTTACTATGAATGAAGGCATTGCCATTATTGTTGAGGTCGATCCGGCAAGAATAAAAAGAAGGCTGGAGACAAAATATGTGGATATCCAGGCAGAGAACCTGGATGAAGCTATAAAGCTTGCTTATGAGGCAAAGAAAAAAGGAGAAGCGCTTTCCATTGCTTTGCTGGGAAATGCTGCGGATGTGATTCCTGAATTTGTCAAGCGAGGGGTCACTCCCGATGTGTTGACCGATCAAACGTCAGCCCATGATGAGCTGAACGGTTATGTGCCTCATGGGATTCCTTATGAAGAAGCTCTGAAACTCAGAAAAGAAAATCCAGAGGAATATGTGAAAAAAACCTACGAATCCATAATTGTTCATATGGAAGCCATGCTTGAGTTGCAGAAAAGTGGAGCCATTGCTTTTGATTACGGAAACAATATTCGCGGTCAGGCACAAAAAGCCGGAGTTGCCAACAGCTTTAATATTCCCGGGTTTGTCCCTGAATACATCAGGCCTCTTTTCTGCTATGGAAAAGGTCCTTTCCGGTGGGCTGCTCTTTCCGGAAAACCGGAAGATATTTTTTCATCTGATGAAGCTCTGCTGAAAGTGTTCCCTGAGGATAAGGCTTTGGAACGGTGGATCAGAAAAGCCCAGAAACAGGTAAAGTTTCAAGGACTGCCATCAAGGATATGCTGGCTGGGTTACGGAGAGCGGGCAAAATTTGGAGATATCATAAATCATATGGTTAAAAAAGGCCAGATAAGCGCACCCATTGTTATAGGAAGAGACCATCTGGATGCCGGTTCTGTGGCTTCTCCTAACAGGGAAACAGAGGGCATGAAAGACGGATCTGATGCTATAGCGGATTGGCCCATCCTGAATGCTCTGCTGAATGCGGTTAACGGTGCTTCCTGGGTTTCTGTGCACCACGGAGGAGGCGTGGGAATAGGACTTTCCATCCATGCAGGTATGGTGATCGTGGCTGACGGAGAGGATTCGACAGCAAAAAGGCTGGAAAGAGTATTGAACGGAGATCCTGGCATAGGAGTGGCAAGACATGCAGATGCCGGATACGAAGAAGCGGTTGAATTTGCTAAGAAAAGCAAAATAGAAATTCCGGCTTCGGGATGATTGAAAACCGGAAAGCAGAAACTGGAAATTGATAAATCGTTAGAATATAAGAGTCATAAAAAAGATAAAAGAAACAAGATTGTTAAAAGTCAGTTGTCATATATCAATGCAAAATCGCATGACCTCAGATATCGGAACTGGGACTTAGGATGAGTCATAACACTGTCAGAGCCAAGCCCTCCGAAGATTCAAAAATTGAAAAAGTCGATTGTGACCTTTCTGTAATCGTTGTCAATTATAAGGTCAGAGATTATTTAAAAAAGGCTCTTCGGTCAATTCTGGTTGCCACCAAAGATATTTCTTCTGAAATTTTTGTGGTGGACAACGGTTCTGAAGATGGAAGTGTGTCTATGATCCGTCAATATTTTCCTGATGTGCATGTGATTGAAAATAAGGAAAATCTGGGATTTTCCAAGGCAAATAATCAGGCAATCAAAAAAGCAAAGGGAAAAGCCATTGCTCTTGTTAATCCGGACGTTCTGGTTGTGGAGGATACGTTCGAGAAATGCCTGGATTATTTATGGTCTCATAACCGGGTCGGAGCGGTGGGCTGTAAGATAATCGATTCTGAAGGAGAGCTTCAACTTCACAGCCGTAGAAGTCTGCCCACTCCCTGGGTTTCCTTTTCAAAATTGTTCGGATTGAGTGATTTGTTTCCACAGAACAAATTTTTTGCCAGATATAATCTCACCTACAGGGACCCGGATGAAACCACTGAAGTGGGATCTTTATCCGGATCGTTCATGGTGGTTCGGAAAGAAACCATTGAGGACATTGGATTGCTGGATGAAAGATATTTTCTTTACGGAGAGGATTTGGACTGGTGTTACAGAATGCATCAAAACGGATACACGGTTGTGTATTTTCCTAAAACGCATATCATTCATTACAAAGGAAAGAGCACAGAAAGAGCTCCTTTTAACAGCAAGAAGTATTTTTATGAAGCAATGCGTATTTTTGTAAAAAAGCATTTCCAAGATGGGAAATATTTCATATTGAAATGGTTCCTTCTGTTAGGAATAAGAATAAGACAACTTAAACA
>CAZPBN010000038.1:0-10584 GCA_964584935.1 uncultured Eubacteriales bacterium | reverse complement strand
TAAAGCGCTCATGAAAAAACATAATAATACTTTTTTTAGCATTGAAACAATCCTCTACCTATACCTGGACGTTTATTTTGTTATTTATTTCAATTTTAGTCAACATTTTTTTGCCATGGAGGCGAGCCGATCTTGCTGCATCTGCATCGTACCAAGGCCTTTTGGTATTTTTGATTTGAGTTGTTCTTGAGCTTATTTTAAGGAATTGGCTTCAATCTCGATAGTTCTTATTTTGGTTATCCCGGGGGCGATTCTATCTTCTCCAGTATGATTTTGTGCTCTATCCAGTGACCGAAATCATAAACATATTTGAGTCGATCGCCTGCTCTAAGACCTAATCCCGCTATTCTGATTTCTTCGCCGCTCGCTCTCCCCATAGGATCGACATTCCCTAAATCAACCTCTCGGTAGCGGTTTGTTTGTCCCCGCCGGACCAACTTCCAGAATCCACCCAAGTGGTCTGACATATCATGATTAAATTCAGACCGGATGAAGACATCAAAGTCAGCCAGGGTTTGATCTCCCAGGACTATAATTTGGCGCCAAATATCTCTGCGGTATTTCAGAGAAACCCTGAAGTGATACAGCTTTTCCCCTTCCTCTGGAAAGAATTCCTGCTCTTGGAAAGGAGCCTCTCCTTCTCTGAGAACCTTTTCCATAAAATTCCGTTTTTCAGGATAAGTGATGGAATAACCAGTCTGGCGCATGCGCGAGTCCTTTTCTAAAACTGATGTCCAGTGGTCTCCGGGATATCCCCTGGGATCCTTCAAACGAAGATATGCCGAAGGTATGGCTTTATCCACATAGATTTGTTCGGAAGTGGCTGTTTCCAGCATCTCGAATAAAATATCTGCCAGCTTTTGATTTTTTTCTTCAATCTCTTCATGGCGTTTACGGCGTTTTTTCTCCTTTTCAAATTCCAGCCGAAATCCTCTGGGCTCCCAGGATTCTACAGTCACAAGGATACTGTCGTTACGCCGTGCTTTGTGTTTCTGAAACCAACGGCTCAATTCAAAGGCATCCACCTCAATATCTTCTTTTTGGCCAGGTATCCGGTATTTTAAAGAGACCATAGGCATCGGCAGTGGATTTTTTTGTTCGTCCATTAAATTCAAGAAAGGCCTCCCGGCGGTGTAAGAAACCCATCCTTTAAAGGATGGGAATACGGGCAGCACGCCCTTTTTCACTTCCCTGCGAAAAAGGGGAATGCGGAAACGGACACCCGGGGCTCCGACCCGGAGAGGAGTCACAGTCTTTTTATCCAGATAGACAATAGACCGGCCATCTTCCTCCATTCTTAAATGCCTGCGAATGCTCACATGCGGCTTCTTGGCAGAAGAGGGATAAATTTCTAAAACTTTTTCAATTAAATCATTTTGGTTGATCGGTCCGTTCACTTTTTCTAAGGCCTTTTTTACAGCCTCAGCTAAGGATGATTTTTTCTTCATCATTATATTTGGTCTTGATGATTTTATTTTAACAATCCTAAAGGAAGAATGAAAGAATATCCATCTGAACAGAGTAATAGTGTGGTTATTTTGATTGGATGGAGAGTCCTAGAATCCTGCGCAGCTTGTTGAAATTGATCATTGGCATTTCAGAAAAGGAGGATTTTTGACTTTGCTCGAACTCGTCTATAAGAGCGATGAGCTGAGCACGCTCTTTCTTCCTTTTAGCTGCTTGCAGGGGAGTGAGGTTACCTAAGGCGGGAAGTTTGGTCTTGGGCCATTCAACAAAGTAATGATGTTCCAGGTGCTTCTTCATAGCTTCCTGGACCTCGGGTCTTGAGTGAAGTTCTTGGGACTCTTTGTCCAGAGCATCGATTTCTTCTGGTGACATCTCTAAAAAATCGTAAGGATCTCGAAAAAGTGCTTTTTCATAAGTAATGAGATCGCGGAGATGACCTTTGAGCTTGGAACGCAGCCTGAGAGCCCTCTCCTTGGAATTTGTCTCTGCAATGAGGCGGTCTCCTTTGATCCGGAAGCTTCCCAGGATGGATCTGGGTGCGTCAGGATATTTTCGGCTCTTGGCTTTTAGCCATGTCCATGAGTCGTCCTGTTTGTCGTATTCAAAGCTCTTGAGTTGGGAAAGCCGTTTTCTTAGACGAGTTTTGTATTTTATGCGGAAATGGATTTCTACAGAGGGAACACTCCATTTTCAGCATTCCTGTCATTCTGGCTCGTTTCTTGAATCATCCCTGCTGCAATGGCAGGGATATACCGTCAGCGTCATCCGGAACGCACTGTGTTTTACAGGGTGTTGTTTCATTACTTTGAGCAATTTGTTCTTGAATATGAAAACCGCTTTGAGAGGGAGTATGGCTTTCTTTGCATCCTGCACATGCCCAGCTTCATATGGCAGCTGAGGAACAAGTGAAATATCTATAAAAGTCTAGGTTGCTTTATTAATGTCGAGATCTATTCTTTACTCCCATTATATTATCATTTTTACTAAAATTATCTTCTCTTTTCTTTTTTTCTACATTTTTCCTTGACCGGTTTTTTTATTTTCTTTAATATTGTTAATGAGGAAGTTGAGAAGAGAGGAAATTAGTAAAAAGAAGTCAAAATCACAGCAACTAAAAAAGCAAATTCTTATAGTGTTCAATGGTGATGAGCTTGCCTCCGGTCTTGCTGAGAGCCCAGGCGATCCAAGTTCCTGAGTGTCCTGTGGAGGTTCCGATCTCTAAAGCTCTGGTGTACCCGTTCTCAACAACAATATCGTAGAGAATCTGGCCGTCGGTTCGAGGCACATTCATGTCCCTCCACTGATATCGGTGACTTTCCAGAAAAGACCGAACTTTTTCATCCAATTCTTGATTTAATGAAAACCCTAAAACAAAAAACAGAGCCATCCCCACAATGAATAAGATTAGAATTTTATATGAAATATCTCCCAGTATATTCATCAAAGCCTCCATTTTGAAAGATTGGAAAAAAAGCCTTCTGTGAATTGACACGAAAATGAAACCATAATCTTCCATAAATGATGAAGATGAAATCTGTTTTATTGTAGCAATAAATAAATTTTTCTGGAAATCATTTCCATTCTGTGAAAAGACGGGGACGGTTCTGGAAAAAAGCAAATCTCTGTTATTGATATTTTCTACCAACGTAGAGTCCGTATCCGAAGTATTCGAGCAATCTGAAAATGCTTCGGGGAAAAGAGAGGGCTTCCTCCTCCATCTCTGCATTGAAAAAACCGGCCGCGCCGTTGTAAAAGGATGTGGCTTTGGTCAACCTGGTCTTGACATCCAGACTACTTCCATGGTATCAATTAAGTATATTTGCATATACTTAATAATTTTTATAAATTGACACTCTATCTATAAAAACTTGTTTCATCAAAAAAGGAGTTCAATTATGTGTTGTCATTCAAGTCATCCCAAACAAGGCATTCACCATTGCCATGGTGCAGGAGTGCCGGGTCATCATCCTTTGTTGTGGAGCAGGAAAAAGAGAAGGGAAATCCTGGAACACCAGCATAAATGCCTTAAGGAACAACTGGAAGATGTGGAAGAAGCCATTCGTGAGATGGATGAAGAGAAATAGGGGTATGAGACCTCCCGGATGTTATAAAAAGGGGCACCTCCTTTAAACTAAATCAATGGACAAGAGGAAAAAAGCGCTGTATGGAATCACGGGAGTTGTTGTGCTGGCTGGCGCAGTCTTATTAGCTGCTTATGCCGTAAAAAACAAGCCTGCCCCTAAAAAAAGCATGAAGCAAGAGGATGCCCTTTACGTCAAAGCAAAAAAGGTGATGAATGAACAGGTGGTCTCCTCGGTAACACACCAGGGAAGGATTTCTTCCTATGAAACCGTATCCCTGGCTGCAGAAGTAAATGGCCGGATTATGGAAGGACACGTGCCTTTTAAAGAAGGAGAAAATTTTAACAAAGGTGATTTGTTGATACGTATTTACAATGAAGACATAAAAGCGGCTCTTGCGGCGGGCAAAAGCAGTTTCCTGCAAAAGCTTAGTTCGGTTTTACCCGATCTGCAAGTGGATTTCCCTGAGGAATACGACAAATGGAAGCAATTTTTCACTTCCATTGATGTTCACAAGGAACTCCCCCAACTACCCGAAATCCATTCAGAAAAAGAACAAGTATTCATGGCTTCCGCAGGCATACTCTCGGAGTACTATTCATTGGAAAAGCAAGAGATCAATTTGAATAAATACAACATATACGCGCCTTTTGACGGTTCTTTTCAGCAAGTAAAGCGGCAGGTAGGTGCTGTAGCCGGCATGGGGGCCGATTTGGCATCCATCGTAAGAACCGACCGGCTTGAAGTGGTGGTTCCGGTACCCCCGAAAGATGCAAAATGGATTGAACCGGGGAATAAAGTGACTTTAACCGGTTCGGACGATCATAAGACAACCGGGACAGTTACACGGATTGCCGATTTTCTGGATGAAAATACCCAATCGGTAAAAATTTATGTAAAATATCTACCCCAGGGCAAACAGTCTTTTAGGATCGGTGAATTTGTAGATGCAACTTTTTATATTCAAAAACAGGCCGTGGGAATGGCTATACCGAGGGAAGCTTTGGTTAGTGAAAAAAAGGTATATATAGTAAAAAACCATCATTTACAATTAAAAAAAATAAGTGTGGAACGGGAATTAAATGATGCTGTGGTGATATCCGGGCTGGATAACGGTACGCTGGTCGTTACGGAGTCTTTGGTTGATGTGCAGGAAGGAGATGAGGTCAGGATAAGACAGCAGGTGAAAATATAAACTCCTAAACAGATGAAAAGAATTCTGAAATTATTCGTTGAATACTCCTTTTACGGAAAAATAGTAGTCATTATCCTACTGGTATTTGGTACCATCTCGTTTATGAACATGAAGAGATCCTCTTTCCCTATGGTTGAAACCAATACATTGAGGATCACCGTAAAGTACCCGGGCGCAACGCCCCAGCAGATGGATGAGGGGGTAACATCGCTGATTGAAAATGCCATCCGGGGTGTTCCGGGAATAAAAGAGTTTACTTCCCAATCCATGGAAAATCTTTCACAAATTACCATCATTTCAACTTTCGGTTATGATATTGATGAGTTGCTTATTGATGTCAAAAACCAGGTGGACGGCATATCCAATTTCCCGGAAGAAGCAGAGAAACCGATAGTCTCCAAGGTGCGTTCACGTGATAGGGCTATGTACCTGGCATTGACATCAGAAGATGGTGACAGGCTAAAGCTCAATGAGATGGCCAACCGCATTGAAGATGATCTGCTGGGATCGGGTGAAATTTCCCAGGTGGCTTTAGAAGGACTGCCTTCAAACCGGATGGAGCTTGCCGTTACCATCGATGAAACCCAGCTTCGCCGTTACAATTTAAGCTTCGCCGAGATTCAGCAAGCCATAAAAGCGAATAACCTGGATATTCACGGCGGTACCATTCGTAATCCCCGGGAACAGATTAACGTAGTCAGTCGTCAACGTTCTGTGAATCCCGATAATATTGCAAAAATTGTGGTAAAAAGCAACGCCGAAGGAAGCTTGGTAAGAATCGGGGATGTAGCCAGTGTTCAGAGGCAGTATGAAGAAAACCCTGAAGAAAGCTATTTAGAAGGGAATCCCAGTGTTATTATAAACATCACGAAACTCGAAACAGAAGACATTGAAGAAATTTCAGAATTTGTCAATCATTATACCCGGAAGTTCAATAAAGAACAGGAAAATTTCCGGATTGCCGTTTTGGAAGATTATACTGAAAATATCAATTCCCAGCTTTCGATATTCATAAAAAATGGGTTAATGGGAATTGTGCTGGTAGTTATACTGTTAACGCTCCTGCTGAATTTCAGGCTTTCCCTGTGGGTGGCCTGGGGTATCCCGGCATCTTTTCTCGGAATGTTCATTGTGGGTTCACTCTATGGAATTACGATAGACAAGCTTTCACTGGTGGGCATGATCCTGATAGTCGGTATCCTGGTGGATGACGGCATTGTCATCGGGGAAAACATTTTTACCCACTTTACCAAAGGAAAATCACCCCGTCTGGCGGCCATTGACGGAACCCTGGAAGTGCTTCCCCCTGTTTTTACCTCGATACTGACTACTGTAATAGCCTTTCTTCCTTTGTTTTTCATTGAGGGATTTATGGAAATGCTATATGCTCTGGCGTTTGCGGCTGTTGTCTGCCTGATATTTTCCCTTGTAGAAGGAATTTTTGTACTTCCCGCTCATGTGGGAAACCCCAAGGTATTAAAAGAAGCAAAAAAGACCAGCAAATTGGGCCAAATCCCAAACCGGGTCCTCTTTTTGTTGAGAGATCAATTGTACATGCCTGCTTTAAGAGGAATATTGAAAGTAAAAGGGCTTGTTTTGATTATTGTAACCAGTTTGATGATCGTCACCGGCGGACTGCTTATCGGTGGCCACCTCCAGTTTACTTTCTTTCCGCCAAGCCCTTCGGAAATGTTCAATATTGACCTGGCGCTAAAACCCGGGACAAACAAAGAACTTACCCAAGAAAAATTGTTGTGGGTTGAGAAAAAACTCAATGAAGTCAACCGGCAACTGATGAAGAAGCATAACCGGGATAAGCCTTTTGTAAAAAACACCCAGATCAATTTGGGCAATGCTTTTAATAATGTAGAAACCGGGACCCATGCCGGCGTGATGCGGGTTTTCTTAAATCCACCGGAGGGAACAAACGTTACGGATAAGACCATCCAAAACGCGCTGACTAAAAAAATCGGACAAATACCTGAAGCCTACAAGTTTGCAATGGGCACTTCCAGTGGGCGTGCCAAACGGTTTGGGGCACCGGTATCCATTGGGTTGCTGGGATATGATCTCAATATCCTGGAGAAAGCCAAAAGAGAACTGAGAGAAGGACTATCCGGAATGGATGCCCTTTACAATATCACGGACAACAGCCAGTTGGGAAGCCAGGAAATCAGGATTGGTTTAAAGCCGAAAGCACATACCCTGGGCTTAACGCAGGCTTCATTAATGCGGCAGGTCAGGAGCGCTTATTACGGCGCTTTGGCGCAGCGAATACAAGACGGAAAGGATGAAATTTGGTTTTATGTACGGTATCCGGGAAAAAACAGGAAAACCATCGGCCAGATGGAGAATATGCTGGTACATACCCCGAAAGGGAACTATCCCCTCACAACAATAGCAGATTTGTCCATGGGCAGGTCCCTCAGTAAGATCAACGGCTACAACGGAAGGCGGGTGATCCGTGTGGATGCCTACATGAAAGACCCGCGGGCTTCGATAACTCCAATAATCAATGAGGTGGAAAATAACATACTGCCCGGTATTATGGATAAATATTCCGGGATTACCTATACCCACATGGGACAAAAAAAAGATACCCAGGAGCAGATACAAAGCCTGGTGAAATATTTCGGGATGGCGTTTCTCATTATTGTACTCATTGTCATTATCTACTTTAAATCCTACCGGCAGGGCATGATGGTCTTATTGTCCATTCCGCTTGGCATCCTGGGAGCTGTATGGGGGCATTCCATCCACAATGAACCTCTTTGCATGTTCAGTGTATTTGGCATGGTAGGACTCACCGGGGTTATTATAAACGATTCTGTAATTTTTGTCTCGCGTTATAATCAATTGCTGATAGAAGGCTATAAGGTATTTCAGGGTGCTGTGGAAGCCGCAAAATCAAGATTTCGTCCCATTTTGCTGACTACGTTAACCACTACGGCCGGGCTCATGCCGCTAATCCTTGAAAGCAGCCCGGAAGCCCGCTTTCTCAGTCCAATGGCTATCTCTGTAGCTTACGGAGTCCTGTTTGGAGGCTTTTTCATCCTGCTTACTTTGCCGATTCAAATATTGGTTTCGAATCAATTGCTGGTAAAAACCAAAAGATTATTCGGGAAAAAGGATATCACACCGGAATCGGTGGAAGTGGCCGTTATCAACCATCAAATTGACCAGCAAGTAAAGGAAGATATCAGAAGAGAAGAATCAGATAAATAACTAAAAATCAGGCTGAATGTTTTTCATAGCTGAATCATAAAATAAAAGGACTAAGAAAAATGAAGAAAATGCTTATAATAATGTTGACCGTTACCACTATTGGTGCGCTGGCACAGGAACCACAGAAACTTTCGCTGGAAGATGCCGTGAACACAGCCTTGGAAAATAACTACGGTATTATTACAATCAAAAAAGATCAGGAGTTAGCTGAAATTAACAACACCTGGGGAAACGCTGGAGCTTTACCACATATCCGTTTTGTCGGGTCCGGAAGTTACTCCGAAGGATTCGATAGCGAAAATGGGTATACATCTGAAAACCTCAATGCAACAGTTGAACTGCAGCAGACACTTTTCAGGGGATTTAGTGTCCGCATTCAAAAAAACCGGCTGGAAGAGCTGGAAAGACTTTCCGAAGGCAATGTTTCTCTGGTTATTGAAAATACTATTTTTAATGTTATCCTCAGTTACTACAATATTTTATTGCTTCAGGAACGGGTTGAAGTTGCCCGTTCAAGCATGGAACTGTCCAAAGACCGCTATCAACGGGCACAAAAACGCAAAGAAATGGGAAGCGCTAAAACCTATGATGTGCTGCAGGCCAAAAATGCCTTTTTGGAAGATAGCTCGGAATATCTCTCCGCCCAATCGTCTTATAATAATGCCGTTCGCGAATTAAATTATCTGATGGCCGAATCAATGGAACAAAATTACCGGTTCACTTCGGATTTCAAACCGGACACAGCAAACTTTAAACTCCCGGTTCTCAAAGATAAAATGTTGGAAAATAACAAAACATTGCGAAATCAATATATTAACCTGGAACTGGCAAAATTGGATGTAAAATCGGCGAAAAGTGCATACTATCCAAGTTTATCTTTAACTGCATCCGGAGGCTATACCGAATCCGAAACAAATTATGGAACATTAGGTCAAGCGTTCGACCGAAACCCTGATGGTTATAATGCATCAGTGGGTATATCGCTTTCATATACCATCTACAATGGTAATGAACGTAAACGGGCACTGGAAGCCGCAAAAATCGAAACACAAATATCAGATATTGAAAAAGAGCAGATGATTCAAGAATTAAAAAATCAACTGGCACAGGAATACGAATTGTATAACGTTCGAAAACAGTTACTCAACGTGGGTAAAGAAAACCTGGAAGCAGCAGAACTGAATCTAAAAATATCCAGAGAGAAGTACCAGAACGGGACCATTAATTCTTTTAATTTCAGAGATGTGCAACAGATACATCAAAATGCTGCTTATCACTATCAACAAGCGGTCTTTAACGTAATACAGAGTTATCATACTTTATTGAGGCTTACCGGGGGCATAATTGAAGAATATGAATAGTGTTTAAGTATATTCCCATACGCTTAATAATTTTTTAAATACTCTATCTATTTTTTTCATTTTTATTATCTTTCAGCTTTTTGATCTCTACCTTAACAATTAATTTCATGCTGACCTCCGAATTATATTACAATTGATTCAATTTTGACACCTTAAGCTCATTTAACTTTTCGTTGAAAATTGAAAGAAAGATAGGTTATCAGTAAATCATTACTCGGCGGCTAGTGGTTAAGATACCGCATCACTGCGGGAAGCAAAACCTCCCGGTAAAAAAGGCTGACCGGAGACCGGCTCAATCCAGTGTGCATCCGCCCCACATTGGTTAAAAGGACCACCGTCATTTCAGGGTCTTCCATCCAGTACATCATGGCTGTAAACCCCAAAGTGCCTCCGGAGTGACCATAAACCGTGTGAGCTTCGTAGTAATCCTCGATTTTCATAACTCCCTGCATATACTTCATTCGCGAACTCCTGGATTTCTCTGGAGGATAGTAGGTATAGACTTCTTTCTGCATCTCGGGGCCGAGGAGTTCTCCATCACGGATAGCTCGAGCCCACCTCACCAAATCGCTTGCCGACGAGACCATTCCTCCTGCCACCCATTCCGGGGACAGATTGGCGGTTGTAGACTCCACAAGATAAGGCCGGATTTTTGTAAATCCCCTATGGACTCCCGCCGTCTCATCAAAGTGAGGGGTGGCATAGTGATAATGGTTGACATACCCGCCCAGGATTTCTTCAAAGGACTCCAGAAAAGTGTCTTCCAAGTGAAGGGGTTTGAAAATCCGTTCCCGAATCTCTGTGATGGCATCGTTTCCAGTCACAGCTTCGATCACAAGCCCCAGGATGGTGTAGTTGGTGTTGGAGTAGGAATAACGTTCTCCGGGTTCAAACCGGGCTGTTATGCCTTCACGGGCCACATACTCAAGGGTTTCTGTCTTTCCCCAAACATAATCCAGCTCCATATCCTCACCGCGGCCTTTGCGAATCCAATCGGGCTGGAATTCCCATGTGGGAATGCCGCTTTGATGGTTTAAAAGCTCACGCAGGGTTTCTGGCAAAGATGATCCTGGCATCCAAAGACGGGAAACTTGAAGAAATTTTGAATCCCAAAAAGAGTTGTGACACCTTCGGAGAGTATGCAAGGGGACTTCTGGACTCTGCTGAATGGAAAGCAAAGAGAAGCTCGAAAAGAAAAGAGAGACTTCTCTTGTCAACAACTGTTGTCTTATTTTCACCATAAAAGTAAACATCT
>CAZPBN010000037.1:0-11292 GCA_964584935.1 uncultured Eubacteriales bacterium | reverse complement strand
CTTATTGATTAGTAATAATTTATACAGATCTAAGGGCAATTTTTGGGGGAACTCCAGGCGGATTGATTGAAGTTCCCCCATTTTTTTATTCTCCATAAAGATCTTCCCACCATTCTGGCTGATTTTTAAGCCATTTATCAAACCAGGCGATGATCGTTTTTGTCCAAAGAATTCTTTTATCATATGTCATTATGTGATGATTTTCTCCTGAAATTTGGATGTATTCGACATCTCTTTCAAGCAGTTTGAGAGCGGTGTACAATTGGGTGCTTTCCCCTGGAGGAACATTGGTGTCTTCGGAACCGTGAAGGAGAAGGAGAGGAGTGGTGATTTTATAAGCATTAAACAAAGGGCTCTGATTCACATAAATATCTTTTCTATTCCATGGAAAACTATCGGCTGAAGCAATGGCGCTGTATGAATATCCCCAGTAACCTTCTCCCCAGTAGCTGGCTAAAGAACTGATTCCTGCGTGGGCAATGGCAGTGGAAAAGAGGTCTGTTTGGGTGGTGAGAAACATCGTCATAAAGCCTCCATAGGAAGCTCCTATACAACCAATTCGTTCGGGATCAACAAATGGATGTTTTTTTAGAAATTTCAAGGTTCCTTCAATAATGTCTTCTGCAGAGTTTTTTCCCCAATCATTAACATGAAAGGCAGAAAAAGGCTGTCCAAATCCCACAGCTCCTCTCGGCTGGAGAACATAAATAATGTATCCATTGGCTGCATAGAGATTCTTGGGATAACGTCCCCCGAATTCTCGAGTGACGGGAGTTGTTCCACCGTAGTAATACACAATACAGGGATATTTTCTGGAAGGATTAAAATCCTGTGGATAATAAATTCTTCCTTCAATATCATTTCCAGCGTTGTTTTTAAATGTCCAGCGTTCGACTTTTCCGAATTTCACTTCCGCAAATTCTTCTTCAGCCGGATTCAGAAAAAGTTTGGGAGTATCATTTTCAAGATTAAGTATGAAAACCTGGGGCGGGATATTGGCGCTTGATCCGGTGAACACAGCAGTCTTATAATCCCTGGAAAATTGAATTTGTCTTAATATTTCCACTCCGCAATCAATCCTTTTATACGTTTCTTTTTTAGGATTAAATCTGTAGAGACGTCGATAAGAATGGTCTGTGGTGACAAAGTAAATGCAATTGTCATTCTTATTCCAAAAAGCCTGGTTTATGGTGGGACTAAAGTTTTTAGTTATTGGATTAACTTTACGGGTGTCGGGATTGAAGATATATGCTTGAGTATCGTATTCGTTGGGAATTTTCTTTTTGGATATATTAACTCCTATTTTTCCAAACATAGAGGGGCCTCCCAGCATCAGCAACCGCTTCCTTTCCGGGCCCCATTCGGAGTGCTGAAACCATTTTCCTTTCCACAGAAGTTTCGTTTTTAATGAGGGCAATTCAAGAGAATATAGTTCTGTTTGCGAATAGGGTCTTTCAGTATAATCAATCAGAGAACGAGTGAAGAGAATTTTGTTTCCATCTGAACTGATATTATTCAATGATGTTGATAATTTTCCATCTGTTAGCTGCTGGGAGACTCCTCCCAGGACATTCACTTTGTATAAAAAAGTTCGGTTTCTCCAGTTAGGCTGTCTGTCAGCTAGGTTTTTAAATCTTTTCACACCTTTTCTCTCAGATTTTTTCTTTTTTGTAACTGAGTATATTATAAAACTGCAGTCTGGGGACCACATATGATTTCTGAGACCTTCTATGTTTTTAATTAGAGGTTTGGAAGTCCCCTTTTCGATATCCACAATATAGAGAGTCCCTTTGTTGTCTTTATAATTGATGTAGGAAAATTTTCTGCTGCAGGGAGCCCAGTTTGCTCTTGAAATAGCTGTATCTCCACGATAGGAATATATGGGATTTCCATCCGGTACAGAATATAATTCAAGCCAGGATTCTGAGCTGTTTGAGAATGGAATTGTTTTCCGGAAAGAAAGAGCGGCTATGGATCCATCATGAGATATGGACACATGACTCACTTGCGGTCTGTCAAGAAGATGTTTAATGGACATCGTATCTTCAGTGGTAATTGTGTGAGCGGGGATAGGAGGCGAAAATTTTTCTTCAATTGATATTGTGGCTTTGATATTCCAGTCCCTTTCAGATTTTGGATCGTGAAGTGTTTTTATAATAAAAAGATGTTTTCCTGTTTCTAATTTTGTATAGGCTGAGACTTTTTCTGCGTCGCTAAACTTTTCTCTAGCTGCAATTTTTTTTCCATCCATGAAAATTTTAAGTAACTGGGAGCTTTGAAAAGTTATTTTTGCTTTGGTCCATCTTTTGACTCTAAGATAAAAACCAAGAAAAGCAACAGAAGGATTATCAGGGTTTGCTTTTAAAGTAATCCCTTCTTTTTTTGTTTGAGTTGATTTCCATTGGGTTAGAGTTCCGTTGTGCCATCTGAACGCTTTGCTTGATTTTGGTTTCAAGGAAGATACATTGACTTCATCAAATAGGAATAATTGTTCCGACGATAAGGTGTTTTCCTTTTCATTTTGGAATGCAGGCAGAGGAGATGCAAATGGACCGAGAACAAGCCACGAAGTGACAGATTGAACAAAAATTCTTTTTTTTTGTTCTTTTTCCTCTGAGAATACAGGCGAGGAGAAAAGAAATAATATCAAAACCATTATAATAGATTTATTAATTTTTTTAGTCATTTTTTTCTCCTTGGAATTTGTTTGCATGAAATAAGGTCGGTTTATCAAATACTGTTTGAATTCCCATATTTTTAATATAACCCAGATAGCACCTTATTTCAATTCTGATCCAATGGGAATTTGGTATACAGAAAATTAAAAATACAGACCTCAAAAGTGTGCACTTTTTAATTTTATCTAACTTTCTATGATTATTCAGAATGAACAAGCTTAAGCTTGAATGACTATAGATAAAGGATTATAATCGAAATAAAATGACTTAAATAGGATAGGTTATTATGAGGAGGATTTCAAAGATGAAGTCAAGAAAAAAAGTTTTATCCGTTTTAACCTCTGTTTTGACGGTGATCATTGTATTTGCTGGGATAAACTGTACAAAAAAAGATATTTCCCCTGCGGATCTCGTTTTGCTTAACGGTGAAATGTATACCATTGATGAAACAAAACCTTTTGCCAAAGCCCTAGTTGTTGACGGGAAAAAGATAACAGCTGTGTGTGAAAAAAATAGTGAGGCAAAAAGATACATTGGTGAAAATACGCGGGTCATCGATCTGGACGGGAAATTTGTTGTGCCGGGAATCATTGACGGTCATGTTCATTTTAATAGAGCCGGAGCTCTGATCAACGATGCCAATCTCATGACGGTTTCCGATGAAAAAGGATTAAAAAAAGAAATCAAGCGGGTTGTGGATATTCTTGACGACGGAGAATGGATCACCGTGGGTCTTTGGGGTGCTTATGAGCAGTGGGCACTCGGAGATTCCGGTGAAAAAGTGTCCCCAAAAAAGAAACAATGGCGTCCTCATAGGGATATGATCGATTCCATATCCCCAAATAATCCCTGTTTTTTATGCCGATTCGATTATAAAGAATGGCTTGCGAACACATCTGCTTTAAAGGAAGCGGGATTAGAGCATAAAGTTTTGAAGGGTATGGAAATAGGAGAAGACAGCCGTCCTACCGGAGTTATATTCCGTCCCTCTCCTGCTTTTGAGAGAATATCCCGTTCCAGGAAACCTAAATCTGAAGCAAGACTTTTGGATGAAAACAGAGCTGCTTTACAGGCTTTGAGAGAAGCAGGAATTGTTGAAATACATGATATAGCAACACCGGATCAAACCAAGCGTTTTATTAAGCTGCAAGAAGATGGAGAATTAACCTGCCGTGTGTGGTTAAGGCCTGATCTTTCCCGAGGGGCTGAATTGAAGGAGAAAGGTTTAACCATGGGGCTTCATCCTAAAACAAAAAAGAAAGATAGGTGGCTGCGCTATGGAGCTTTAAAAGGATATATTGATGGCATTATGGGAACTCATGGAGCCCTTTTTTTTGAACCTTATGATGATCAGCCTGATAATTGCGGTCATTGGCGCCGGCATACATCTGATGATCCTGACTATCAAGTGAGAAATATGGAAAAAATGTATAATTTAGTCAAGGTGGGTTTGGAAGCTGGTTTTATTCCGAATGTTCATGCCATTGGGACACGAGGGGTTGCGGAAATGCTGGATCTTTATGAGCGTCTGAAAAATGAAGGAGCGGATCTGAGAGGATTTCGGATAATTCATGCCCAGGTTATAAGACCTCAGGATTTTTCACGGTTTAAAGCTTTGAATGTCATTGCCGAAGTCAATCCTTATCATTTATCAGATGACATGCGCTGGATGGAAGAAAGGATAGGACATGAACGGTGCAAGGGCGCCTATGCCTTTAAATCGCTGCTGGACAACGGAGCTACACTCAGTTTTGGTTCTGACTGGCCAGGAACCAGTGCTGCACTTTATCATATGCATCCAAAATATTTGATTTATGCCGCTGTAACCCGCAAGACGGTTGAAGGAGAACCTGAAGGAGGCTGGTTTCCTGAACAGTGTATTTCTGTCAAGGATGCCCTTCGAGCTTATACTATTAATAACGCTTACGCCTGTTTTGAAGACGATATCCGCGGTTCTATAACCGCAGGAAAACTGGCTGATATAACTGTTTTTAATCAAAACTTACTGGAAATTCCTGAGGAAGATATTTTAAAGACAGAAGCTGTATACACCATAATAGACGGAAAAATTGTTTTTGAAAGGAAATAATCACTTCAAACTTTTAGAGCTTTGATGTTTTTATCCGCCCTGATATGGCAACAGAGATTTTATATTTGCCAGATGAATTTGAAATATAAATGGAGGCCAGGTTGGAAATGGTCCCTTTTGGATGAAAAGTGGGAGTGTTGGTGGCTTTAAGAGTTATTCCTTCTAGGAAAGCTGAATAGTCCCTTTTCCAATCCTTCTGTTTTTTATCATATTTTTCGACCAAATATTTTCTTGAGTAGCATTTGAGTCTGTATTTTATTCCGTTGTATATCGCTTTATACCGGGCATAGTTCAAACTAGAGTTGATAGCCCAGACTGCTTTTTTTAGTCTGTATTTTGGAGCAAGACTGAGAAATGAAGTTGAAGCGAGATTTATAATAATCGCCAGAATGAACAGACAAACCATTGTTTCGGAAAGAGTAAATCCTTTTCTATTTTTCATTTAAAATTCCTCCCAGCTTTGAATTTGAAAGGAAGACATATAGAGAACGGGATTTGTGGTTTTTGGAACTTGAGAGTCCTGAATTTTTCCTTTGATTTCCTGATTTGTAAAATAAATATTGAGTTTATTTTTTTCTGAAGAAATGTCAGATGTGTGAAGGCTTCCCAATATATGGACTTCTTTTTTTTTGCCTTCTATAGATAGACCATTTTCTCTAGAGGTCAAAGATGCCTGGATGGTGATATCTTCAGGTGAATCTTTGTCAATAATGATATGACTTTTTGTTTCTTTCTGGTCAAATAAACCGTTTCCTGTAGAGAAAATGGAAAGATTCGACTTTTTGTCTTTAATATACGGCACACCTTCTGACCACCGTACGCCCTGATGGATAAGATGGGAAGAAAGATGAATTTCATCTGATGAGACAATAGTGAGATTGATCCCTTTCAGTATCGATGGGAGATCTTTTTCTTTAGCCAGAGTGATGTTTCCTGTTTTATCTATCGTTCCTCCTCCAAGAGAAAGAATCTTTCCGTTAATATAAATAATACCCAGGGGGATAAGGTCATAATAGTGAGTTTCTTCAGGTGTGGTAAAGACGGTCTCTCCCCGGACAGGATTGAATTTTAAGATCCAGTTTCCTTTTTCTGAAGTAAAAGATACCACCTGAAAATCATCTTCAATGGCAAGCACCAATTCTTCCAGATCCCCCTGTACGAAAATACCCCCCAGCCCCAGGTCGTCTTTTATAAGATAGACTCCTTCAGGAATTGGATCCTCTGTTTTTTTTAAGCCTAGAGCTTCTCTGAGCATGGCATTGGAACAATTTTGGGGATAGAATTTATCTATTTTTAGAGTCTTACTCAGAAGAGAATCTGCGTTATCAGGTATTAATTCACCTTCAGAAAAACTGATTTTTGAGTTTCCCGTTTCATCTTCCTGGCTTGTTATTTTTATATTGTTTTTTTCGGTATAATGTTCCTTTTCTTTTGAATCAAGTTTTTTATCTATCAATAAAGGAAAAAATGAAAGAGGAATAGTGCCGGCAAGGATTTCAAAAGATGCCTTAAGAGTTGAATTCTTTTTTTGAAAAAAATGATTCAATTTTCCCTCAGATTCTATGGTGGTGATGAATGAAGATTTGAAATAGCCGTCTTTTGTAACTGTTTTTTGGGGATGAAAAGAGTTAATGCATTTCCATTCCATTTTTTCCCATGTTCCTGAATAAACAACAGGGAAATCTGTTCCCGTCAATTTTTTGACAACCATGATTCCGTTTTTCAAGGCATTTTCTTTGAGTTCATTGGTTTCTTCCTCTGTTAATATAAGAGGAGAGGGACACTTTGCCAGAATGTCCAGTAAAGAATGGTATGTTTTTTTTATCCCGTTTTCCGAAGCGTATTCCAGAGTGATTGAATTTTTTTTATAGGAACTCAATTTGAGTTGGATGCGGGTAAAATAAATCAAGCTTAAGCTGAGAGTGGAAAAAATAAAAAAAATAAAAATTGTAATGAGTGTCGTGGTTCCTTTTGTGGTTATTTTTTTTGTTTTAATCTTTGAAAGCAAGCGCATTATTTTTTGGAAACACATAAATTTCATTGGTTCTCTCCTTGTTTTTTTTACTGGCGATCTGAATCCAGAGCAAGTTTGTTTTGTCATTCCCTGAAATTTCAAACAGTCTGGCATCTTCCAGAAGAGGCTGGGCGGGGCTGGAATTCACTTTTCTTCGAATCGTATCATTCTTCTTATCAAGATAAATGGTGATTTTTTTTAGAAGAGCCAAACCGGTTTCTCCTTTCAAATAGGAGTTTTTAAGGGGAGTTGATACAGTGAATGTTTTGTAGGCGATTGAGGATATTGTTTTTATTTCCCCTTTATTCTGAGTAAAGAGACAGACCGTTTTTCCTTTTTTCAGTTTCCCTTTTTTATCCACAGGGATTTTTGTTTGTCCGGCGTAAAGATTTTCGACAATATTTTTGCTTTCTTCCCTATAATATAGGGTTATTGCTTCATCATTTAGAGAAAATGGCTCTATTATTTTGAGTCTGACGGGTTGAATCAATCCTTTTCCGCTGTTTAAAAGATCGATTCTTATTTTATCCAGAGCTGATATTTGCGTGTTTGTGTTCTCCTGGTGCCTTTTTAGTTTGAAAAACACACCGCGTGTCCAGTTGAAAAACTCAAGGCTTCCTAAAATGATCATTAAAAAAACAGATAGGCACAGCAAGCTTTCAATTAAAGAAAATCCTTTTTTAATTTTTTTAGTTGATTTTTCTTTCCAGACAGCCATTTTTTCTGGTTGCTCCTTGATGATTCTATTAAAATCCATAGTATTCCCTTTGCCAGTATCCGGACCATTTAAACGGAATAACCCTCTCCTTTACTCAGAATCCCAATTCCCTGGATAAATAAATCATCATCCTGCTTTTTTTCCGGGGGCAATTTTCCGGATAACATTCCATTTCAATTTGTTTCATCCTCTCTGATATATCCTTTATTTCCCAGGATAATGAATATTTTTCTTTAGAAACTTGCTCTTTGTATGTTTTGGAATGTGAGGATTCTTTTAGAATTTCACTGTCGAAGTCAAATGATTTCAGGTATTCGATTTTAGAGAAAACCAGTTCCGATGTTTTTATATTGTAATCAGCTCTTTTTTTGATTATAAGAGAATGCACCACCAGTTCAGCTGTCCCCATTATCAAAAACGTAATCAGGGCGAATGAAATCAGCAACTCAATGAGTGTAAAGCCTTTTGGTTTGAAATTGTTCATATTTTTCAAGTTCCTTCTATTGACTCATATACAGGAGAGTGTTTATATGCCAGAAATATGCCATGTTTCGGTTAAAAATTTTCAGAGTGGGTTAGGGAATGAAATCAAAAAACTGTCAACTTTTGTTTAAAGTTCAGGGGAAACAAAAAAGCCATTTTGTCAACTTTTGTTAACCAATAAAAAAAGAACCTAAAATATAAAGGAAAACTTGTTTGCATACTAATATTTACTATTAAAAGTATATATGATATAAATTTTTTGGAAGGAGGAAACGGTGAAACGGTGAAAAATATTTGTGTTTTTCTTATTCCTTTGATTTTATCTTGTTTCTTAATAAACCATCTATTTTCTTCTGAGAATGATGAAGTCAGTTTTACTATTCTTTATGACAATTATGTGGTGAATGAGAATGTGAAAGCAGACTGGGGATTTTCATGTTTCATAAAAGGAACCGAAAAAACAATTCTTTTTGATACAGGAACTCGAAGTGAAATTTTATTCCATAATATAAACCAGCTCAATGTTGATATTAAAGAAGTGGAATACATCGTCATTTCTCATGATCATGGTGACCATACGGGAGGTTTGTTTCCGGTGTTGAAAAAGAATAATAAGGTTTCCGTTTATCTTCCTGCTTCATTTTACAGCAAGTATGTGAAAAAGATAGAAAACATGGAAGCTCAAGCCGTTTCAATAGAGGATCCGGTGGAGATATGCAAAGATGTCTATCTTACAGGAGAAATGGGAAGTATGATTAAAGAGCAGTCTTTGATTTTAAATACAGACAAGGGATTGGTTATCGTTACGGGATGTTCTCATCAAGGGATTGTTAATATATTAAAAAAAGCAAAAGAGATGTTTGACAAGAAAATCTATCTTGTGTTCGGTGGATTCCACCTTATGCGCACACCTAAAGATCAAGTGAGGGAGATTATCAAGACTTTTCGTGATATGGGTGTTTGCAAAGTAGGGGCGACTCATTGCACAGGGGTTGCTCAGATAGAAATGTTTAAAAAAGAATATGGAGAAGATTTCATGAAAATAGGAGTCGGAAAGGTAATAACAATTAAATAAGTTGTCCTGATATTAATTATTAATAAAAAGGAGATTGAGATGACAGATCAAAAGAAATCTCAGCCGGCAAAATCCAAACAAAAACCGGAAAAAACTCAGGGGCAAAAACAAAAAAAGGATCCCGCTTCAAGGGCTAAAGATGCATCCATAGGGCTTCTGATAGCAGGAATAGTTGGAGCTGCCTGGAATGTTATATTCCTCATCACTGGAATGTTAGGGACTGGATTGAGTACTTATTGGCTTGAAGGTATGCCGGAATATTATGATCAGATTTGGGGAAGTGTTTTTCTATTTGTTTTTTCTATTATCGCTATTGTTGCTGCAGCTTTTATAATATATGCTTCCTTAAAGATGAAGGAATTAAAAATGTGGGGGATTTGTGTGGCGGCAGCGATTATTGCCATGGTTCCCTGCATCAGCCCCTGTTGTGTCATAGGCTTACCCATTGGGATTTGGTGTCTGGTTGTTCTAATGGATCAAGAAGTAAAGGAAGTTTTCGAAAAGTAATCATCGGATTCAAAACTTTTATCCAGACAGAGGAATGAAAGAGAAATATCTCGTCAATTGAAGAATAAGCGGCATCATTTGGTGGTTGTTATCATATGTTTGTTCATAATTGTTGGTGCTTTGGTTCTAACCCCCCCAGAAATAGGTTCATCTCAGTTGAAACTGTTAGGAATCCCTTTGCCTCAGACTTGCTCGTTCCGGAATTTAACCGGAATTCCCTGTCCGGGTTGCGGACTTTCACGTTCCCTTGTGGCTGCCCTCCACGGAGATTTATCCAATAGTTTTCACTATCACAGGCTCGGAATCATCACCCTGCTTTATGTGTTTCTTCTTTTTTTTCATAATATTGGGATGATAGTCATTCCAGGCTTTTGGAACCGGACTTTTGGTTCAGGAAGGATTTTAAACAAAGGAATTATAGTTTTAGCTGTGCTTTATTTTTTGAACTGGATTATTGTTCTTTTGTGAAACGGTTTCAGAAAAATTATTTTCAAAAAAATGCGCTTATAGTCTTGACTTTTATCTCAATAATTCTTATTATATATGAGCTTTCATTATAATAAATATCTGTTGAAAAGCAATTATTTAAATTATTATTGAAATATAAATTTCTTTCTCGTGTTAGAAAGATAAAGATCTTTGAAACAAAGCGGAGTAACCACAATTAACCCTTTTTGTCAATTTTTGGTTTTTGATAGGAACTCTTCGGAGTTCTTATACGAATTGGAGAGTTTGATCCTGGCTCAGAGTAAACGTTGGCGGCGTGCCTAACACATGCAAGTCGAACGAGAAGCGGATAGCTTGCTATCCGTGGAGAGTGGCAGATGGGTGAGTAACACGTGAGTAATCTACCCTTGAGTAAGGAATAACTTCGCGAAAGCGAAGCTAATACCGTATAATACTCTGGAGCAAAAGCTTTCAGAGTCAAAGCCTTCGGGTGCTTGAGGATGAGCTCGCGCCCTATTAGCTTGTTGGTAGGGTAACGGCCTACCAAGGCGACGATGGGTAGCCGGCTTGAGAGGGTGTACGGCCACACTGGAACTGAAACACGGTCCAGACTCCTACGGGAGGCAGCAGTGGGGAATTTTGCGCAATGGGCGAAAGCCTGACGCAGCGACGCCGCGTGGAGGATGAAGGCCTTCGGGTTGTAAACTCCTGTCAGAAGAGAAGAATTCCCGATTTATCGGGTTGACGGTATCTTCAGAGGAAGCCCCGGCCAACTACGTGCCAGCAGCCGCGGTAAAACGTAGGGGGCAAACGTTGCTCGGAATTACTGGGCTTAAAGGGTACGCAGGTGGTTAAGCAAGTCGATAATGAAATCCCGAGGCTCAACTTCGGAATGGTTATCGAAACTGTTTAACTTGAGGATAGTTTAGGAGAACGGAATTCCCGGTGGAGCGGTGAAATGCGTAGATATCGGGAGGAACACCAGAGGCGAAGGCGGTTCTCTGGGCTAATCCTGACACTGAGGCACGAAAGCTAGGGGAGCGAACGGGATTAGATACCCCGGTAGTCCTAGCTGTAAACGATGGGCACTGGATATTTCCGTTTTTTACGGGAGTGTCGTAGTTAACGCGTTAAGTGCCCCGCCTGGGGATTACGGTCGCAAGGCTGAAACTCAAAGGAATTGACGGGGGCCCGCACAAGCGGTGGAGCATGTGGTTTAATTCGACGCAACGCGAAGAACCTTACCTGGGCTTGAACTGCTGGTATTAGCTCCCTTAAAGG
>CAZPBN010000036.1:0-13583 GCA_964584935.1 uncultured Eubacteriales bacterium | reverse complement strand
GCAGTGGGAAAAAGCAGCCAGGGGGACAGACCAGAGGCGTTATCCCTGGGGGAATGGACCACCAAACAGCAACCGCGCAAATTACAATAATAATGTTGGAAAAACCATGCCTGTGGGTTCTTATCCTGCAGGAGAGTCTCCTTATGGGGTGCATGACATGGCAGGGAATGTCTGGGAATGGTGTCATGACTGGTATGATCGGTATTATTACAGCTATTCGCCGAGAAACAATCCTGAAGGGCCTTCGAGCGGTTCCTCCCGGGTGTCGCGAGGCGGCAGCTGTGGCTCCAATGCCCCCGGCATGCGTTCTGCCAATCGCAACGGCGGCCACCCATCCTTCGGCGACAGCGATGATGGCTTCCGCCTCTGCAAGGAAAGGTAACCCTATGTCCTTTTACACTTTTACCCTTTTCCCCATCTCTCCGAGGCGCCAGCCGGAGAGATGGGGGAAAGATAATAGAAACTATAAATTGGAAACCAGAGAATCAGAAATTGATGAATTGTCAGAAGCAAGACATAAGGTAAATTAAACAAAGGCAATGCAATGATAAACTCTTAGTAATCCTCTTTAAAAGTTAAAATGCAGGCAGAGTTTGAATACTCGTGTACCCAGAAGGGAAGTGATTTTATTATAAGTTGTGCTGAGAATTCGCTCTCCTTCGGACGAATTTTCTGCATCCGGATACCAGTGTCCTCCATCATTTTCAGAGATATAGCTGTGTTTAGTTCCCAGGACATTTAAAATGTCGAGATAGACTCTCAATATTGATGATCCGCCAATTTTGAATTCTTTTTCAATTCTAACGTCCAGGTTATTGAAAGATTGGTATCTGTTTGATCCTTGTTCTTCCAGAAGAATATTGACGCCGGATATAATGGCATTGTTTTCATTGGCCCATGATTCAGGGGGGACCACGGTTACGCTCCGGGCCCAAGGTGTTCCGCTGAGGTGAGTAAAATTAAGACTCAAATAAAAGTTATAAGGAAATTTGTATGTGCCCAATAGTTTCAGGGAGATCGGTTTGTTCAGGTCTAGCAATGAATCCTTAGTGCGGTTAACAAAATAGTTCGGATTCAGCGCGGTTTCAGAATACCCCGTGGTTGCATTATAATCCAGAAATACATTTCCAGTGGCTTGGCTGTAGACAAAAGAGCCAAGGAATTGCCAATTGTGAGACATTCTTTTATTCAGAATCAACTCTAACCCTTTGTATTTTCTTGTTAGTTCGGGGACGTTGGTTATTTGATCGAACAGGAGAGGAGCATCCTTTGATAAATAATAGACAGTCGCTGCTGTATTAGGATAATCGTCGATTCCAGGGATAGTGGTGTTGAAGGGAATCCACCATCCTTCGGTATCTTTATCTGTGGTGTACCAGTATTTGTCATAATCAGGGGAATACAGAACGTTTTTGATTATATTTTTTTTGGTTTTGTGGATGTAATTGATTCTTAGTGAGAAATCCTTGAATATTTCTTGATGTATTCCGAATATGAGCTCGTTCAAATAAGGAGGCTTGATGTCCGGATCAATTCTTTTTGAATAAGAATCTTTTTCATAAAGTCGATAATCATCATGAAAGAGGGAAAAAGAATCGTCTTCATCCACTTCTCCGTCAAGATTTTCATCATACCAGTAAAACCGGTGGGATCTACCCGGATAAAATGGGTTTAAAGATTGACTGTATCGATAGGAGAGTATTTCCGGATAATGAGAATAAGAAGCTTTGAAGATTGTTTTTCCGTTTCCAAAGACATCAAAGCTAATCCCAATACGGGGAGATAAAGAGTTCCATATAATCATATTGTTCCATTCCGGAAACAGGACATTGCCGTAGGGATTTATATTGGATAAAGGTTCAATCAGTTCTTCACCTATGGAAACGGATAAAGGATTTCCACTTTCATATTTGGTGATTTCAAAAAGATTGGTGTTGCTGCGGTCGAACCTAATACTAAGATTTAAAGATACTCTATCAGCAAAAGTAATCGAATCTTGGACAAAAAAGCCTAACCGTCTGATTTCATCCTTAGTAAACAATCCATCTTCTATATCACTTGCTAGATAGAAGTGAATTCTTCCTTTTCCCACATAATTGTTGGAAAAAGGGGATGTCTCATGTCCAAAGTAATAGGGACTTTCATAAAGGTAATCCACCAGAAGATTATCTTGTTTCCAGGCAGACCATTCCAAATCAATGAATTCATATTCTGCTCCCGCTTTGAATTCATGATGACTCCACATCAAGCTATCCTGAAAATGAGTGAGATACAATCCTACATGAAATCTTTTCCGGACAGAATTTTCATTAAAACGGGCGCTTCCCCAATGATAACCTGTTCCTCTGTCAATGTATTGGGGATTAGCCAATCCGTCTTCATTTAACTTTAAGGGCATTGTATGAGAAGAAAATCCTGCTTTTAAATCCAGAAATGAATTTTGGCTCAAAGAATAATGGAGGTTACCGATTGCCATATAATTTTTGTCATGGTCCCAGGAACGGGTTGCTTCCTCAGCAATATTCCAGGAGGAAACAGGCTCATAAACATTTTTATAACGGTCGGAAAAAGTAAAAGATGCAGAGGCTCTGAGTTGTTTTGTGAACACTCCTCCCAGTTTTACAAATCCAAGAATCTCTCTGTGATTCTGTTTATAATTTTCTTGTTCCTTGCCTTGAGGGTCTGTCCAGGGAGTAAAAGCAGACATCCGGGAAAAATTGATATAACGGGCATTACCGAAAAGCCATCCTCTATCTTCTAGTAAAGGAATGCTTAAAGAAAAGGAACTATCCCAGGAGTTTTTATCCACTGAGGGGACAGAACGATATGGTCCTGTTATTTCTTCTGGTGCCCATAAGGTGTTGGTCAGTTTTTCTCCTGAATAATAAAGGCGAATATCTGCATTTGTGGCGTTTCCTCCAGATTGAGTAACGGTGTTAATATAACCTCCGCCAGAATGTCTCACTTCTGCAGGATGTGCGGTTGTTTCCAGTTCCATCTCTTTCAAAATATCATAATTGATATTTGTCATAGGAGTCATGCTTGCAGGATCTGTCAAATTGAAACCATCAATAACATAAGTATTTGATTTGACTGAAGAACCATGAACGGATGTTTCTTGAGGATTTTTATTTTTGGAAACAATTCCAGGACCAGAATTGATGACATTGGTAAAGTTTCTTTGAAAAGGAATGTGTTTCAGGATTTTTTTATTGATATTGGTGGAATTTTTGGGGGATTCTTTGTCAATGGTTGGTGATGTTATTTTTCTGGTTATTTCTTCTTCAACAGTACTCATCTCAAGAGTGATATGAAACCTCACAGTTTGTCCCACCCCGATGATAATATCCTCGATATTGACTGTTTTAAATCCAGGCATTTCAACCATAATTTTGTAATTTCCAGGAGGGAGAGCAGGAAATCGGACCAGGCCCGTGTCTGTGGTGATATAAGTGTGAAATCCAATCAGGGCATCTGAGGAAAGATAAACAAAGGCTCCCGGTAGAGGGAATCCCTTCTCATCGGTGACTTTTACTTTGAGAGTACCTGATTCACCGGTTGCGGATGCGTATGATAATATTCCAGCGAAGAGGCAAATCATTATTATCAGATTGAATGCTTTCTTCAGCACTTGTTCCTCCTTATGTGACTTTTTTTATCCTGTATTCTGAGGAAATCACTATCCATGTAGGAATTGTCTCTCTTTTTATGCCAGTAAGTAATAAACTTGATTGTAATCAATAAAGTTTCAGTCTCTATCAAAAATTCAATTATTATATTATCAATTATGAGGAGTTTTTACAATTAATAATATTTATGAAGTTTCATCATTTTTTAAGATTTTCGGAATTGATGTATTGACCAGAGGGCTGATCCAATAAAGCCTGCTTTGTTTCCCAGTCCTGCTTTTTGAATACGGCAGCATCGGAATGAGGCTTTATAAGAGCGCTTTTCTGCTTCTTTGAGCGCACTTGTCAAAATGAGTTCTCCTGATTTCATAATTCCGCCGCCAATCAATATTGTTTCAGGGTTTATAAAATTGATTATTATAGCGAAGCCAATCCCAAGATAATATCCGGCTTGCTCAATTGCCAGGCGTGCCTCTTTGTTGTTTTCTCTGGCAAGCAGAAAGACTTCTTTTGCAGAATAATTCTGGTTTGTACCTATTTTACTATTATCACAAAAGTTATTGACGATTTTTTTTGCGGAAATTTCTGTTTCCAGACATCCTTGACTTCCGCAAAGACATTGGTCTCCATGAGGATTCACAGTAATATGCCCCAGTTCTCCTGCGAAACCACATTTTCCTTGCCAGAGTTTGCCATCAAGAATGATTCCGGAACCCACACCGGTTCCAAGAGTTAATAGAGCTATACTCTGTGAACCTTTTCCGGATCCAGCCATGTATTCACCGTACACAGCCATATTGGCATCGTTATTTATGGTGAAGGGGATGTCAATGAATTTTGAAAGGGCGGGCAAAAGGTCAAAATTATCAAGTCCGGCATAATTGGGGGATTGAAATATCTTTTTCTCTTTCAGGCTAAAAATGCCCGGGAATCCGAATCCGGCTGATTTGATTTCACCTTTAGCTTTTCTTTTTATCTTTTTCCACAGTTCATTCAATAAGGAAATCAGTTCCTTAATTTCAGAAGGAGTGTCTGACTTATCTTGAAAAACAACTTCTCCGGTTTCCCTAACCAAACCGAATTTTATCTGGGTTCCTCCCAGATCAAAACCAGCATGGATAGACATGTTCCCCTCCTTTTGGTTATAGTTTTTCATTGTAAAGTAAAACAATGAAATGTCTTAGACCTTTGAGTCTGCAACATTTTCACAAAAAAAAAGAGATTTGAATGTTTATTTTTTTTGTCCAATGGCTGCATAATTTGCTGGAGCGTAAAGAAGGTTATTCAAATTATCTATATTTTTATTAATGATGGATGTGGTTTCGTCCGCCCCGGGAAGGTTTTGTAATTTTTCTTCTACAAGAGGGGAAAAATATTTTATTTCAACTTCCTCAAATCGGGAACTTTCCATTAAAAATTTTAATGTTTGGGGGTGTACGGGCTTTTGATGAGATAGATCAAGAAAGTAAGTCTGGACTAAAGTAAACACAGAAGCAGGATTTATAGTCTCCAGTATTAAATAGCTTGAAGGCATCAGCTTTATAGAGGCAAGTTCTATTAACTTTTTCAGATATTCAGGTGTTAAATGTTCAATAACTTGGGAAGAAAATATTCCTGAGAGGGATTTGTCTTTGAATTCAGACAACTTTTCCAGGATATCTCCTTTTTGACAGTTTAAACCTTTATCCAAGCAAATATCGATCATCTGGCTATTGTTATCTATTCCCAACCCTTTGATTCCCTTTTCTTCAAGAAGCTCAAGAAATTCTCCCCGTCCGCAACCCAAATCCAGTATTGTTCCCTTTTCGAAATAGGGGAGGAATTCTTTCTGCTGCTGTTTGACCTTTTCTTCAGGGCCTCTGAATCGATTTTCAAATCCAGTGTATTGAGATTCTTCAATAGGTGATGATATCTCTTGGATTTGTTTTGCAGAAGGGGTTTTTTCATTTTCCAGTGTGGCAAGAAGGTTGTTGAGTTTTTCCTTTAGAAGAAAAAATTTCTTCATCAAGATTTTAACATCTTCGTATTCATTGGATAGCTTATCAATACGCCACTCCATACTTTTAAAGATGTTTCTAACATGATTGCTGCCTAGAACATCCCATTCCTTGTCTTTTGAATCAGTCAAAGAGGCGTTTAATTCGATAAGTTCAAGGATTGAAAAAAGATAATCGTTTAAGTGGGTTAAATCTTTCTTGCTTTGCTCTTTTAATTCATTTATTTTATTTTTAAATTCTTCTTCAATTTTTTTTCTTTCGTATGTTAGATTCTCAATAGTTCGTCTCATTCTTTCTGTGAAGGAGGCTTGGAATTTTCATCGGATTTTTCTTCTGTTTCTTTATCTTTAGAGCCTATGGATTTTCTGAAGTTTTTTATTCCTTCGCCTAAAGATTTTCCCAGTTCCGGAAGTTTCCGAGCACCAAAAATGAGGATGATAATGAGAACTATGACAATAAGTTCTGTAGGACCCACTGGACCAAATAAAAACATTTAAACCTCCTCTAGAGGATTTATTTTCGTGATAAAATAGTTTATACTACTTCTTCACAAAATTACTTCAGTATGGCTCAAAAGTCAAGATAAATTGAAAGGAGGAGTGGAGTGCACCCAACGATTGAATGGAAAGACAACAAGGTGATCATGATAGACCAGAGAAAACTTCCCGGGGAGGAGATCTATGTCAAATGCCGGGATTATGAGGAGGTTGCAGAAGCTATTGAAAATATGGTGATTAGAGGAGCTCCGGCTATAGGGGTTGCGGCTGGTTATGGAGTAGCTTTGGGATTTAAAAATATAAAAAAAGGCAAAAATCTCACCAAAGAGTTTGATCTTATCTATCGCCGGCTGGAAAAAACCCGCCCAACCGCAGTCAATCTGTTTTGGGCTTTAGAGAGAATGAGAAATGTTTATAATGATCATAACAATTTGCCTCTTCGTCAGCTAAAAGAGAGATTATTAGAAGAGGCTGTTTTGATTGAGAGAGAAGATATCGAGACAAACAAAAATATAGGTTTCCAGGGAAAAATTTTGATTAAGGACGGGGATTCGATTTTGACCCATTGCAATGCCGGAGCCCTGGCTACAGCCGGTTATGGCACTGCTCTGGGTGTGGTGAGGGCTGCCAAAGAAGAGGGAAAAAAAATTTGTGTGTATGCTGATGAAACAAGACCTTTTCTCCAGGGAGCAAGATTAACGTGTTGGGAACTTAAAAAGGATGATATTCCTGTTGTGCTCATTACAGATAATATGGCTGGCTATCTCATGCAAAAAGGAATCATCTCTATGGTGATCACAGGTGCGGACCGGATTGCAGCCAACGGAGATGCAGCCAATAAAATCGGAACCTATAGTCTGGCTGTTTTAGCAAAGGAGCACAAATTGCCTTTTTATATAGCGGCGCCGTTGAGTACGGTTGATTTCGATTTGCCCGATGGAACACAGATTCCTATAGAAGAACGGGATGACCGTGAGGTTCGGGAGATAGGAGGAAAATGTCTGACTGTAGAGGATGTAAGAGTTTGCAATCCGGCATTTGATGTGACTCCGGCACAGTATATAACCGGGATTATTACTGAAAAAGCCGTCGTCTATCCTCGTTATTCTGAAAACCTGAGTAAGTTAAGGTAGGTCTGTGTTCCAAAAAAGGGAACTGTCAGGATTGCACTTGCGTAAACATCGTTTGTAGCGTTGATTGCGTTTATTGCGTTACTTGCGTTTATTGCGTTACTTGCGTTGATTGTGTTTGTTTATGATATTGATTGGTTTGTTTGGATGACCAAAATATTTTTCCTGACAAACGATATTGAATTTGCTCATCAACAGAACGAATGGTACAAGCAATGAATGAGATGAATATTTTAGGCGTTGAGACATCCTGTGATGAAACAGCGGCTGCTGTGATTCGCCATGATTCTAAAATATTGAGCAGTGTCGTTCTCTCTCAAGACAAGATTCATGCCCCTTTTGGGGGAGTGGTTCCTGAACTGGCGTCGCGACAACATATCATGTCTATAGGATATGTTGTGGAAGAAGCGATGAGACAAGCAGGGCTGTGTTTGGAAGAAATCAGTTGTTTCGCTGTAACCCAGGGACCGGGATTGATCGGGTCCCTTCTTGTAGGGATTTCTTTTATGAAAAGTCTCGCCTATTATTTTAAAAAGCCTCTTATAAGTATTGACCATCTTGAAGCCCATATTCAGTCTGCTTTTATAAACAACAATATTCCTTTTCCTGCTCTGGCTCTGGTTGTTTCCGGAGGACACACATCCATTTTTATAATGAAAAAAAAGCTTTCCTACAATCTGATAGGAAAAACAAAAGATGATGCGGCGGGAGAAGCTTTGGATAAAATTGCCAAATTTCTTGACTTGGGATATCCAGGAGGACCGGTTATTGAAAGGCTGGCAGAAAAAGGGAATCCTGACAGATTTGAATTCAGTATTCCCTATATGCGGGATAAAAGTTTGGATTACAGTTTCAGCGGATTGAAAACAGCCGCCCTTCAGAAGATAAAAAAGCTCCATATTAAAAAGGATGAATCTTCAAAGTTTTATGATTTGATAGCCAGTTTTGAAAAAGGGGTGATGCAAGCTCTTTATTCAAACCTGATCAAAGCAATAGAAATAACAAAACCAGAATCATTGATCCTGTGCGGAGGTGTCGCCAGGAACAAAAAGCTAAGAAAAGGTTTTAGAGAAATAGCGGAGGAAGAAGATTTGGGATGTTTTATTCCTTCACCTGAATTTTGCACTGATAATGCCGTAATGGTCGCTTCCCTCGCTCTGGAAAAATACAAAACCAATAAAATAAAATCATTTCCCCTTGATCTCAATGCTTATTCCCGCCGACGATAAATAAGGGGACACTTTACCCGTTTACCTTTTTTCTTCCTGGTTTTTTCTTTCCAAAAAATCTTCCAGTTTTCTCTTCCAATAATTGGATGAATCTATCATCACCAAGAGGTCTTCCTGTTTGTCCATGTTTTCTTATCAAAATTTGATCTTGTTCATTTTCATCTTCCTTTAAAAATGATGCCCAGTCAGGAAATTCATGAAGAAGATAATTATCTGTTAATAGTGAATCTTCTGTTCTAAAAACATGGGATTTTGCACTTGACCAGAAATAGTCTTCTGCATTCTTTACCAGACAAGCTCTAACCGGATTCCGTTCTACATAGCGAACTGCTGCAATAAGATACTTCCCATCTAATGGATATGATAAAAAGCGTCCTTGCCAAAGATAACCTGTCCAGTTGTTCCTTATGTTTATAAGGCTTGAATATCTTCGGTGAGCTTCTCCTATTCCTATTGCTAAACTTTCTTCATATTTTGGAACAGCTATAAAGTGAACATGGTTATCCATCAAACAATAAGCCCAAAAACTAATTCCTGATTGTTTAGCCTGCTTTCTTAGGATTTGTATATAAAGTTTCTTATCTTCATTATTGAAAAAGACAATCTGCTTTCTATTTCCTCTTTGGATGATGTGATGAGGACAACCTGGTATGACAACTCGGGCAATTCTTGACATAGTTTCATATCATTATTTATTGTGATGTGAAAAATAATCTCAAAATAAAAACGTAATAAGTGCTATTTTTTTCTCACATGAAAATAAGGTAAATGGGTAAAGTGTCCCCCGATTTAATTTGGAACAAGATAGGAGAACTGGCCCAGGGAGCCGGACATGGAGGGATGGATTTTCTTGAGGATTACAGACTGATCCATGCCCTTCTGGAGGGGAAACAGCCTGATATGGATGTCTATGATGCCGCTTCCTGGAGTGCTGTATCAGAATTGAGTGAACGTTCAGTGGCTCATAAAAGCAAGCCGGTAGATTTTCCTGATTTCACCAGAGGAGCCTGGGAAAAAAATCAAAGGATTTTTATCACCGACATGTGACTTTTTTCCCACAGGAAGGACAGTAGTCAAAGTCCGGCTCAAGAGGCCTGTTGCAGTAAGGGCATCTTCTGAGAGGCATTTGCTGTGAAAATTCCGTTCCCTGCCCATATTCATCAAAGTGAGCACCGCAATTTTCACAGCTTAGAAATAATGGTCCTTTTTTTACAGGAAAAAGGGGAATAAAGAAAATGCTGAGATAATGGTCTAGGCGGCTTAGATAGAGACTTGAATGGCTGCAGTTCGGACAAATCCTTGGCTGCTTATCCACTTTGACTTTTTTAGGCTGGACTCCGCCGATAAAGAAGAACATAAAATTATTCTAGTTGAGAATGATGATAATGACAAGATCGTTTTAATTTAGAGGGATGATTTGGATGAAATAAGGATTTCTAAGCATAAGTTCAGAAGATAGATGCTCGATGTTGATGTTTATTTCATAAAGATAAAGTTTTTTGAATGGATAATAGGCAGTTGGGGTATAAGTGATTTCTTTTTTCTCGTTTATTGTTTTTCCCCTGAAAACATCCATGTCAAAAAAGTCAATATTCACCTTATATTTTCCTTCCTCAGAGCCAAAATTGATTTTGATTTGATTCAATTTCCTTCTTGAACTGAATATGATTTTATAGGATTTATCATAATGGAGATAGAATTCAGCCATTTTTTTGGCAACCACTCCTTTTCCCATCGGAGACATATAAAAACCCATTGCTTTTTGGGGTGAGTAACGGAAAACTTTTGTGGGATACAGCGAATTTCCGGGGAAAAGCACCCATAGAAAGATCGATAAGGAAAGTAAAAACAGGCAGGTAGTTACTGAAAAAACCGGTTTAATTCGCAGTTGACTTTTTGAAAATGCATAGACAAGAATAAAAACCAAAACAGCCATAACCCAAAGATAATTAGGGAGGTAACCTGTGTTGTCTATTTTAATGAAAGAAGGAAGGTAATGGGGAAGAAAAAAATTGATGTTGCTCAAATAAACAAACATTTCTCCGGCTCGGAGGGTGTGTTCATGAGTGGTGGGCTGATAAAGAAACGAGGGATTCAGCAGTAGGAGACCAGATATGGCAAGGCTTATAAAGCTGAATAAACCGAATACAAAAGTGTAGAGCTGTTTTTTATTGAAAACAAGAAAATAACCGATCAACAACATCAAAATCCAGGAAACAGGAGTCAAAACTCTTCCTTGAGGAGAAGCGCCCTGGCGGTGGGTGAGGAAAGCATAATTGAGAATAAAAGGCAATAGTATAAAAAGAAAAATAAAGAAGTCTCTTTTTTTCCTGCGAAAGACCTCCATCAGTCCTAAAAAGGAAAAGAAATACAAAGGAGAATAAAGAAGAAGCCCATCTCTCTGATCCAAGAAGTAATCGAAAAAAGAATCGATTCTCAGCATAACTGGAATTTTCAGTATCATGGTGCGAAAGGCTTGTGCTTTTTCAGGAGTCATAATTCCTTGATATATGGAAAATGGTGAAAAAGTCCCGTAAAGGCTGTAAATGAAGCAGTAAAAAAGGAAGAAGGATACTAAAGGAAAGAATAAAAAATATAACAATTTAATTCGCACCTTATGCTGTTTCCATAAAAAATAGAGAGTTACCAGAAGAAGCGGTCCTAATATAATATTGTATTTGAGCCCGAACCAAGGAAACAAACCGAGAAGGAAACCCATGAACAGATAGTGGAAAACAGAAAGTTTTTTGTTTGAATAGGCTTTTCTGAACACATACAGTGAAAAAAAACTTATGGGGATCTCAGGATAGAGATGAATCGCATAGAAAAGGATCGGGGATGTCAATGTGAATAAAAACCATAGGATAATTGATATTCTTTCCTTTCCCCATAATTCCCGGGTAAATAGAAACAACTGAAGACCTAAAAGAACAGCCCAAATGGAAAGGCTTCCTTTTATTATAAAGGTGAGAATTTTCCCTTTAAAAAACTGGCTTAACCAGTAATGAGGAATCATCAGGGCAGATATTCCCGGAAGGTTTATGGGATAGATGTAATTTTTTCCTTTTTTTCCTTGTCTTCCATAAATTCCGAGCCTTAACTTTGGATTTTTTTCTTTGGAATAAAATGAAAAATAATCTTTATTCACATAGTTATTGGCAACATTGATATCCTTGTCTTTGAGAAGGCTGTGAGTGGTGAGAAGGTAGTAAGGTTCATCTCCTGAAAATGTAGTGCCCTTCATAACCAGAACCAATGTGCATAGGTTGTATATGAGAAAAGAAATGATAAATAGGATTATCAGTTTCTTTTTTATGGAGAGGGATAAAAATCTTTGTTCCAGTTTCTGCAGATAAAAGCTCCTTTTTTTTGAACTGATTTTATATATGACAAATTTTATAACCAGGAAAGTCAGGAGTATTAAAGCAGCAAGTATATTTAATCGGGATTTCAAATCCTTCTGGGTCATATAGAATTTACAAAGAACGGGGGAAATGATAAAAAAGGAAAAAGGAATAAAAGAAATCAGATTTCTTATTTGAGCAGCATAGGGATTGTTTTTGGAAAGATTGACATCGATACGCCACAAAAAAATCCAGAACAAGAATAACAGAAAAAAAACACAGAAAAAGATGGGGAAAAAAGCAAACGGAGAGAATGAATATGAATGATGGGCTATTGTGAAATTTTTAAGTTGAAAGTATAGAGTCAAAAAAAGAGTGATGCCTGCTGAAGAGATCAGGAACAGGATGGAAGCAAGAATAGTGGATTTGTGTTTCATTTTTATTAGAAATATTAAAATTGGTGCTTTATGTCAAGGAATAGAATTATTTGGAGAAAGGCTTCAAACGGGACATCGCCCATATTCCGGCGAGTGGACCCAAGGCAAGAAAAAGGAATGCCCACTTCCAGCCAATGGATTGAGCCAACCAAGCGACGAGTTGGATTGATATCACTGTTATTCCGAAGCCTATGCCGTTCTGTATAGTAAGGGCTGTTCCTGTGTATTGAGGCGGACTGTATTTAACAGCTAAAGCAGAATATTGAGGAGAGTCAGAAACAACAAAGATGCCCCATAATATAAAAACCGGGATTAAAATCCAGGGAGAGCATTCGAATAAAAAAACGGATAGCAAACACAGACTTCCACTGACCAACAGGGATATATAAGCGATTGCTTTTTCTCCTGTTTTTGTGGATAGGATGCCTCCCCCAATGCAGCCCAGTGTGCCGATTCCTATAACCAAAAAAGATATGAAAGGCAAGGGTAGCAATGAAGTGGAATGATGTTTTATAAAACTGGCTGCCAGAAAAGAACCAGTGAAGGACCAGAAAGCATAAAGTTCCCACATATGCCCAAAATATCCGAATGCCTGAAGGCGGAATTTTCTGCTGGAAAATATTTTAAACGACATTCTGAGATCGAAGCGGGCCAGCTTATTCAAATAAGGACCGTCTGATGTTCCCACCAAGACAAGCATTCCCCCCAGGAAGGCAAGAATTGATGCCAAAAACATAAGCAATCTCCAGTTGAAATGTCCGCCTACAGTAAAGATTAGATAAGGAGATGCGGTTCCAAGGGTTAAGGCTCCGACCATGATTCCAAGCCGCCATCCCAGACCGGATTGAAACCACTGAGCAATTAGTTTCATTCCCACGGGATAGATACCGGCGAGGGTTAAGCCTGTAAGAAATCGAAAGAGAACCGCTGTTTCCAGACTATGGGAAATTCCGGCAAAAGCAGCGTTACAAGCGGCTCCTGCAAGAGCGGAAAGAAAAAAGACTTTGCGGGTGTTGAATAGGTCAGAGATATTCAGTAAAGAAAAAAGAAATGTTCCGGTGATGAAACCCAGTTGGACTGAAGCTGTGAGCCATGAACTCTGCACTTCATTCAGAGCCCAGAGTTTTTTCAGCACAGGGGTGGCAGCCGTTCCTGATAACCAGGTTGAAGAGCCCAGAAAAACCGCTGTGGATATCAAAAGCAGTGATTGATTGGATTTTTTCACGCGGGCACTTTAGCATAGTTGCATCATTCAATCAATCACTCGAATCAAATCATGTAAAATCTAACCATAGAGGTCATATCTTGTCATTTAAGAAT
>CAZPBN010000035.1:0-15015 GCA_964584935.1 uncultured Eubacteriales bacterium | reverse complement strand
CCATAAGAGAAGGAGGAAGAACTGTCGGAGCCGGAACAGTTACAGAAATTATAGAGTAATAGTAAAGGATAAAAATGAGAGAAATAGTGACCTTGCAGTGTAGTGAATGCAAAAGAAGAAATTATACGACTACGAGAAATAAAAAGGCAAAGACTGATAAAATAGAAAATAAGAAATTTTGTAAATTTTGCAGAAAACACACTCTCCATAAAGAAATCAAATAAAAAACATAGGTGTCATAAATAAATATTGGTTAAAATTTTAAAGAGATGTGTTTTAAAAACGGAGAGAAAAGGTGAGTAGCTCAATTGGCTAGAGCATCGGTCTCCAAAACCGAAGGTTGCGGGTTCGAGTCCTGCCTCACCTGCCAAAAAAAGAGAGATAAATATAGAAAGGAAACTTTTTTAACTTTATCTAAGGGAAGGATAGATTATGGCTCAAAAAGCTAAATGGTATAAGCGTTTTATTCCTTTTTTAAGAGAAGTCAAAGCTGAATTAAAAAAAGTAACCTGGCCTTCAAAGAATGAAGTCTATACAACCACAATTGTGGTGATTATCGCAACGCTCTTTTTTGGGTTTTATCTTTTCTTTATGGATTTGGTATTTTCTTTTGTTATTCCGAAAATAAAATCTTTATTTGGATAGGAAGAGTTGAAAAATGACTAAAAATTGGTATGTTGTTCACACATATTCCGGATTTGAAAAGTTTGTGGCTGAGTCTATCAAGCAGAAGGCGATTGAATTAAATATTGAAGATCAGATAGGGGAAATAATAATTCCGACTGAAGGAGTTGTTGAAATTAAGGATGGTAAAAAGGTGGTTTCTACAAAACGTTCTTATCCTGGTTATATTTTGATAAATATGGAAATGAATGATGAAAATTGGCTCATAATTAGAGAGACACCAAAAGTAACTGGTTTTGTAGGATCTGGAAAGAAGCCTTCTCCTTTAAGCAAAGAAGAAGTGAGCCAAATATTTGAACATATGGAAACAACATCTGAGAAGCCTAAACCAAAACATTCATTTGTCAAAGGTGAAGCAGTCAGAATAATAGATGGGCCTTTTTTTAATTTCAGCGGGATTGTTGAGGAGGTCAATTTAGAGAGGAATCGATTAAAGGTGCTTGTTACGATATTCGGTCGCTCCACTCCCGTTGAGTTAGAGTTTTTACAGGTTGAAAAACTATAGGAGGTAAAATGGCCAAAGAAGTTGTCGCTAAAATAAAACTTCAAATACCGGCAGCACAGGCAAGTCCTGCTCCTCCAGTGGGGCCTGCATTGGGTCAACATAATGTGAACATCATGGATTTTGTCCGCCAATTTAATGACAGGACTCGCCAGATGGAGGAAGGAACAATCATTCCGGTTATTATAACTGTTTTTAAAAATGGAAGTTTTAATTTTATAACCAAAACTCCACCAGCAGCTTTTCTTTTAAAAAAAGCGGCAGGAATTGCCAAAGGGTCTGGTGAGCCTAATAAAGAGAAAGTAGGAAAAATTACCCAAAAGCAGCTTGAGGAAATTGCTCAAATGAAAATGGCTGATTTGAATGTCTTTTCCATTGATGCTGCAAAAAGAATTATTGAAGGCACAGCAAAAAATATGGGTTTGGAGATTGACAGTGGCTAAAAGAAGTAAAAAATACATTAAATCAAAGGAATTAAGAGATAGAGAAAAATATTCTATAAGTGAAGCAATATCTCTTTTAAAAAAGATGAAATACACTCAATTCGATGAATCTGTGGATATTTCCATGCATTTAGGAGTTGATCCAAAGCACTCTGATCAAATGGTTAGAGGCACGGTTGTCCTTCCCCATGGAACAGGAAAAACAAAAAAGGTTTGTGTGATTGCATCTGGCGAAAAAATCAAAGAAGCCGAAGAAGCAGGTGCAGAGTATGTGGGAGGAGAGGATATCGTAGAAAAAATATCTAAGGGGTGGATAGATTTTGATGTGGTTATCGCAACTCCGGACATGATGAGAAATGTGGGTAAACTTGGACGGATTCTTGGAACAAAAGGGCTTATGCCAAATCCAAAATCGGGTACAGTCACTTTTGATATTAAGAAAGCGGTTGAAGAAATCAAATCAGGTCGAGTGGAGTTCAGGGTCGATAAAACAGGAAACATTCACTCTATTGTGGGAAAAGTCTCTTTTCCAGAAGAAAAACTTGCCGGAAATATCAAGACGTTTATTCAAGCCATTCAACAGGCAAAACCACCTGTAGCCAAAGGAAAATATATAAAGTCTGCATATATATCTTTAACCATGAGTCCGTCTCTATTGTTATCAGAGAATGTTTTAGAAAGATAGGAGAAATAGTGATGAATAGACAAGAAAAAGAAAATGTGGTGAAAGAATTAAAAGAAGATTTTGATAAAAATAATTCTTTTTATTTAGTGAACTTTATGAATATGTCTGTTCCTCAATCGTTTGAGTTAAGAAAAACTTTAAGAGAACATTCATATTCTTTTAAAGTGATTAAGAATAGAATTGCTCTTAGAGCCTTAAAGGAGGAATTCCCTGAGGAATTAAGGAACTATTTCCAGGGCCCCACAGCTATTGCCTTTGGGGCTGATGAACCAGTGAGATTAGCGCGAGTGATAAGAGAATTTTCTGCTCGAAATAAAGTCTTGAAAGTGAAAGCAGGATTGGTAGATGGAAAATTTGTTAGTGAAGATCGTTTTGGTGAAATTGCTAATCTTGGTTCTCGGGAAGAATTGATAGCAAAAATTGGATATTTGATGTCATATCCCTTAACAAAATTTTTCAGGATGTGTCAAGCTCCTTTAAATAATATGAGCATTTTGTTAAGTCAATTAAAAACAAAAAAATAGCGTTGGAGGTAAAAATGCCAAAAGCACAAACAAAAGATGCTAATGATACGACAAAGAAAAAAAAGGAAAAATCCAAATTAACAAAGGAAGAATTCTTTAGTCATTTGGACAATTTAACTGTTTTAGAGCTTTCTGATTATATTAAAGAATTTGAGGAAAGATATGGAGTGAGCGCAGCGTCAGCTGCTGTCCCTGTAGCTGCTTCGGGAACAGGTGCAGCTCAAGCCGAGAGTAAAGAGGAAGAAGAAAAAACTGAATTCACAGTTGTATTAAAAAGTGTGGGAGATAAGAAAATAAATGTCATTAAAGCAGTGAGAGAAGTAACCAATCTGGGGCTTAAAGAAGCCAAAGATTTGGTTGATGGTGTTCCAAAACCGGTTAAAGAAGAGGTCCCTAAAGAAGAAGCAGAAGAAATCAAAGCGAAGTTTGAAGAGGTAGGGGCTGAAGTGGAGCTACAATAAATTTAAGTTAATGTCTAAAAAAATAAAAAATTTCTCTGGGTGAGGAAAAATGCCTGAATTAAATTATAATTATCGGGAAAGAAAAGATTTTTCAAAAATAAAATCGTTATTTCCTATTCCCAATCTACTGGATATTCAAAAAAAATCTTATTTAGAATTTCTTCAAATGGAATTACTCCCGGAAGAAAGGGAAGAAATTGGATTGCAAGCTGCCTTTAAAGATGTCTTTCCGATTTCGGACTTTAAAGAAACAACTCAATTGGATTTCATAAGCTATTCTATTGGAAATTGGGAATGCAAATGCGGAAGTCTCAAAGGTGTGGAGAATTTCCGGGGTAGGTGCAACAGTTGCGGAACTCTTCTTGCTCCAAACATAGAACTGACTGATAAGGAGATTTGTCCTTATTGCGGATCGGAAAAGAAAATTGAAACACTGATTTGTGATCACTGTGGAGATAAAGTTCGGTTAAAGATTAAATACATTCCTAATGAATGTCTTCAAAAGGGATACACTTATTCAATTCCCCTTAGATTGAAAGTCCGGCTCATTTCTTGGGAAAAGGATCAGGATACGAAAGCGAAACGGCTGAAGCATATAAAAGAACAGGAAATTTATTTTGGTGATATCCCTTTAATGACCGAAAAGGGTACTTTTATCTTTAATGGTATCGAAAGAGCTGTTGTCAGCCAACTTCAAAGGTCTCCAGGGGTCTTTTTCAGGGCAGGAAATAACAAAGGATTCTATATTGCTAAAGTTATTCCTTATAGAGGAGCATGGGTGGAATTTGAATATGATAGTAAAAATATCCTTTATGTCCGACTTGACAGAAAAAAGAAATTTTTAGCTTCCATATTTTTAAGAGCTTTAGGATTTGGAACCAATGAAGAAATTTTGCAGCAATTTTATGATGTTCAAAAAGTCATACCCGAAAATAAGAAATTATATTGGGAACTTACTGAGAATGTTATTGGGAAAACCGTTGGAGAGAATATTGTCCATCCTTCATCCGGGGAAGTTTTAATAAAAGCAAGGAAAAAAATTACAGAGGACCTGTTTCAAAAACTCAAGGAACTAAAAATAAAGAAAATTCCAGTGAATGCAAAAGACCTCTCTGGCGCTCATTTGTTTTCTCCCGTTGAAGGATTCGCTGGGATTTATGAGGAACTGAGTGAAGAACAAATTGAACAGTTGTTAGAGAAAAAAGAACCCTTTGAGGTGATATTTCCTGAAGAGAGTTATGTAGGGAATATCATTTTAAATACGTTGAAAAAAGATGCGTGTGTGGATACTAATCAAGCGTTGGGAGAAATCTATAAGAAATTGAGACCCGGTGAACCGCATACCATAGAGAGTGCGCATAACCTCGTTCATAATATGTTTTTCAATCCCCAAAAATACAATTTCTCTAAAATCGGGCGATTGAAAATGAATATCAAATTGAATCTTGATACTCCTTTAGAAGATAAAACTTTAGCTCCTGGTGATTTTATTGAAGTTATCAAATATTTGCTTTTGCTTAGATCCGGAGAAGGATTTGTGGATGATATTGATCATTTGGGAAATCGCCGGGTTCGTTCAGTCGGCGAGCTGGTAGAGAATGCATTTCGTATCGGATTGAGCCGGATGGAAAGAACAGTCAAAGAAAAGATGACAGTGGCAACAGATTTAGCTTCAGCAATGCCGCAGGATCTTATCAATTCCAAACCGGTCATTGCAGCTTTAAAGGAATTTTTTGGGAGTTCTCAACTTTCTCAATTTATGGATCAAATAAACAGTCTTGCTGAAATAACCCATAAAAGGAGATTGAGTGCCCTTGGACCGGGAGGATTGAGTAGGGAAAGAGCTGGTTTTGATGTGAGAGATATTCAGGGTTCTCACTATGGCAGAATATGTCCCATTGAAACTCCTGAAGGTCCGAATATCGGCCTGATTGCTTCTTTAAGTTGTTTCGCCCGGGTCAATGAATTCGGATTTGTTGAGACCCCATACAGAAAAATTGAAAATGGACGGATTGTTGACTATGTCAAAATAATTCATCCTGGCAGCAGTCAATATAAAATGGGAGAAATCATCGAGAAAGATGAATTGGAAAAAGAAATCAAAAAACTCGATAAAAACAAAGTAAAGGTTTTTCCTGTTGTGCAACCGTATTGTTTTTATCTTACTGCTTGGGAAGAGGAAAAACATAATATAGCCCAGGCAAATTCTCCAGTTGATGAGAATGGTTATTTAATCAACGATATTGTAAGTGCCCGGCAGAGAGGAAATTTTAGAAATATTACCAGAGAACAAATTGATTATATCGATGTTTCTCCAAAACAGCTTGTTTCTCTTTCCACATCATTGATTCCATTTCTCGAACATGATGATGCAAACCGAGCTCTTATGGGTTCAAATATGCAGAGGCAGGCAGTTCCTCTTCTCAAAACTGAGGCCCCTTTTGTGGGGACAGGAATGGAGCATCTTGTTGCCAAGGGATCGGGAGATGTGGTTATTTGCAGAAATTCAGGAGTGGTTGAATTTGTTGATGCCGAAAGGATTCTGGTTAGAATAGATGAAAATAACAACAATGTTGAATATGGAATGGGAACAGATCTTTATATTCTTACCAAGTTTATGAGAACAAACCAGAATACATCGGTGAATCATAAACCTATTGTCCGAAAAGGAGACAAAGTTATTAAAGGTCAGATTCTTTCAGATAGTTCCTGTACTGATAAAGGGGAATTGGCTTTAGGCAGAAATGTTTTATGTGCATTTATGCCTTGGAGAGGATACAATTTTGAAGATGCTATCATTGTCAGTGAAAAGCTTATTAAAGAAGATGTGTTCACTTCGATTCATATTGTTGAGGAGACAATTGAAGCAAGAGACACAAAATTAGGTCCGGAGGAAATCACAAGGGATATACCCAATGTTCCAGAGAACTTACTTCGGAATTTAGATGAGAATGGAATTGTGAGAATCGGAGCTTATGTGAAGTCAGGAGATATATTGGTTGGGAAGGTTGCTCCAAAAGGGGAGACCCAATTGTCTCCAGAAGAAAAACTGCTTAAAGCGATTTTTGGAGAGAAAGCTCTGGATGTTAAAGATGCTTCGCTTTATTGTTCTCCCGGGATAGAGGGAACCATTATTAATGTTAAAATCTTTTCAAGAAGAGGAATTGAAAAGGGCCCCCGGGCTAAAGAGATTGAAAAAGACGAAATTTCGAAAATGAGGCGGAACCAGAATGATGAAATAAGTATATTAGAAGAAGAAAAATTAAGGAAGATGAAAAATATATTTAAGGGAGAAGTCCTTAAAAAGGATCAAAAATTCTCAGACATTACATTGAAGGAAAATTCAAAACTCACCGAAAAGACATTAGATAAATTGAAACCAAACGAAATATTGAAATTGGAGGTTGGAGAAGATTCTGAAACAAAGAAGAAGGTTAAGGATATTGAGAGAAAAGTAAAGCGCCAAATTGAAGCCCTCAAATCCGATTTTAAGGAAAAAGTGGATAATCTAAAGAAAGGTGATGAATTATCTCCAGGGGTAATCCAATCCATAAAAGTTTATATTTCGATGAAGAGAAAACTCTCAGTAGGAGATAAAGTTTCAGGACGTCATGGAAATAAGGGAATTATCGCAAGGATTGTTTCTGAGGAGGATATGCCCCGGTTGTCAGATGGAACACCGGTTGAGATTGTTCTGAATCCTCTTGGAGTTCCGTCAAGAATGAACGTCGGTCAGATCTTTGAGACTCATCTCGGGTGGGCTGCGAAAGAACTTGGTTTGTGGATTTCCACTCCTGTTTTTGACGGAATATCGGAAGAAGAAATTAAAAAGCTTCTTGTTGAGTCCAATTTCCCAGAGGACGGAAAGGTTCCTTTATATGATGGAGTCACAGGAGAATTACTGAATTATAAAGTGACTGTTGGTTATATTTATATAATGAAACTTTATCATCTTGTGGAGGATAAACTCCATGCCCGGGCAACGGGTCCCTATTCTCTTATAACTCAGCAGCCCTTAGGAGGAAAAGCTCAGTTTGGAGGACAACGGTTTGGAGAAATGGAAGTATGGGCACTAGAGGCTTATGGAGCAGCGCATACGCTTCAAGAGTTATTGACTGTAAAATCAGACGATGTGGAAGGAAGAGCTAAGATTTATGAAGCAATTGTCAAAGGAGATTTGGATTTCACACCGGGTCTTCCCGAGTCTGTGAATGTGTTGATCCGGGAGTTGCAAAGTCTTTGTTTGAATGTGGATTTAGAAAAATCTGGTAAAGAAGAGTTTTTACCTTGGGGCATTGATGTCCCGCAATACTCAAAGGGAGAATGATAATGAAAAAAAGGTATCAAACAGGTGGAAAATCTAAAATAGATTTTGATAGAGTGAGGATAAGCATTGCCTCTCCAGAAAAAATAAAGAGTTGGTCCTGGGGAAAGGTACTCAAGCCTGAAACCATTAATTATAGAACATTTAAGCCTGAAAAAGATGGTCTTTTTTGTGCAAAGATATTCGGTCCTGTTAATGATTATGAATGTCTTTGTGGAAAATACAAAAGGATGAAATATAGGGGAATTATTTGTGAACGATGTGGAGTTGAAGTTACAAAAGCAAAAGTCCGGCGGGAACGGATGGGACATATTGAATTGGCTTCTCCGGTGGCTCATATCTGGTTTTTTAAAGGAACTCCCAGCCGTATAGGACTTGTCTTAAATCTTTCTATTAAAGATTTGGAGAAAGTTCTTTATTTTGAATCCTATATTGTCGTAGATCCAGGGGAAACTCCTTTAAAAGAGAGACAGCTGTTATCTGAAGATGAATTAAAGGAAGCACAGGAAAAATATGGGGATTCATTCAGGGCTTCTATAGGGGCTGAAGCGATTAAAGAACTATTGCAAAAAATAGATATCAACAAGGAAGCATCCAATCTTAGAAAATTGATGAAGACAGAAACATCTCAACAGAGAAAACTCCGTCATGCGAAAAGATTAAGGGTCTTTAAAGCTTTGAAAAACTCAAACAACCAACCGGAGTGGATGATTCTTGATGTTATTCCAGTTATTCCTCCGGATTTGAGACCTCTGGTTCGTTTAGATGGAGGTCGTTTTGCCACATCGGATTTGAACGACCTGTACAGAAGAGTCATCAACAGGAATAATAGGCTGAAAAAACTAATAGAGCTTAAAGCTCCTGAGCTAATTATAAGAAATGAAAAGAGAATGCTGCAGGAAGCCGTAGATGCACTTTTCGACAATGGAAAGAGAGGAAGAGTTCATCTTGGAGCTAATAGAAGGCCTCTTAAATCTTTGAGTGAAGCATTAAGAGGGAAGCAAGGAAGATTCCGTCAAAATTTGCTTGGCAAGAGAGTCGATTATTCAGGAAGGTCTGTCATTGTGGTTGGACCTGAACTTAAACTGAATCAGTGCGGTCTGCCAAAGAAAATGGCTCTTGAATTATTTAAGCCTTTTATTTTTCATAAATTAGAAAAGGAAGGTCTTGTTCCCAGTGTGAAAGTTGCCAGGGAATGGCATGAACAGGAAAGGCACGAAGTCTGGGATTTTCTGGAGGATGTTGTCAAAGAACATCCCATTCTTTTAAATCGGGCTCCCACACTTCACCGATTGGGAATTCAAGCCTTTGAACCGATTTTAATTGAAGGAAAAGCAATCCAGCTACATCCTTTAGTGTGTGCTGCCTTCAATGCTGATTTTGATGGTGACCAGATGGCAGTCCATATTCCTCTTTCTGTAGAAGCCCAGATCGAAGCTCAAAACTTAATGATGTCAACACAAAACATTCTTTCTCCGGCAAATGGACGTCCTCTGGCTATACCAAGTCAGGATATGGTATTGGGAAGTTATTATTTAACTCTGGAAAGAAAGCATTGCAGGGGAGAAGGGAGAATGTTTTCCTCTTTAAATGAGGTTGTCCTGGCGCTTGAGAACAAGCAGGTCGAAATCCATTCGAAAATAAGAGTTAAATATGAAGGAAAGTTTATGAATTTATCTTCGTATTATGATGACCAGGCAGTGTTGAGTTGTCCGGTAGCAAATATCGATAATAATTTAATTGAAACAACTCCCGGCAGAATCCTATTTAATGAAATACTTCCCAAAAACGTTCCCTTTATCAATGGAATTATGAAGAAGAAAGGTCTTGAAAATTTAGTTTATTATACTTATTTGCATGCGGGCATTGAATCCACCATTGAAGTATTGGATAAGATGAAAGAGATTGGTTTTAATTACGCAACTCAAGCTGGATTTTCTTTAGGGATCAATGATTTCATTATACCTAAAGAAAAACAGCAGATAGTGGAAAAAGCTCAGAAACAAGTCCAGCGAATTGAAAAACTCTATAAAGAGGGAACTATTTCTGCAGGAGAACGGTTCAACAGAGTTGTTGAAATATGGGGTTCTGTGACAGAAAAGGTCTCCAGCGCTATGATCGGAAGAATGAAAGAGGTGAGTTTTGAAGGAGATCAATTGAATCCGTTGTTTGTTATGGCAGATTCAGGTTCAAGAGGAAACAAACAACAGATCCGCCAGCTAGCGGGAATAAGAGGTTTGATGAGTAAACCTTCAGGCGAAATTATTGAAACTCCAATCATTTCCAATTTAAGAGAGGGATTAAATGTTCTTCAATATTTTATTTCCACTCATGGAGCAAGAAAAGGATTAGCGGACACAGCTTTAAAAACAGCCAATTCGGGATATTTAACCAGAAAGCTCGTAGACGTTTCCCAGGAAGTCATTGTTGATGAACAGGATTGCGGGACATTGAAAGGATTGAGTGTCAGTGCGATTGTTGAGAATGGAGAGCTTATTGAGCCTTTTATTGATAGAATCGTGGGAAGGGTATCTCTGGACAGTGTGCTTCATCCGGATACAGATGAAGTTATTGTGGATATGAATGAAGTGATAACGGAAGAAATTGCCTACAAATTACAGGAATTGGGAATAGAAAGAGTAAAAATCCGATCGATTTTGACCTGTGAATCTAAAAGAGGAGTTTGTCAGCTCTGTTATGGTTATAACATGTCAACAGGTTCTCTTGTTGAACTGGGAGAAGCTGTTGGTATTATGGCAGCTCAGTCTATTGGTGAACCGGGAACCCAGTTAACCATGAGGACTTTTCATGTAGGTGGAATCGCCATGAGGGGAGCAGAACGGTCCAAGCTGGAAGCCAAGAATGATGGTATCATTCGTTTCAATAATCTGAAATATGTTATCAATAAGGACAAAGCATTGGTGGTTGTGAATAGAAATGCCAGTATCGCCATTATGGATTATAGAGGGAGGGAAATTGAACATTATCAGGTTCCATACGGAGCAAAGGTATTGATTAAAGATGGAGAGGAAGTAAAAGCTCGTCAGAAATTTTCTGAATGGGATCCTTTTAATACATTTATATTGACTGAGGAATCCGGTGTTGTTAATTTTCACGATGTTGTTTCGGGAGTCTCCATGGAAGAAATTCAGGATGACTTTACAGGATTGATAAGTCAAATTACCATTGATCCGAAAGATGAAAAATTACAACCGCGCATAGAAATAGTTAATACAAGTAAAAAGAGTAAAGAGGGCAAACCCGTGGTTTTAAGAAAGTATTATCTTCCCTCAGGAGCCAATTTACAGGTCAAAAATGGAAATAAAGTATATAAAGGCGATATTCTTGCAAAGATACCGAGAGAAGCTGCGAGAACTAAGGATATAACCGGAGGACTCCCCAGGGCTGAAGAACTTTTTGAGGCAAGAAAGCCTAAAAATCCTGCCGTTATTTCTGAAATTGATGGATTTGTGAGTTTTGGAGGGCTTGTCAGAGGATACAGAAAAATAACAGTTAAAAATGAACGGGGAGGGAAAAAAGAATATTTTATTCCCAAGGGAGCCCATTTGACTGTTGGAGACGGAGAAAAAGTAAAAGCAGGAATGGCGCTGATGGATGGCCCTGTCAATCCGCATGATATCATTAAGGTTCTTGGAGAGAAGGAGCTTGCAGAATATTTCCTGAGAGAAGTTCAAGAAGTTTACAGGTTGCAGGGAGTTGTTATTAACGATAAGCATATTGAAATTATTATCAGACAGATGCTTCGCTGGGTGAAAGTGGAGGAAGTAGGAGAAACGGAATTCTTAGTGGATGAACAGGTTGATAAATTTGTGTTTCAGGAAGAAAATGAAAAAGTCATGAAAAATAATGGGAAACCAGCTAAAGCCAGGCCCTTGTTTTTAGGCATAACGAAAAGTGCCTTAAGCACTGACAGTTTTATATCCGCAGCCTCTTTCCAGGAAACGACTCGAGTGCTCACCGAAGCCAGTCTTTATGGAAAAGTTGATCACTTGCACCGGCTTAAAGAGAATATAATTATGGGAAGGCTTATTCCAGCTGGCACGGGATACAAGTACTACCGAAATGTCGAATTAAAGGAAAGTGTAGAAGATGAATCTAAAGAGGAAGTAGATATCTCAATTCAGAGTTGAGGTTGGTTCTAAATATTTGAAATATCTTGACATAGAAAATAGATTTTGTTATTATCCTGACATTCGTCTCGAATTTTTTTCGTTTTAAACGAATAATATTCATAAAATTTTAAAAGGAGAAGATTATTGCCGACTGTTAATCAATTGGTAAGAAAAGGAAGAAAGACTCGAAAAGCGAAGAGTAAATCTCCGGCGTTGGAAAGATGTCCCCAAAAGAGAGGGGTCTGTACACGAGTTTTCACCACAACACCAAAGAAACCAAATTCAGCAATGAGAAAAGTAGCAAGGATTCGATTAACAAATAATATAGAAGTAACAGGGTATATTCCCGGAATAGGCCATAATCTTCAAGAACACTCGATTGTTCTCATCAGAGGTGGTAGAGTTAAAGATTTGCCAGGAGTCAGGTATCATGTGATTCGAGGCTCGTTGGATTGTGAAGGTGTAGCGGATAGATATAAAGGAAGATCGAAATACGGAAGCAAAAAACCAAAAGAGAAAAGAGTTGCGAAATAAGGGAGAATAAAGATGTCGAGGAAAGGAAAGATCAATAAGGATAAACGGAAGAAGAAGCCTGATACTTATTATAATAGTACTCTTATATCTCGGTTTATAAACACATGTTTGAAAGACGGTAAAAAGAGTTTAGCTAAAAGGATTGTATACGGAGCTATGGATGATGTTAAAAAGAAGTCAAAGAAAGATCCCCTCAAGATGTTCGAAAAAGCTGTTGAGATTGTAACGCCGCGATTGGAAACAAAATCAAGAAGAGTAGGAGGAGCAACTTACCAGGTACCAATTGAGGTTCCTGAAGAAAGAGCGACTTCCTTAGCAGTAAGATGGATAGTGAATTTTGCTTTCAATAGAGCAGGAAAAAGCATGTCCAGTAAACTTTCTGCTGAAATCATGGATGCTGTGAATAATAAAGGCGGAGCTGTTAAGAAGCGAGAAGATAAACATAAAATGGCTGAGGCCAATCGAGCTTTTGCTCATTATAAATGGTAGTCTCCTTGTTTAATTAAGTGAGAATTAAACCAGAAAAATTGATTAAAATGGAGAGAAGTTTTGATGCAACGGGATTCTATTGGAAGAGTCAGAAATATAGGAATTATGGCTCATATCGATGCGGGGAAGACTACCACTACGGAGCGTGTTCTTTTTTATACAGGTATTACTCATAAAATAGGAGAAGTGGATGAAGGCACAGCAGTCATGGATTGGATGGAACAGGAGCAGGAACGAGGAATTACTATAACCTCTGCAGCAACGACCTGTTATTGGAAAAATCACCGAATCAATATAATCGATACTCCGGGACATGTTGATTTTACCGTTGAAGTGGTTCGTTCCATAAGAGTATTGGATGGAGGAGTGGTCATTCTATGCGGGGTTGGGGGAGTCGAATCTCAATCTGAGACTGTTTGGAGGTTAGCAGACAGGTATAAGGTCCCAAGAATTGTTTATATCAATAAAATGGATAGAATTGGAGCTGATCCGGAAAGAGGAATCGAACAGATGAAGAAAAGACTGTCTGTTCAACCCTTAGTCCTTCAGATTCCACTGGGATTAGAGGATGAATTCCATGGAGTAATCGATCTTGTAAGAATGAAAGAAATAAGCTGGAAGGATGATTTATTAGGAACAAAGTTTGAAGTGAATGAAATATCAGATGAATATAAAACCGAAGCTGAAGAAAAAAGAAATATGATGCTCGAACAAATAAGTGATGTGGATGACAATATTATGGAAAAATATTTGAATAGCGAGGAAATTGATTCTGAACAAATAAAGAAAGCGATAAGGAAAGGAACAATTTCTCTAAACTTTTTTCCTGTTTTTGTAGGATCTTCATTTAAAAATAAGGCTGTTCATCCTTTACTTGATGCCATTGTTGATTATTTGCCTTCTCCTAAAGATATCCCTGAAGTTGAGGGAAAGCATCCTGAGACTCATGAAATTGAAACCAGGAAAACATCTGTTGAAGATCATTTTTCTGCTTTTGTATTTAAAACCATGAGCGATCCTTTTGTCGGTTCTCTTTCTTTCTTCCGGGTTTATTCTGGGAAGTTGAAAACCGGTTCTTCTGTTTTCAATCCGATAAAAGGAGAAAAAACAAAAGTTTCTCATCTTTTAGAGATGCATTCAAATCATAGAAAAGAAATAGACGAAGTTCATGCAGGAGAAATCGTGGCTTCTCCAGCAATGAAAAATTGTTCTACAGGAGATACTCTTTGTGAGAGGAGTCATCCCATTATTTTTGAGGATATTTCCTTTCCTGAACCGGTTGTTTCCGTCAACATTGAACCGAAATCAAAAGCGGATCGGGCTCGATTATCTGAAGCCTTGGATAAGATTTTAAAAGAAGATCCGACTTTAAAATTTGTGGAAGATCCTTTAACTGGCCAAAATCTTATATATGCCATGGGAGAGCTTCATTTGGAAGTGATCATGGAAAGGATTAAAAGAGAATTTGGTATCAATGTGAGTTTAGGCAAACCACATGTTGCTTATAAAGAAACAATCACAGAGTCTGCTGAAGGTGAAGGGAAATATATCCGTCAGACCGGAGGAAGGGGACAATATGGGCATTGCAAGGTGATGGCTGAACCAATGGGAAGAGGGAAAGGATTCAAATTTGTAAGCAAAATCAAAAAGGGAGTTATTCCCAGTGAGTTCATTCCCGATGTAGAGAAAGGTGTGAGAGAAGCTGTTGAGATGGGAGTACTATCTGGTTTCCCTCTAACCGATGTGAAAGTGACACTATTAGACGGATCTTATCACGAGGTAGACTCATCTTCAATTGCTTATAAAAATGCAGGTTCGATTGCTTTTAAAAACGCAGCATCCCAAGCAGTCCCGGTGATTCTTGAACCAATCATGAAACTGGAAATTATTTCACCAGATGAATACTTAGGGGATATAGTGAGTGATATCAATTCAAGACGCGGAAAAATAGAAAAAGTGGATATGCGAGCAGGTTCTAGAGTTTTAAAAGTTTTCGTTCCTCTGGCTGAAATGTTTGGATATGCATCTAGTATTAGAACATTAACTCAAGGACGAGGTGTCTTTACTATGGAATTTTCCCATTATGATAAGACCTCCTCTCCAATTATGGAAGAGATCATCGCAAGAGTTGAAGGGAGAATTCCTGTCCATTGATAAATCAGTTTGGAGTACAAGGTCATAGGAGGAGAGGAAAAAAAGCAACTTGTATATAACAAGTAAAAAGGAGGAAAAAAGA
>CAZPBN010000034.1:0-15696 GCA_964584935.1 uncultured Eubacteriales bacterium | reverse complement strand
TATTCATTAAGAATTGCCGAAAGGGGCCGGACATAGGGATTTCTATCGAATATCACCAAATTTCTGGGAGCATCCGGCAGTTCAAAAACCTGCCAGAAGTTTTCTTCTGAACATGAAAAAATAGCAAGTCCCTGAGACTCAAAAGATGCTTGATTTGGGGAGCAAAAATCACTTATTTTATCTAGATCCATAAGGGCAGATTCTTCCTTCTCTTTGCTCAAATTCAAGTCTTTAAGTTTTGTATGACCATTTCGGATTAAATTCTTTCCGGATAGAATAATTTCTTTTTTTGTCAGCCGGCTTTTATCTGTATCCAGAAAATAAGACGTTGTCAGAAATGTTTTTCCTTGGAATTTGGAAAGATTTTCAATTTGCTCCCTGTTTATAAGTTTCATCTAACCTCCTCAATGATAGAAATTTTAAGTTTTGAGTTGGAAGTTGCTGATAATATGAGTGAATCACGCAGTATTAAAATAAGAATAGAGCTTCCTTTTGTCAAGAAATGAAAAGTGAAAAATGCGGGTCTTGAATTGAGGCTTTTCCTTTAATTTTCTTCCAACGATTTTACTAATAGTTGAATAATGAAGTTTTAGAGCTTTCCCCATTGTGGTCTGCTCATTTCTAATTCCTGATGGATTCTGGGCTTTGTTTTTATTAGAGAGATGTCATCAAGTTTAATTTGATCTCAAATTTGTTTCAACAAAAAAAGGTCTCGAATCAAGACTTGACTCCTTCTTTTCTTTGTTTCCGTTGACAAGATTTATAAAAACTGATATTTATTTGTTATTCTGAGTAATTCATAAAGGTGAGGAAGAAATGAAATGTCCTAAGTGTCAGTATGACAATCCGGATAATACAAAGTTTTGCGGAAATTGCGGAGCCTATCTCGCCTCTTCAGAAACAGACGGTTATTCAAGAACAGAAACTTTACAAAGCACCTTCCAGGAGTTATCAGCGGGAGATTCTTTTGCTGGCAGATATCAAATAGTCGAAGAAGTGGGGAGCGGAGGCATGGGAAGAGTGTTCAAAGCGATTGATAAAGAGATTGATGAAAAAATAGCTCTCAAAGTCCTCAAACCGGAAATTTCCACAGATGAAAAAACCATAACTCGGTTCAGAAATGAGCTCAGGATGGCCCGGAAGATTTCCCATAAAAACGTATGCCGTATGTATCATATAGGAAGAGAGAAAGAGACGCGGTTCATAACAATGGAATATGTTTCGGGAGAAGACTTAAAGACCACGATTCGAAGAGTGGGTCCTTTGAGTACGGGAAAAGCAGTCAAGATAGCCAAACAGATTTGCAAGGGATTGTCTGAAGCCCACCAGATTGGGATTTTGCATCGTGATTTGAAACCCCAGAATATAATGATAGATCAGGAAGGGGATGCCAAAATCATGGATTTTGGGATAGCCCGTTCCTTGGTGGCTGAAGGGATTACGGAAACAGGTGTCATGATTGGAACTCCGGATTACATGTCCCCGGAACAGGTGGAGGGAAAAGATGTTGATAAGCGCACTGATATTTATTCACTGGGTATTATCATCTATGAAATGGTAACCGGTGATGTTCCTTTTAAAGGAAATACCCCTTTCAGTGTCGCCTTAAAGCATAAAAACGAAGTCCCCCAGGCACCGCGAGAACTGAATATTCAGATACCTGATGAATTGAACCGCATCATATTGAAATGCCTGGAAAAGGACAGAGAAAAAAGGTATCAAGATCCAAGGGAACTTTTAGTGGATTTAGAGAATATAGAAAAAAGGATTCCCTCAACAAAAGAAATTATTCCACCAAGAAAAAAAAGAAGTAAAGTCAAAAAAGAGAAAACCGAACCCAGCAAGAAATTCCGATACGTCCCGGTGATAGGAATTGTACTTTTGGGAGCACTGATCATAGCAGGATATTTCTACTTCAACCATAACAAATCAGGTGAAGAAGGTCTTGTTCAAAAGGAACAACCGGCAAAAATTGCAACTAAGGAGGGAAAACAGGCTGGAGATAAAGAGGAACCTAAAGAAACTGAGGAAAAACCGGTGGTTGAAGTTCCTGAAAAAAGCAAAGAAGAAGTCACTGAAAAAACAGATAGAGAAGAAAAGCCTTCTTCTGTTGTTTCAAAAGAACCTAAAAAAAGCTCTGAAAAACCTCCCGAAGAGAGTAAAGCGGTTACTCCAACTTATGGGAGCGTCGAGATCAGCTCCAATCCTCGAGGTGCCGAATTATTTATTGATAACAAACGCATTGGAAAAACGCCGGTTAAATACAATGTTGATCCTGGTAAGCATAAAATAAGAATAAGAGGAACTCCTGGATTTAATGAAAAAACGGACACGATTGAGATCGAAGCCGGAAAAACCTTTTCTAAACATTACACTCTAAAAGAAGCCAAATACAGTGTCTCCATTAATACAAATCCTTCCAATGCCAGTGTTTTTATTGATGGGAAAGCGGCAGGAAAATCCCCGGTTCAAATGCAATTGTCTATTGGTCAGTATAGAATTAGAATTAGTAAAGATGGATACAAATCCACATCGGAGTCAATTAATTTGGAATCCAACGTTCAAAAGACATACAGTCTGAAAAAGCTGGAGAATGTAAAAGTGAATGTTATTGTGCAGCCTTATGCTGAGGTGTTTGTGGATGGAAAATCTGTCGGAGAAGTTCCTCCCATAAAGACCATAGAAATCACCGAAGGAAAACACACCATTCAATTCGTTAGTGAACGGCTGGGCAAGGACATCTCCAAAGAGATAGAAATCAAACCAGGTGCAGCCAGAGAACTGCGGATGAACATGATTACCGAAGAGATCAAAATCAAATAAATTCTCTTTTTATCCTAAAAAAAAAAAGATGTGGCTCTATGAAGATTCAATTGAAAGCAGATAGGGGAAACCTTTCATTGTAGAACTGTTCCTAAGGGGAAATTCGATTTAAATAAATCTTATAAATATATGTTTTTTCCCTATAAACGTTCTTAAAAAATGAACGTTCTATGACTTATATATTTCCTTATGCTAATATAATTGGGAAAGGTGCGCTATGAAGAAAAAAGAAATCATCTATTTTGACAAACCAGGACCAAAAAACACAGAAGAGGTTATCAAAGCCGTCTCAAAACTGGTGAACGAATCAGACATCTCTCATGTGGTGGTCGCTTCGACCAGGGGATACACGGCTGTTGCCATGGCTGAGTCTCTGAAGGATGCCAATGTCACTGTTATCTGTGTGGCAGAACATTCGGGATTTGCGGGTGATGATACCCAGCTTCTTATGGAGGAAAACAGACAAACACTTGAAAAGATGGGAGCAAAAATACTTATTGGCTCCCATGTCCTCAGCGGGATTGAGCGTTCGGTATCTAAAAAGTTCGGAGGTCTCAGCCATGTTGAGACCATTGCCCACACACTCCGGCAGTTTGGAACAGAAGGGATTAAAGTAGCCGTGGAGATATCCATAATGGCATCTGATGCCGGCTTGATACCGACTGATCGAGAGGTCATTGCTGTTGCCGGAACAGGAAAGGGGGCGGATACGGCTGTGGTGCTGCAACCAGTCCACATGAACAACTACTTTGACCTTGAGATAAGGGAAATCATTGCCAAGCCCCGCCAGAGAGAATCATAAAGGAGTTTCCCCAAGATTGATGGAATGTCAAATGATTTTTGTATTGACCTTAAGTCGTTAGTAAGATATATAAATTTATAAACATAAACATTAATGTCTTTTTTGGTTGCGAAAAAAAAGTTTAGATATTTAATGAGTTCATTGATCTCAGTGATTTTTTTGAAGGAGGGATTTTGAAATGATGAATCATATTTTTCATTCCAAATATTTGGTCATTGCCGTTGTTATTCTTTTTATTTTCTTGATTTCATCTGATGTTTTTCCCCAGGAGGATGCCTCATCACAGCAAGAGGAGATCAAAAAGTTAATAGAGGAAGGAAAAGAATTTTATGATAATGGGGAGTATTATAAAGCTTTAACCAAATACATAAGAGCTAGAGATTTGATCAACAAGTGGATCGAAACGGAGAAGAAAAATTTGTCAGAACAAATATCAAAAGTTTATTTGAACTTAGCCTTTATCTATTATGCTATAAATGACATGGAAGCATCCAAGGAGAACCTGAATCAGCTCTTTAAGGTTAATCCGGGAATGGAGATTGAGGAAATCAACTATCCCATGGGATTTATAGAACTTTATAAAAATATTAGGGAAGAGCACACAAAGCCCGAGGAAGAAAAACCGGCTGAGGAAGAAAAGCTTGAAGAGGAAGCTGAAAAAAAAGCTGTCGAAGAACTGGAGAAGGAACAGGTTGAAGAGGCGGCAAAAAAGAAAGCTGTCGAAGAACTGGAAAAGAAAAAAGACGAATTAAAGGAACCGGAAAAGAAGAAAGTCGAAAAGCCAAAAAAAGAAAAAGAGGAAGAGGTGAAAAAGGAAGAACCGGAGAAAGTCAAAAAAGAGAAAGAAGAGCCTATAGTGAAGGAAAAACCCGGTGAAGAGAAAGGAAAGCCGGAGAAAAAGAAGTTTCCCTTTCTGGTTGTGGGTGGTGTTCTTGCTGCCGGAGGAGTGGCAGCGGTTTTGTTATTAGGAGGTCCTGGCACAGGCACTATTCAGGTTAATTCCACACCCCCGGGAGCGGACGTTTATCTGGATGGGACAAGCAAAGGACAGGTGACCCCTTGCACTTTGAGTGAGGTTTCCAAGGGATCCCATTCTGTAAAGCTTCTTAAGGAAGGATATGTGGATTATGTGAAATCGGTTGAGGTTTCTGGAGGGAAAACAGAGACCATCAATGCGGATTTGACGGTTCATACCATTAATGTGACAGAGCCAACAGGTGATAGTTTTTGGTATAAGGAATTTGAGGTGACTATTGAATGGGCTACAGGCGGAGGGTTGAATGCCAAAGGGAATATGGTTTATCAATCCGGGATCCATTCAGGGACAAATAAAAAAGGAGTCTCCTCTTTGGAAAGAAGCTTGTTAAATAGACACAATCATTTTCAGAGATTGAAACGACAGGGAAAAGGGATGAAAAACAATGACATTTCAGAAGGCTTGCAAGGCAGTCAGGGAGAATTAACGACAGAACAGGATTCATCCATGAAAAGAGAAACAGGAAGATATTCTACTGATGGAAAGACAAAAGGTGATTCCGAAATGATGCAGGAATTAAGCAGGCAAGGTCTATCAATTTCCTCTTCTGGCTTCAATAAATCTTTAACCACATCTTTGAATAAGGCTCAGAGTGGTGTGGATTCTTTAGGGATAAGCAGGGTAAGAATTGATCTGTACAAAGGTAAGGATCATGTAGAGGTTATTGCAGAGAGTATAGATAATTCAGGTTCATTCAACTGGCGGGTGCCTGAATTTCTTGAAGCAGGAACAAATTATAAAGTCAGGGTTATATGTTTGGGAGAACCGGATATTTTTGGAGAGAGTGATAAATTTGAGACCAAAGATTTTGTGGAATGGGTGGATATTCCTGAAGGTTCTTTTCTGATGGGAGATAATTTCAATGAGGGGCAACCCGATGAACAACCGGTTCATGAAGTGAATCTGGATGGATACTATATTTCCAAGTATGAGGTGACATTTGAGCAGTATGATACTTTTTGTGAAGAAACAGGAAGGACAAAACCGAGTGACCAAGGTTGGGGCAGAAATGAGCGGCCCGTTATAACAGTAACCTGGCATGATGCCAAAGAATTCTGTGAATGGGTGTCAGAAAAACTTGGAGAAGACATTCATCTCCCCACAGAAGCCCAGTGGGAAAAGGCGGCCAGAGGAACTGACCAAAGGCGGTATCCATGGGGGAATAGTGAACCCGACAGCACTCGAGCTAATTATGGTGAAAACGAAAACAAAACCATGCCCGTGGGTTCTTATTCGGCAGGGAAGTCTTTTTACGGCGTTCATGACATGGCAGGAAATGTATGGGAATTCTGTCAGGACTGGTATGATCCGGATTATTACAAATATTCACCGAGAGATAATCCTCAGGGGCCTTCGAATGGCTCTGACCGTGTGATTCGAGGTGGTTGCTGGTGGTCGAAATGGTACCACATACGTTCTGCCCTACGTAGTTACAAGCATCCCTCCAGCATTGGCACTAAAAATGGCTTCCGCATTTGCAAGGAGAAGTGAATCAGAAATCAGTAATTAGAGAATGGAAAATGGAGAATTGAAATTGATGAGGCGTAAGACGTGAGATGTCAGATGAGAATAAATAAAACAAAGCAATTCAGTAATAAAACCTGGAAGGTCAATGCTATTTTCGGAACAAACTGTTTATAATGCTATGATGATTTCAAAGCCCAAATTGAATAAATGATGAGAAGATATCGTTTCTTGGTAATTATTCTGGTAATGTTTTTCATCATTTCCTATTCCCTAGCCCAATCTCAAGATAAGGAAACCAATGAAACTCAGGACGAAGATGACAAATCCCAGAAGAAATTCACGTCCCTTCATAAATCACTTTTTTTCCCTGGCTGGGGTCAGATGGCAGAGAAAAAGCATCTAAAAGGGATGGTGTTCATTTCCTCTGAAATATTCTGTTTTTATAAAATTTTATCCAACAACCATAAGGGAAATGATTATTATGAAAAATACCAGGCTGCGGATAATGAGGAGGATGCCATCAAATATAGAGAATTGACCGAAGAATATGACACCAAAAGAAACCAATACATGCTGGCAGCCGCAGGAATTTGGATTATCAATTTATTGGATATTTATTTGATATTCAAAAAAAAAGAAAAAAACAAAAATTCTTTCCAAATAACGCTTTTCTGTGATGGGAATGAATCGCTTGGAATTAATTGTTCGTTCAGTTTTTAAGCCTGTATTTACCTGATGTAGCCCAGGCGGACTTTCATGGTTGTGTCGGCTTGTTTGAGTCCTCTCATCCAGTAACTTTGCGGTGTTCCTTCCTGGATATAACCTGTGAAAAATTGCGCAGAAACCCACTTTTTTTGGCCTCTTCCCTCGGAAGAGAAATGTTTATCTTTATCCAGCGTCAAGGACACAACTGTATTGGATTTTCTGGCTCCTCCGATATAGGAATCTGTGACCCAGCAACTGTCGCCAGAGGGATCTTCCCCAAGAATCCGTGAATTTAGCACTCTGCCGCTGCTGTCCCAGTTTACATAATAGAATTCATTTCTTGTCGGGAAATAAACATAAGCTTCTGAGGAACCACCTCTAAAGGAAATTTGAAAAGCATAGCAGATTGTCCAGTTATAGGTTACTGGATTGTGAAGGTAAATGTCTATTCTGAGCCTTCGGGCATCATTGACAGCAGCAATAGCTCTGATATCGCATTCCCAGGCATTGCTGACTTGATGGTCATTTTTTCTTTCTTCCCTTGGAGAAACGATCCAGTTTGCTCCTGAATACCCTTCTGAGACTCGAGCGACTTCCATGGCGTATCTTAAGGGAGTTGCATAATCCTGAGACATTATGATCAGAGGGGAAATGCAAATAAAGATTAAAAGACCCAAAAAGACTCTCTTCATGATTTCACTCCTTAAATTTAAGACAGATAAAATAAAAAAGAGCTTTTTTGTTTTTTATGTGGTGAAGAAATCTCCTTTCCACTAATTCCTTACCCTGTCTTTTTATAAATTACATATATACTAGAGCCAATTGTTTGTCAATAAAAATCAAACTGATTTGTTATAAAAAAAAACAGCATCTCATTTTATTGAAACGAAAAGTATCCCGATACAAGGATTGGCCCCTGAAATAAAATCCCTGTAGGGACAGGTCTCCGAACAGTCCAATGAAAATAAAAAACATTGGTGTAAAGAAATATGTCCTGATAAAGCGAATGGGATGTTACAGAATGGCTCACAAAAAACAGAATAATTTATTTAAGGGAATAATTTTTAATCATAATGGAAACTTTTGAATAAATTAGATAAAATCTTAAAAGAAAAAATCATATTGATCAGGTTTTTATTATGGAACAAAAAGTCCGTGTTTATTTGGTTGTTCTTATCGTTTTGATTATATTTGTTTGCTCCTGCGAAGACAGGATTTTTGACAATCCTTTTGATCCCAATGCCGAGGAAGTGGTTTTTGAAGTGGTGAATACCATATACACTCCTGCTTATTATCCGCAAGGCTTGTGCTGGGACGGAAACACATTGTGGAATGTGGATGGATATTATGACATACTTTACAGTCTTAATCGATTAAGCGGAGCCCAGGTAAGGAGCTTGTCATCCCCTCTTCCCAGCACCTCCGGAGTTGCCTATGATGGAGAAAATTTGTGGGTTTGCAGTGAATCAAGCACTTATGTTTACAGGATAAATCTCCTTAACGGCGATATTCAGAGGATGCTTCACCTTCAGAAAGGTTTTTTTTCTGCTGTCGAATATGCTCTGGGTTCCCTCTGGCTGGCAGATATCCTATCAAACAAAATCATTGAGGCGGATCCTGAAACAGGAGAAATTCTTTCCTCTTTTTCCAATCCAGGATTCAGCCTGGATGGATTGGCATTTGACGGCAATCATTTTTGGGTCTCAGATTCTTCCACAATGACCATCTACCAACTGGACATTGATGGGAAAGTTTTAAGGCAATTTTTAGCTCCTGGACAGTCACCGAGAGGATTAACTTATGACGGGCATTACCTATGGAATGCGGATGGAAATCAGAAAATCTATCAATTGGAATTTAAGGATTGACAGTGAAAAGAGCTTTTCTGTTTTTCTTTATCTTTTTAACGGCATTACCCCTTTGGGCATCTGAAGATGAGGTGTTGCGTTTAAAGGGGAAATATCTGGTGTACAGCTATGATTTGAATTTCATTTACGGGGAAGACGTTGAATTTGATTTTTCTGAATATACGGTTTCTTCTCTTTATATAAAGATTGATATTTCGGCTCATGTGTTTTATGCCTATGGAGATGTTGTTCTCCGTAAGGATGGAGAGAAAATAAAAGGGGATGAATTTTTATTTTCTCCGGAAGAAAAAAAAGGGAAGCTGGTTAACTATGGAGAGAAAATTGATGCTCGTGTCATAGGAGACAAAGACCCCCAATCTTTTAAAGAAAAAAAATCATCCCTTGATAAGGTCAGTATTTCGAAGATAAAAAAATCTTTTCTCTTTTTTACGGGATGCTTAATGGAAATCAATAAAAATTATGAGGTCATTGGCTATGATGTCACCCTCTATCTGGCAGGAATAAGGTCTTTTAGTCTGAAAAAACACACATTGACCCAGGGGACAAAGTTATCTTTGTATGGTTTTTCCCTGGATAAGGTGTGGTATTCGAAATCTGAAGGACTGGTTACCAGAGCCAGCTTTCATTATGATAAACCGGATAAATTTTCAAACGCCACTCAGATCAAGTATGAAGAACACACATTAATCAAAGGTTATTCCGGAAGGGACAGGCTTTTCCGGGTCACGTCTTCCTCGAGTTATAAAGTGAATGACAACCTTAATCTCAATCTCACGGGAAACTATAATTCCAGCAATATATGGAACACCAATTTTATATTAAACAAAAAATGGAGTGATCAGATCCAAACTCAACTGGACTTCACTTATAACAAATCCTTGAATCTGAAAGGCGAAGCCTGGATTGGAGCGGCTTCGTCTTTTAACGCCGGAAAATTAGGGAGTGCGTCCCTTTCAGCCAAATATGAGCTTCAGGACCAGGTGTTGACCAGTTTTTCCTACAATAAAAGTTTTTTCAAACGGGTCAATCTCTCTTTGACTTCTTCCTATTCCAAGATCAAAGTCGGAGAAACTCAGGATTATTCAAAACTGTTTACAGGTGGATTGAATGTGACCTATAATGCTAAAATATTTAATTTGGGAACCGCATATAATCTGAATTATGATCTTGTGGGAGGCCAAATTTTATCCCAGCCTCAATTGAGTGTAGGGATTAATCCGTTCAATCTTTACAATGGTTTGCTTCAGGCTTCGATTTCCAACGTGTTCATTTATAACAAGCTGAAGAGAGACCTTTTGAGTGAAAATGCCTACAGCAACAACACAATTTTCAGCCTATCCAGCAAACCGATTTATTTACAAAAAAGTTTGAGCTTGAATGTGAACATGGCGCTGGAACAATTTCTGGAAAAAGAAGGAAGAAATTTCACATCGGGAGGATTCATCATCCGTGCCAAAAAAAAATTCGGAGAAATCCTTTCCCTGGAGGGATTTTACAGTGTGCAGTCGCGAAGAAAAACAAAGGATTGGCTTATTTCGGGAACAACCAGTCAGGATTTGAGTGCTCTTTTAAGAGTCAATCCGTCGGATCGAATCAATGGCTGGGTCTCTTTTTCTTATGATCCGAAAAATGACAGGCTTCAGCAGTCCTTTCTGGATATTTCAATTGGATTTCTTAAAAAATGGGAATTTCATTCCTTGGTTAATTATGACTTTCTTTTGAATAAATTTAATAATATTGACCTGTATTTGGTAAGGGAAGCTGGCCGCTTTCAATTGAGGTTTATATACCGGAGCCTTTCAGAACAATTTTTGGTGGAGCTGGTCCCTCGATGAAGAGATACAAAGTTATTATAATCCTAATGTTTTTCTGCCTATTTGTTAATAGTTGTATTTCATTTAAGGTTCAGCCTCCTTTTTTGACAAAGGACTGGTTAGAGGAGATGGTTGTGTGCCGCCGTATCAATGATAGCGGAGAGCTGCTGGAACCTTTAGAGAGGATAACTGATTTTTCTGTTGATGATGACAGTGTGATATGTTTTGTCAGATTAAAAGAGATTTCCGAGGAAGTCATCCTTCGATGGAGATGGTATTCCTCAGATGGAACAGAAGTCAGGGATACCGGAGAGGTTGCTGTTAATGAGAACGGGAATTATCTGGAAGCGGTGACAGCCTACGACAGATTCCGGTTGGATCCGGGTGATGAAAAAAACCTATCAGGAGAATGGACTGTTGCAGTTTTCCTCAACAGCCATTTTTTAGGAAAACAATCATTCAGAATAGGAGATAAAAATTAAAAGACGGTCATATTGATTTATTCATCAATTTCCAAACGCTGGTTTCTGTTGCCTTTTACGGTTTGTAAAGCGGGGACACATAATGAGAATGTATCCCCATTTTTCATGCGATCTAGCATTTTCAGTTTCACGGTTTACATTTTTAAATAAGGTAAATGGGTATGGTGTCCCCATATTTTTTGCGGCTCGATACGGGGATTGGGCCCTATCGGTTTTGCTTCTTTACACTTTTGGAAGACTGAATTATAATTGTGTTTCGATTGAATGTGCGGCTGGCAGAGTTGAATAACAAATGGGTGTTCATGCGGAAGTGGCGGAATTGGTAGACGCGTAAGCCTCAGGAGCTTATGGTCTTTATGGCTGTGGGGGTTCGAGTCCCCCCTTCCGCACCAGTTCAAATGATAAAAAATATCCTGCTTATCAATCCCTGGATCTACGACTTCACTGCGTATGATTTTTGGATGAAGCCTCTGGGGCTTCTCTACATGGCATCTATTTTAAAAGAGCACACCCATTCCGAATTGTATTTTTTGGATTGCCTGGACCGGGATCATCCGCGTCTTCCCAAAAAAACCAAAACAAAAGCGGATGGCAGAGGATCCTTTTTTAAAGAAGAGATCCCGAAGCCCTCAGTTTTAAAACAGATTCCCCGTAAATATTCCCGCTATGGAATTCCGGTTGATTTGTTCCTTTATGAGCTCAGGCGAATTCCAAAACCGGAGGTTGTCCTGCTCAGCTGCACCATGACTTACTGGTATCCCGGTGTTCAAGCTGTGATCGAGATAATCCGGGATAAACTAGGAAATATTCCTGTCGTCCTGGGAGGAGTTTACCCAACCTTGCTGCCGGAGCATGCCGCATCTGAGTCAGGGGCGGATTATATTGTGGAGGGACCTGGGGAGAAGAGAATTCTTTCCCTTTTGAAGGAGATCCTGGGTGATGATTTCTGTTCTGATTTAAGGTTTGAACGTCTTGATGAAATGCCTCACCCTTTGTTTGATCTGTTGAGGAACAGGGAATCGCTGCCGGTTTTGACTTCCCGGAGCTGTGTGTTTGACTGCTCTTTTTGTGCCGCGCCTGTTATTTTTCCGGAATTTGAACAGAGAAAGCCGTCATCTGTTGTTTCTGAACTGGAGACCAATTATAAACGGTTTGGCACCCGGAATATAGCCTTCTATGATGATGCTCTTCTCCTTAATAAGAGAAATCACATCATCCCTGTTTTGAAAGAAATCATAAGCAAAAAGTTGCCTCTTGTATTCCACACTCCAAACGGGCTTCATGTGAAGGAGATTGACCTGACTTTGGCTCCCCTTATGAAAAAAGCCAATTTTAAAAGCATTTTTCTCAGCCAGGAATCCTTTGATGAGGATGTTTTAAATGAGCACTGTCCTAAAGTGTCTTCTTCGGATTTTGATAAGGCTTTGTCTCATCTTGACAAAGCCGGGTTTGCTCCTGAAGAAATCAATGTGTACCTCATGATAGGACTTCCCGGACAGGATGCCATGAGTGTGAAGGAAAGCATACTCAAGGTTAAAAGCCGGGGTTTGAAGCCGAGGCTTGCTTATTTTTCCCCTGTCCCCGGCACCAGAGATTGGAAAAAGATGGTGGATGAAGGATATATCCGTAAAAAGGCGGATCCTCTTATTTATAACAAACTGAGCTTTCCTTATATTGGGGGAGATTTTTCTTCCGAAGATTTTGAAAACCTAAAAAGCCTTTTGTAAAATAAGGAAGAATAGGGGGACACTTTACATATTGACCTTATTTAATTTGAAATGAGAAACGGGAAATCAATGACTTATAAGACTTTAAGAGTGAGACGTAATATAAAAATAGGGCCGTTCCCCGAACGGGCCGCTTACGTTTGAATTGCCCAGCTGAGCCGGACAATGACATAAAAAAAATAGGGATGAGTTAGAGTGAATGGGAAATATGAATTGATGAGTCGTAAGAATTGAGAAGTGAGATGTGAGAAGAAAGAATAGAAAAGAGATTAGATATAAGAAATGATAAAACGCAAATCAGCATAAAATTGTGAGATGTCAATTGAGTTAGAAATAAGCAATTAGGAATTCGAAATCAGAGAATTGTATATATTGAAATTGAATAATGAATATGGGATACTTAATTCAATCATTCATTATTGGTAAAGGAGGAATGAATGCGACGCTTATCTATGATAATCGTATTAATTTTATGTGTTGGTTTCATCGCTGCGAATACAGCTTATTCTAAGGAAACGCATCCGTTTTCAGTTCATGACATGCTGGCAATGGACAGGATTTCAGATCCTCAGGTTTCTCCTGACGGAAAATTGATCGTTTTCACATTGAGAAAAACAGACCTTGATGCCAACCGGGGAAGGACTGATCTCTGGATTGTTCAGTCCTCAGGAGAAAATCTCCGGAGACTAACCACCCATCCTGCCTCTGATTATAATCCCCGCTGGTCTCCCTGCGGAAAAGTCATATGGTTTCTTTCCACCCGCTCCGGTTCTTCACAGGTCTGGCGCATAAGAATTGACGGCGGAGAAGCAGAACAATTCACAGATCTTCCTTTGAATGCATCCAATCTTATCGTTTCTCCAGCTGGCGGGAAAATCGCTTTGACCATAGAGGTTTTTCCTCAAAAAGGATGTCCCTACAGCACCAAGGAAAAACTGGATGAAATAGCCCAGAAAAAGGAAACCGGCCGTATTTATGACAGTATCTTTATCCGCCACTGGGATACATGGGAGGATGGCCGCCGGTCTCATGTTTTTGTGGTGAATTGTAAGGATAAAAAGCTGGTTAAGCTTATGAAAGGAATGAATGCAGATACACCGTCGCAGCCTTTCGGTGGGCCGGAAGAAATCACTTTCACCCAGGATGGGAAAGGATTGATTTTCACCGCAAAAGATGTTGGGGAAAAAGAGGCGTGGTCCACTGATTTTGACCTTTATTATGTGCCTGTAGATGGTTCAAAAAAGCCTGAATGCATCACAGAAAAGAACAAGGCTTGGGATACAACTCCTGTTTTTTCACCGGATGGAAAAACTCTTGCTTATCTGGCTATGGCTCGTCCCGGATATGAGTCTGACAGGTTCAGAGTTATTCTTAAGTCCTGGCCGGATGGAAAAGAAAAAGTTTTGACAGAGGATTGGGATCGCTCTCCTTCTTCTCTTTGCTGGTCCGATGACGGAAGCACCATTTATTCCACGGCTTCTAATATTGGGCAGAGATCTCTTTTTGCAATTGATATTAAAACGGGCAAAGTCAGCACTCTTGTCAAAAAAGGTTCTGTCAGCTCTCCTTCGGATACAGGAAACCGGATTGTATACGGAATGAATAACATGAGCTCACCGGTTGAGATTTATTCGGTTAAAAAAGACGGAAGTGAGGTCAAGCCCATAACACAAATCAATGCCGGAAAGGTTTCCCTGGCTCGCATGGGTGAATATGAGCAGTTTACTTTTAAAGGCTGGAATAATGAAATTGTTTATGGATATGTTGTCAAACCGGCTGATTTCAAACCAAATCAAAAATATGCGGTTGCTTTTCTTATTCACGGAGGGCCTCAAGGTTCATTCGGAAACAATTTCCACTACCGGTGGAATCCCCAGGCTTATACGGGAGCCGGCTATGCGGCAGTCATGGTGGATTTCCATGGTTCTGTGGGGTATGGTCAAGCGTTCACAGACTCAATCCGGGGAGACTGGGGAGGAAAGCCCATGGAAGACCTTAAGAAAGGACTGGCTGCTGCCCTGGATAGATATCCCTGGCTTGACGGAGACCGGGTTGGAGCCCTGGGAGCGTCCTTTGGAGGATTTATGATAAACTGGATAGCAGGGAACTGGCCTGACCGTTTTCTGTGTCTTGTCAATCACGATGGAAACCTTGATGAACGGATGGCTTATTATAATACCGAAGAATTGTGGTTTCCTGAATGGGATCATATGGGAACTCCCTGGGATAATCCGGAAGGCTATGAAAAGCACAATCCTGTCAATTTTGTTGGAAACTGGAAGACACCGATGCTGGTGATCCATGGAGCCTGGGATTTCAGAGTGGTGGATACGCAGGGAATGGGCACTTTCAATGCCCTGCAAAGACAAGGGATTCCAAGCAAATTGCTGTATTTTCCCGATGAAAACCACTGGGTTTTGAAACCCCATAATTCGATTCTCTGGCACGAGACGGTACTCTCCTGGCTGGATCAGTGGTTGAAGAAATAATAATAATCGTGAGACGTGAGACGTGAGACGTAAGACGTAAGATGAGAAGAATCGTAATAATCGTGAGACGTAAGATGTAAGATGAGAAGAATCGTAAGAGGTGAGAAATAGATGCGTTCATTGCGTTTGTTGCGTTACATGCGTTTATTGCGTTGATAATTGTTGGTGAGTTCGAGCTAGTATTGTAAAAAGAAAGATAAAAAAACTAGAGATAAGAGACAGATTGACACGGAAAGAAAACAATTTGTTGTTGTGACTGTAAGCATTCAGAATAAAACAAAAGTTCTCTCTGCCATCACCTTGTTTTAGAAAGGAGCTTTTCCTTTTTGGAAATATCTTTGCAAAAAAGTAAAATCCATTTCTGTGAGGCCCTCCCCATTGTTTGGACAGAAAGTGCCTGTCTTTAAGGTGATGTTTTGACAAAGTTAAACTATTGTGTATGATTAGTTCTGATGAAGGGTTTTTATATAAAATTGAATTAAA
>CAZPBN010000033.1:0-15766 GCA_964584935.1 uncultured Eubacteriales bacterium | reverse complement strand
GAGGCACCATTTTTTGGGGTAATATCAGCTATTTATGGGCCTTTATAGTCTTCAATAAATGAGACAAAAACTTTATCTCTCCTAAGGCAATCCCTAAATTTCTGGTATCCAAAGCTCCGGTTGTCTTCCATGGGTTCCAGGTGCGGCTCACTTTAAATAAAAGGATGACCTCCTCCTTTATTTCAGCCGGAATTTTATACTCATAAGTCTCCCAGGTGCTTTTATTTAAAACAATCTCATCCAGGAGTACCTTCTCTCTAAAAAAATCCTTGATAATAAATATTTTAACTTTCACAGGCTTTTCCTGAATATCCGGATGAGATGCATGTAAGGGAATGGACAGGACGGGCTTTTTTACTTCAAGCGTTATTCCGGCGTTTTTTTGGGTCCATCTGAACTCTTTGCCTTGGGGTGTTATTTCCGTGTCATAAAAGCCAAAATTCTGCTGGAGGTCGAATTGTTCAGTCCTTTGTTCCAGAGACAGCGAATGAGTTGAATTCCAGAGTTGTAATCCAGTAAAAAGTGCTATCACAGCAAGGCTCGAAATGATTAGAGGTTTAGTGAAAAGTTTTTTCTTTGGCTTATGCTTTTCGTCTCCAGCCAAAATAAATATCAATCCAACCAGAAACCAGAAAGTGTATTTGATCTCATAACTTCCGATGTAGGTGTGAACCAGAATATTTAAAAAATATGAGAGCACTCCGGTTGCAGCTCCGATAAAAATGAACCTGTTCTTATCATTATGAGCGGTTTTTAAATAACCCTGTCTTATCTTTTTGAAGATCTTCCAGAAAATCCAGAGCGCAAAAAACAATCCGATCAATCCCAATTCCGCTCCCACCTGAAGAAAATAGTTCTCAGCTGATTGGAGTCTAAAATCAGCCTTATAAACCTCGGCGTAATTGGGGGCTTCAATGATATATCCTCCCATCCCAACTCCGGTGAGAGGATAATCTTTGATCATGAGTGCAGCCACTTTCCACAGTCCGTCCCATCTGCCTCTTAGAATCTTATCAAGGCTTCCTTCCTTAAAAGTGTGAGTCAGTCTTTGAACTGTCCTTGAAGGCAGTTTCTCTTCCTTACTTAATTGAAAAAAGACAATGGTTGTTCCTATGAATACCATCACAATCCCGAGTATAATGACGGCTTTTTTCAGATAGACAGCTTTGATCTTTTCAAAGGATTTGATGGAACTGATATACAGGACCATTAAAATAACCACTGAAATGAACAGACAAATGAGTCCGCTTTTTGACCCGGCAAGAAAAATCATAAATAAAGATAACAGAACCACCCCCGCAGAAATCATTCTCACCAATCCCTTAAAAGCGAAAATCATCCCCAAGATCAAAGGCACTATGACCGAAATATAAGTCCCAAAAGAGATGGCGTTTTTGAAAGTCCCATTTATCAATCCAAAACCGATGCTTATAGGGTTGTTTCCGATTTCGATGTTATAAAAATACTGAAAAAGCCCGAAACTGAGAGAAAGCAAAGTGCTTGAACAAAGAAGAAAAAGCATTTTTTTTACATAAGACCGGGATTTTACCGTGGAGATGAGGATGAAAAAAAAAGCAAATGCCGTTAAATAGTTCAAGGAAAAAAAGACCGTGCTCATCAAGGCTCCCCCGGAGGTCACCCCCGCCACATTGGTGGTGTATTCATAAATACCGCTGCTCAAAAAAGGATAAAAATTGGTGGATCTGAAAAAAGTAATGACCCCTGAAACAAGCACCAATAATGAAAATAAAATCAAAGGGATAAAAATTTTTTCTTTGACTTTGAACGGGCTCGAGAACAGACTCCTGTGGAAAAGCCAGCCTAAAAAAAAGACCAAAAACAGAACCAGTGCTGTGGGGGCATGGGGAATGGGCTCGGCTATTCCGAAAAAATAAGGAAGATTATTGATTAAGGGAAAGACAAAGATGAAAAACAAAATCCCCCATTTGATGTTTATGGCTGTGAGCAAAAAGATAACAGCTAAAATGGGAATTAAAGCTGTCTGGAAAGAAGTCTTCAGCGGGACATAGTGGAAATAAAAAAATAAGAACACAAGGCCGTATACGGCTGAGAGAAAGAGGAAATCCCAACGGATTCGAATTTGATCTTCAGAAATCATCTCTCAAAATTCTTTCTTGGTTTCTGACCCGTGTCCCGCCTTCAATCCAATCATACTTCATAATTCAATCAGGAAACAATATTTTTTATTTTTTTTGTTATTTCAGATCCAGGTTAAATCCAAGCTTTGCTATGACCTTCCTTAATATCAATTTATCACTTTCTTCCAAACGCATTCCCCATAAAATCAGGGCATAGATTAACACCCCGATTCCTCCGACCACAAGGAGTGAAATCAGGAAATGAACCGAAGAAAGCCAGTGCCGGATAAGAAATATTATTGGGAGTGTAAGAAGCCCCGCTGCTAATGGTTTGATGTAGCTCCGGTCATAGGCCTGTATCTTTAAGGTCAAATAAACCAGAACCGCCCTCACAATATTCACGCCGGCAATGCTTATTGAAGTGGCAGCAGCCGCGCCTAAAATCCCCCATTTCGGGATAAGGAGAATATTAAGGAGGATGTTCATGGCTACCAAAACCACATCACTTATCAATTTGAGATACTGATGCCCGGACATGATCAGCATATAACCCACTCCTCCGGTACCGGCGTTGAGCAGTTGCCCGGCTCCCAAAATCACTAAAGGAGCCCATCCTACAGTAAAGTCAGATCCGAAAAAATGAAGGATATCCTTGCCCGCAGCACAGATCAATAAAAAAAGAGGAAAAGTCAATGAAAAACTCCACCGGGTAGCGACTCTGTGCAGCTGTTTCATTTTTTGCCGGTGTTCATTATGAAAAAGAGCGGCGATCTGGGGTGAAAAAATAGAATTCAATGAATTGAGAAAAATCATCAGAAGAAGGGCGGTTTGAGAAACAGCCCGGTAAATCCCGACTTCTGAAGCCGGACGAAAATAACCCAGCATCAAAGTATCCATCCATATGAGAATAAATCCCAGAAAACCTCCCAGGGCTAAGGGAAAAGAAAACCGGAGTATGGTTTTTGTTTCAAAAATCGATTTGGTTTTTCTCCAGCTTTTCTCCGGAAAAATATTCAAGATAATATAGGCGGTCAATATCAATCCCAATGCCGAAGCAGCCCCCCAAGCTGCCGAAGCTCCCAAAAGATTCCATCCGAGCCATCCCAATAATCCTATGAGGGATAAGTGGGCAGCAGGATGAAAAAAATTGAGGATAAAGGCTAAATATTTTGTGGTCTGAAAACCGCTTGTTGCGTTCGCTCCCACAGTCATACTTGCAGCAAAAGGAATCGCCACTGCAAATATTCGAAAAACAGGGATGAGATCGGGTTGATGAAAGACTTCCCGGGCAAAAAATCCTGAGCTCAAAAAAAGAGCAGCCCCCAAGATGATACCTCCTAAAAACGGGAGTCCCAGAGCCTGTTGAAGAACCCCTTTAAGTCTTTGTTTATCCCGGCTGCTCTGAAAAATAGAAACATAGCGGACTGTCCCGCCGGGAAGCCCCATGCGGGAGAAAACATCCCCCAATTGACACACCACCATGCCAATGGCATAAAGCCCGAACAAATCAGCTCCTAAGAGGCGCGCTAAAACAACTTGAGTGATGTATTTGATGCCCGTTCCTGCTGCCTTGCCGCTGAATGTGATGCCCGCACCTTTGGCCACTGTGGTTAATTCCTTATCAATCTTCATGGGCTTCTTCTCATTCATTTCTTTTTTGGAATAACTTTATACAACTTTATTCTTGTGTCAGAATTATATTATATGATTTTTTTATCCCATAGGAAAAGCAGTGTCCATTGAACTTCCCACTTTCACGTTTAAACAAATATAGAACTTGACATTTAACTTAAGCTCTTTATATATTTAACTTAACCATTTATGATAGCAGCTTTCAGCAACAGGGAAATCAAATGGGATCTTTAAGACCACCCTATCTAGATAAATATCCTTTATGTAATAGTCCAAATATAAGGAGGAAAAATCCATGATTAAAAAAAGGGGAATCATTATTGTTCTTATAATCGGGGTATTATTTTTAATCCAGAATGCAGAGTCATCCTGGATCACCAAAAGATTGACCTGGAATTCCGGAGCGTCACAGAATCCATCCATTGCCGTAGGCTCAAACGATTATATCCATGTGGTCTGGATTGAAGATTCGCCTGGAAATAATGAGATTTACTATAAGAAAAGCACAGACGGGGGAACCACCTGGTCCACTCAGAGACTCACCTGGACGCCTGATTCCAGTGGATCTCCATCCATTGCCGTAGACTCAAACGATTATATCCATGTGGTCTGGAGCGAATCTTATATTGGTGGGAATTCAGAGGTTTTTTACAAGAAGAGCACAGACGGAGGAACCAGTTGGACTACCAAAAGATTGACCTGGAATCCGGACTCTTCAGGTAACCCTAGAATAGCTGTAGACTCCAACGACCATATTCACGTGGTCTGGAGTGATAACACCCCCGGAGTTTCAGAAATTTTTTATAAAAAGAGCACAGACGGAGGAACCACCTGGACTACCCGCCGCCTGACCTGGAATGCGAATACTTCCAGCCTGCCTGATATAGCCATAGACTCCAGCGATCATATCCATGTGGTTTGGACTCAATTGTATTCCCAAGACAATGACGAAATATACTATAAGAAAAGTACAGATGGAGGAACCACCTGGACTACCCGCCGCCTGACCTGGAATTCATCTTATTCTTGGGAGGCACAGATAGCCACAGACACAGGCAACAATATCTATGTGGTCTGGTATGATAAGTCCTCTGGATGGTGGCATATTTATCTTAAGATAAGCACGGACGGGGGTTCAACTTGGACAAGCAAAAGGCTGACCTGGAATACAGGAAGATCTGAAACCCCGGTTATAACGACACACTCAAGCGGTCATATCCATATAGCATGGATGGATATCACTCCTGGCAATTGGGAGATTTACTATAAAAATTCCACAGACAATGGAGTGAGCTGGTCTACAGAGAGGTTGACCTGGAATCCGGGACTTTCTGATAGTCCTGACATTGCTGTTGATTCAAACGAGTACGTCCATATTGTCTGGGAAGATTCCACTCCGGGAAATGACGAAATTTATTTGAAAAAAGGAAAATAATTCTTATATTTCACCAAGCGGCTGACTTGAGCAAAAAATAGATATGAACTGGAAACAGAAAGCCGCCATCATGCGTGTTTGTTCCCGGATTCCTTATGGACCTAAAATATATAAATGGGGACAGAAACATTTGGGGACCCTAAATGTTAGTCCCGTGAAAAAACTGACCGCTCAAGTTGAAATGACACATTGGCTCGAGGAGTCCGGTGAATCTATAAAAAATCGTTCACTCTTAGAAATCGGGACCGGTCATATTCCTTTAGCTCCTATTGGATTCTTCCTGGCAGGGGCTGAATGGATTATCACTGTAGATTTGCACAGACGTATAGACTGGAGTTTAACAAGAGAAAGTCTTAAATGGATGGCTTCTCACCGAAATGAGATTCAATCACTCTTTCAAGAAAATATTGTATCAAGCTCTGTTTTTGACCAACGCTTTGCTGCCATTGAAAAACATATAAATTCCCCTCAACGTTTTCTAGAAAAGGCCGGGATCGAATATCTAGCACCTATGGACGCTGCAAAACTCAATTTATCAGAAAAGAGTATTGACTACCACTTTTCAATAAATACACTGGAACATATCAACCAAAGAAAGCTTAGAGATATTTTTTTTGAAGCCAGACGAATTTTGAAATCAAAAGGGACTTCTGTTCATTTTATTGATTTGACGGATCATTTCTCTCATCAAGACAAATCTATATCACCGATCAATTTTCTTAAATACTCTGATTCACATTGGGATCGTATCGCAGGGAATGAATTTGCCTACTGCAATCGACTCCGGCCAACTGATTATTTTAAGATATTTTCAGATTGTCATTTTAAAGTTCTTCAAAAAGAGATGACAGTCAATGAAGAGGCGTTGGATGTTTTAAACAGCGGCTTTAAACTGAATCCCAAATACAGCCAATACAGTCAAGAGGATATATGCACTTCATCGCTGCGCATTATGCTCTCTGTTGATTCTAAAATAGATCAATCAAAATAACCTAAGTTTTTTAACTGTTTCTCAATCTTTTTGTCAGTTTTGATGGTCTCCGTTGAAAGCTTTTTAGTGGATTCAGAAAGGAAATTATTCAAAAAATTTCTGAGTTGTTTCAATCTTTTTATTTCCCGGTCAGAAAGATCTTTCTTCTCTTTGGGGTCAGAGGAAAGGTCATACAGAAGTTCCACCCCGTCTCCCCGAGAAGAAATGAGCTTCCAATTCTTATAGAGGACTGCTTTTTTTTCATATCCGTAACAGTTTTCTTCACAGAGCACAGCCCGATCATCTGGTATTTGATAAAGATCGGTTCCGCTGAACCGGTACTCACTTTTTATTCCGCATAATGACAATAGAGTAGGAACCAAATCCACTAAAGAGCTGTTTTTAGAAATTCTTTCAGGCTTCCTTTCATGAGATTTGATCAATAGAGGAACTCTGATCAATTCCTGAAAGGGAACATGGCCGTGGGCTGTGCCGTAGGATCCTCTGGGGTCAAAAAAGAATTTTTTCTCGGTCTCTGCATGATCCCAGAACTCTTCTCCGTGGTCAGCGGTGATAATGAATAGTGTTTTATTCCACAGGTCGTTTTCTTTTAGATATCTGACTAGAGTATGGATCTGCTGATCGACGAAACGTATGGCCGAATCGTACAATTGAATCCGGGCTTTTTTGTAGGACTCGAATTCCTTATGACCGGAGATTTTTCCGTCTCTAAAATCCCAGCGTTCCAGATTCTTTAAATCAGGGATATTCCCAAAGACATTCCTGTAGGATTCTGAAAGAGAAACTGGCTCATGGAGGTCATTCAAATGACAGTAAATAAAGGATTTTTTGCTCTTGTTTTTTTCAATACACTCCCTAAGCTTTGTTATCATTTTTTGGGCGTCTGCATGAAAAGAAATCTGATGTTCAAACCATCCCGAAACCGCAAGTTCAGCAAATGTATTTCCTGAAAGAAACAAAGTGCTGAATCCAAAATCATGAAGTATCTCAGGAAGGGACAGAATATCACTTCTCACTTTATTGGGCTTATCTCCCCCTATAAAATTTTGAAAAGAACGGGGCTCTTTGCTAAAGACCCCTCCATGTTTATGGGGATAAAGGCCGGTTAGAATGGAAGAAATAGAAGGATACGTCCAGAGAGCCGGAGCAAAAGCATTTTCAAAGACTGTGCTTTCTTCAGCCAGAGTGTTTAAAAATGGGGTGGTCGCGCGTTTGTATCCGTGGGCAGATAAATGATCCTGTCTTAAGGCATCGATAACCAGCAGGATCATGAGACGGTAAGGATTTTTTCGAACAGATTTTAAATGATACTTTTCTAATAATTTACTTTTGATTTTTTTCTTTTTTCTTTTATTCAATAAAAAACGATATTGACTCCGGAACTTTTGGATTTTCTGTTTTGCCAGGGTAAATCGGTTTATGATTTTCCTGGCCCATAATTTAAGGGCGGTTAAAGGACTTCTCATCTGATTTTATTGTATATCTTTTCTCTATTGAACCAATAGCCATATTTTTTGAAAAAGTAAAATAATCCTCTTATATGATTTAAAGCAACTCCCATATTTCTATAGGATTCTCTCTGGATATGATGAATCACTCCAGCTTGAGGCACGTAAACCACTCTCCATCCCTTCATCCACATGCGCACACAGTAATCTACATCCTCAGGGGCATAAAAAATCTTTTCATCCAATAAACCGATATCCCCTATAGCTGTACGTCTGACCATCCAGGCTGCCGAAATACAGTGGTCCACTTCAATGATCTGATCGAAATCCTTGCTGTAGACCGCAGAGTCATAGAGTTCTTCAATCTCTGCTTTTTTCCGGGCCCATTGAAACGGAAGAGATTTGCAGATTTTGACCTTTAACGTGGGGAATTTCTTGCAGGAAAACTGAACAGAACCATCGGAATAGGACAATCTCGGAGCAGCAATTCCTATCCTGTCATCTTTTTTTAAGACATCCATCAACGTTTGAATGGTTCCGGGTTGGACTTCTGTGTCAGAGTCCAGAATAAAAACACGATTACTGCGCCTTTTTCTGATTCCAATATTTCGAGAAGCTGTGGTCCCTAAATTTTTTTTCAATTTTAGGATGTTTAGATTTTCAAATTTGTCTTTCAATCGATCCAATTTTACGAGAGTTTTGTCTTTTGAGCCATTATCTATAACGTCAACAATGAATTCTTCCCCTGATTTTCTTATATCAAGGAACAAACTGCAAATGCATTTCTCAATATACTTTTCCGAGTCCCTGGTTAAGATAATGACTGAAATCATTTTATTCACCCGGTTTCCATGGACCGTTTTCCTTAGAATCTCTCATTTCCGGCTGTCTTTCATAGATCTTTTTTTACATCTCAGGGTCTGTTCTATTTGAGATGCCACTTTTTTTATATTGAAAAAGGATTCACAGTAATGACGGCATTTTTTTCTGTATTTTGTTTCTCTTTCATTTTTAAGCCACCCTATTGTTTTTTGGCTTATGGAATCAGGAGAGGCATCCTCACATATAAGATTCTTATCCAAAGGTGCCAAAACTTCAGAATTTGCCCCCACCGGAGTGGCAATCACCGGCGTTCCGCAAGCTAAAGATTCGATAGTGGAGAGCCCAAAGCCTTCCAGTTCAACAGTAGGCAGAATAAATAAATCCGCAGCTTGATAATAAAGATAAAGCTTTTCTTCTGGTATGAAACCGGCCATTTGCACATTTTTTCCCAGTCCTGATTTTTTAATCATGTTTTTTAATTTGTCTTCCAGATATCCTTTTCCTCCTATTATCAGCAGGACATCAGGAAAATATTTGATTGTTCGGGTTATAGATTTTATGAGGTTTTCTATTCCCGTCCGGGCAGTCAATCGCCTGACAGTGAGCAAAACAGGCTGGTCCAGGGGAAAATTTATTTCATTTCGAGCATATTTCTGATTCTCTACAAACGAAAATTTTTCTAAATCGACTCCTAACGGAATCCGGGTCACTTTTTTATCAAACATCCCTCTATAAAGTTTATTCATCTGATTCCGGATGAATCGGCTTCGCACAATGACGGCACAGGCTTCTAACAAAGCTTGACGTTCTTTATTGTAAATCCATCGATGTGCCAAACTAACAAAAATTTTTTTCCATCCGTACTTTCCTTTAGCTGCTTCGATCTTGATTTCCAGAGAAAGAGGGGCATGGTACACGAAAATATACGGAATATGATTCACACAACGCGACAATCCCACAGCCTGGAAAACATCATGCACATAAGCTGCATCGAAATGATACTTTTTATGCAGTCTATCGATCAATTTTGGAAGCTTCTTGATACTGAAGAACGGATAAAGCCTGTAGAAAAAAGTCTCTTCGGAAGGACATGCGTAACGATAGAGATGATAATCATGAAAATATTCCTGTAAGGGAAGACCGGGTTTTATTTTTCGGGTCACCACAACTATCCTATGACCACGAAGAGCCAGCTCTTTAACTTCTGAAAAAAGACTTTTTGTGATTCCTCCAATCCGGTCAGGAAAAAAAGCATTTGAAAGGACAAGAATATTCATACTTTGTTCCCAAATATTATTTTCCCCGGCCAAGACAAAACAAAAATAACCAATAACACAACAAAAAGCTTAAACAGATGGCCTGTGAAAATGGAGATCAAGGTCTGCTCTAAAGGCAGAAAAAAAGAAGTGAACATGAATGCAACCACCAAGGAATTTGATATATTTCCTCTGGGCCTAACCAGATACTCATGAAGCATACGCCACAGAATTCCCACCAAAAACATCCCTAAGATGACTCCTGCGATTCCCAAATCCCAGTAAAACTGACCGGGGAGAGAAACACTCACGGAGGCTCCTTCCGGGTAAACGCCTGGAGGAATCATATTTTCCCGAAAAATTTCTCCAAGACTGATCACCGGTTTTTGAGGCCATACCTTTCTGGGAATCCAGGCGACTGAGAGAAGCCAAACTTCCTTCCCCAGAGTGTAGGGTTCATTTTCCGGTACATTTTCCATTATAACCGCCAGAGAATCAAGGTCGTGGAGTCTTCTCCCAGCTTTTTCAAAAACAGAGAGCGGGGATTCATATGAGTCGATAGCTTGATCCGGGTTTTGGAATCCTTGAAATCGGACATACGAGATTAAAGGAAAAAGAAGCACTAAAAGAATTAAAATAATCAAGGCCCATCGAGCCAAACGGAGACTTGTTTTATAATCACGCCGAGAGGTCATATAGAAAGCGATCAGGAAACTCAGTAAAAGAAAAGGCATATAGGAACGCTTTCCGGTGAGAAAAGCAAACGCCAATTCAGGCATTAATAAAATATAGGAGAACCATTTGTATCTCTTTTTTTGATAGACCCTTCCTCCAATAAACAGCAAAAAAACAGCGACGGTTGCCAAAGAAGATATGTGATGGAGATAGGATATTCCAGCCGCTTGAGCTAAATATACATCTGTCCCGCTTACTATCCATTTTTTGATATTTTCTGCCTGGGAAATGACAAGATATAATCGGACTCCCCATCCAACCAGAAGACAAAAGATCGCCGCAGGAAAAATAAGGTTAACATCCCATTCCCGGGGGAGTTTGGGTATGGATTGAGCTATTTTTTTACCTAAAGACCTGGAATAGGCAAACCAAAAAATGAGAAACGCCACAAGGCTCATCCCCAGCGCTGCATTCACGGTGCTGAAATTGATATCAAAAGGATGGAGATTAAGGATGGGACTCCCAAATTTTATATCCCACAACGCGCGAACTCCAAAATGGCCAAAAAAGAAAACAGCAAACCATATTCCAGGTTCCGCTAAATCAAATGACCGATTCATGAACCGCTTGATGAAGATGGCCCCTAAAATAATAGTAAAAACAAAAAATAAAATTACAGCTAAAATATTACTATCCCTAAGTGTGACTAAAGTCTGAGATAACAAAGCAATGACGGTGGCAAGTAAAAAACAAACAAAAAAATAAAGAAACTCTGATTTAGGGGTCACCGTAAAATTTTTTGTTTTTAAACTTATTTTATGTTTAGAGAAATTCATTCAATTTTAATTTCTTTGAGTTAGAAAATAATACTTAATCCATAAAAAAAATGTGATCATGGTGACTAAAATATTCTCTATCCAGTGAAGTTTCCAGGGACGGTAATGAATAAGAACCTTTTTTTCTTTCTTGAGCTTATCCGGATTACTGCCCAGTATATGCTGATTATGTATAAAAGCATGAGAATTTTGGATGAAGTCAAGGCTCTTGTCTTCGACCTTCATAAACTTGATGATTCTGCGGAGTGTCTTCTTAGGATGTTGAGTTAATTCCTCATAAAAAACTCTTTGATACCTGATTTTTTTTAACCGGAAAAGCTCTATCATTAAATTATTCACCATCCATCCAAGACTCACCCGGACCACTGACTGAGACCTCAGATAATCTTTTGGTTTTCTCCAACTGCTGACCACACCCCAGGGCTCCCTCACCAAATGGAGAACAAAAATCTCTACATCAGAAAATTGGCTTAAGATGTAAGCGAAATCAGGAGTTTTTGATGAATCAACAATGACTCCACAGTTTGCCTTTAATGAGATTTGACGGTACATTTCCTGGAGCTGTTTTCCTAAATCATTGAAGTTAGATTGTATTTTTTTTGTCCGGAACAACGAAATCAGGAAGGGATAACAGCGGATTCTCATAAATTTTCTTGCGATTTTTTTTGCCGGAGGTGATGGAATAAAGGAAACAATATTCTTCCAAAAAGAACAGGTGGATAATTCACTCCCGCATCCACAGGGAAGAGGTCTGAACTTATAGGCAAATAGATGTCTTGATGCTTCGCCTGCATTAAAGAATCCCTCCAATTCTCCGAGCAGGCTGGCTAATAAAGTACTCCCGCTTCTTCCTGACCCGGCGATATAAAGAATTTTAAATTTCTTTCCAATCATCACTTGATTTTAAATTTTCCGGGCCATTCATAGTTCATGGGAAAAGCGATTCAATCTCTGTTATTTACGCTGCCTTTAACTCTTGCGAAATTTAGAATACTCCTGATCTTATTAATTCCCGATTTTAAAATAAATTTCTGATTCGCCTGGAGTAGAGTCCGCCCAAACCACAATGACTTTGTTGCTCCTTTTTCATATTCTATTTAATTCTATTCAAAATAATTCCATTAAGGCAAGATAAATTTCAATAACAAACGGGATTATCAGCTTCAAAAATAAAAACTTATATCTGATTAATCACTTTTTTTATAAAAAATTTCATGGTTTCCAGAACTGGTATCATGCCAAAAAATATGGACATGGTAACTTGAGTCCGTGATTATGCATGATCCGTTGGAATGTCCACTGTTCCATGTCATCCTTTGGGAGATCCAAGAGGCGTCTTCGTCTATACTTTTTTTATAATAAACCTCCCAATTCGAAGGAGTGTAATCTTCCCAGACAAGATGAAGGCCATCACCAGTATCCAAAGTGATATCCGGGTGATTAGACCAACCACTGTTCCATGTGATTCTCTTTGTGGTCCATGAGTTTCCCCCATTTGTGCTCTTTTTGTAATAAATTTCGTAATTTCCAGGGGTATCATTTTCCCACACGAGATGAATGTTTCCGTCTGGATCTATAGCTGACGAAGGGGATAGTGAAACCCCCGAGTTCCAAGTGAGCCTCTTGAAGGTCCAGGTCGCCCCTGCCATTAAGGGAAAAACAAGCAGACATATAATCAAGGTGATAAAATGCTTTTTCATGTTAACCTCCCCTTAAATACTTTTTTAGTTAGTTTTATCGAGAACAATCTTATTTAGCAATAATTATTTATAGAAAATGAAATTCATTAAAAAGTTTATCAATTGATTTTTTTTTTAGAGGAGTGTATAAAATCTAACAGCACAATGAAGGAGGTATAAATTGAGAAAAGTATTTATTTTTCCTGTTTTTTTATTAAGTTTTCTCTTATTGATTCTTAATGTTCACGCCTCATGGACCACTCAGAGACTCACCTGGAATACCGGTAACTCTCAATACCCTGTCATAAAGACATCAGGTTCCGATGTCCTTGTCGCCTGGCAAGACTATACTCCTGGTAACTGGGAAATATTTGGTAAGGGGAGTGAAGATGGAGGAACGACTTGGGAGACAGGTCGTCTTACGTGGAATGACTTTGCTTCCTGGCATCCTGACGCCGGGATAAATTCAAGTGACCACATCCATCTATTCTGGGAAAACTACAACGCCACTCAAGCAGAAATTTATTTCAAGAGGGTCATTCGTGACATACCATCCGTCATCACAAAAAGGCTTACTTGGAATTCAGGCCGGTCAATAGATCCTGCCGTTGCCATAGATTCAAATGACCATATCCACTTAGTATGGCGTGATGAAACTACTGGAGATGGTGATATATACTACAAGAAGAGCACAGACAATGGAGATTCCTGGACCACCAAAAGACTCACCTGGAATCCCGGTTCCTGCGGATCCGGGTCTCCTGATGTAGCCATTGATTCTAACGGTCATATCCATGTGGTCTGGCAGGACGATGTCGGTGGCTCCGCCTATGAGGTCTATCACAAAAAGAGTACAGACGGAGGTTCATCTTGGACCGCTAAGCGTTTGACCTGGACTTCGGGGGACTCTCGCTGTCCCCGCTTGGTAACAGGGGCAAGCAGCCAAATTTATTTGGTGTGGTATGACAACACTTATGGGGACTATGAAATATTTTTCAAGAAGAGCACAGACGGAGGGGCAAGCTGGACTACCAAAAGATTGACCTGGAACACAGGGGGCTCTCGCTCCCCGGCTATAGCCATGGACTCAATGGGATACATTCATGTGGTTTGGTATGACTATAGTCCCGGTAATTCCGAAATATTCCATAAAAAAAGTACGGATGGCGGCAGCAGCTGGACTACAGAAAGACTGACTTGGACTTCTCATGACTCTACGTGGCCTGATCTATCCATAGATTCCAACGACAAGGTCCATGTCGTTTGGCAAGAGGATCTATCAGGTAATAAAGAGATCTATTATAAAAAACAGGAATAAGCGGGCTGATGTCTTCTGATCAATTCTTTTTCTTGTAGAATATCTCTCTATTTCCAGGAGTGTCATCATGCCAGACCACATGGATATGGTTGCTGGAGTCTACAGCTATGGTTGGTTTGTATGAATTGCCAGAGTTCCAGGTCAGCCGCTGGGTGGTCCAGGTGGCTCCTGCCGTTAGCGGTAAAGCTAATAAACCTAAGACCAAAACAATTATATGCTTTCTCATAACAGCTCCCTTCATCCCATATTTATTACAATTGTATAATCTCTATCCAGATATATCAATCAAAAATTAAGGAAACAGAATAACCTTTCTGAGGCCAGTTAATTGATGATAAAGAAAAACTTATTTTTTTGGCGTGTATTTTCTAATGGATTCTCTGAAAAAAACTAACACTGTGAAAAAGAAAAAACCCAGAACTCCAGCCACAGCAATATTCAGCTTTAAATTAGGAGCCACAGGATTTAAAGAGGAAGTGGGCTCTTTGATAAGTTTAGCATAATCGATCCGTGCTTTTTTATCCATTAAAAGCTCCATTTCGTTTTCAACGTCATTGATCTCATTTTTGATCTTATCGACATTGGTTTTTAATATATCGATTTGTGCTTCCTTTTTTTTGATCTCATCTTTGGTGTCATTAATGGAGAGTCTCAAATTTTCTTGAGTTATTTTTTCATGACTCAATTTTTCATCGAGTGTGTTGTAATACCTCAAGCTGTGCTGGATCTCATTAGAATAGAGCAGAAGACTCAAGGCGTTTTCGGCTTGTTTCTGTTCAGCAAGAGCTCTTTGCTGCTGTTTCTCAAGCCCCTCTATTCTATTCTTGACTGACTCCATTTCCTCCATAATGCTGTCGCCTCTCTTCTTGGAGATTTCTATTTTATTACTTTCAGAAAGCACTTTTTGTTTCAATTGATTCTGTTCGATTTTCAAAATTTTCACTTCATTTAAATTGTCCTCAATTTCTAATTTTTTTTGCTCGATTAAATTCCTATTGGCTTTGATTTGAGTGTCAATGCTTTTGATCTCAACTTCAACTTTTTTATCCAAGCTTTGTTTGAGGAGATCAAAAAGGGACAATAAGATTTTCTTCCCTTCCTCTCTATCTCTCACCTTGGTAGAAACATAGACCAGCTCTGTATCTCTGAGCTTTCTGGCATTGATCTGAGGAAAAATATTCCTTTTTATATCCAATTCCGAAGCAATAGTCTGATTGTAAGTCTCTTCGTTTATCTGGCCCGCCACTTCTTGAGGGGGTGTTACCAGGACTTCTTGAAAATCGCCCTGTGCGGTTTGGATAAATATTTTGCTGGGCTGAATGATGGCGTCCACTTTCCAAACAGAGGGCAGTATAAAACTGACAACTCCGGCTGTTATCACACAAAATAAGGTGGGAATGATGATCAGCCATTTTTTTTGCCAAAGAAAATAGATGTAATCCATCAGGTCAACTTCATTTTTGGGTTCTGTTTGGTCCATTCTCATCCTCTAACTTTACTTATTTCAAAATTAAAAGAAAATTTTTTCTTTAGAATATAGATAAATACATAACTTTTCAAGTTAAATGTAGAGTC
>CAZPBN010000032.1:0-16083 GCA_964584935.1 uncultured Eubacteriales bacterium | reverse complement strand
GTACTAGACTTCGAATATCAGTGAATTATAAATATATGGAGACATTCCATAGAATTTATCATCTCTTATGTATCAAGCGTATTGAATTGAACGAAAATTAAAATCATTGAAAAAGAGGCTCTAATTTACTAGAAAATTAGCTTATCCGATTATTTGTCAAGCAAGCCGAAACAAAATGTCCTTTAAAAATCAAAAGTGCACAGTTTATTAATGATTTAAGAATCAAAAGTGCAGTGGATCTCAACGCAGAAATGATCAGACCTCCTTATTTTAATTTTTTATTCTATAAGATTCACCATCCAGGTTAAAAATCCGGGCATGGTGCAATAAACGATCCAATAATGCTGTGGTCATCACACTGTCACCCATCATCTCAGCCCAGGCATCAAAGCTTTTATTGGATGTGACGATAAGGGATAATTTCTCATACATCTCACTGATAAGGTTAAAAAAGAGATTGGCCTCCCTCTTCTCAATCGGGGCATCGATAATAACCACACTGGACTTCAGGATTCTTCTCAATCTGTACTCAGAGGTTTTCTGAACCTCTGCTGTTTTCAAAAGCTTCATGAGGTTGGTTATCCTCTCAAAACACACCTTATATCCTTTCTCCACGGCAGCGGCTCCAAAGGCTATACTTAAGTGAGTTTTTCCGTTATGGAAAGCTTTCCATAACGGGAAAACTTATCTAGCCTGTGCCCTTGGAAACGCAGCTTGCCGAAACGGATTTTCCACCCGCTATTTTCAGCTCTCCCGGCTGCTTGAGAAATTAAAACTCGCCCGTGCGGATGGATCCTATCCTAAGTTGTTAGATCAAATCTCAAAATACAAGCTTGTTATCCTTGATGACTGGCTTCGTAGTCATCTAACAGAAACACAAACCAATGACATCCTTGAAATCTTCGAGGATAGATACAATCGCAGCTCGACCATGGTTGTTACTCAGATACCAGTTGCCCAATGGCATGAACAGTTTGGAAATCCAACACTTGCCGATGCCATCATGGATAGAATCGTTCATAACGCATACAGACTGCAACTCAAAGGAGAATCTATGAGAAAACAAAGATCATCCTTGACACATTCCGGCCACCTGGAGGTATAATGAAAAGCCAGCGTCGCTTCGCTCCGAAAAGTGGCCGAATAAAATCGGAATCAGTGTCCGGATTCATCGGAATATGCATCTTTTTTTTAAGGCTTTAATTGATTATAGAATCCATGAATATTCTCTTACATCTTCCTTTGGCCAAAACATTAGTATAAATATATTTTTAATAAAATTAGGTCTTTTATTTATCCTTATGTCAAAAACAAGATATAAAAGCGAGTCCAGGTAAGAATTTGCCTCTAAGCTTGCTTCCATTTGATTCCAATTGTGTTTAATTTCCGTGATTTAGCTTAAGCTTCATGCCCAATATTTCCAACTGAGGATTTTCTCAACATGATGAAATTGAACTTAATATATCTAAGTATATAGAACGGTTGTATTTTGTTTATTTATTTCTTGAAAGTAATTTTAAAGGCTGTTCCTTTTTTTCGATCAAGTTCAATGGTTCCTTCAAACTGTTTAGTCAAGTCATTAATTAACTGCATTCCCAGGGATTTAGCTTTTTTAAAATCTATTTTCTCGGGAATCCCTACCCCATCATCTTTAACTTCCAGGTTAACTATACCTTTCTTATCCTCAAAAAAATTGACCCATATATTACCTTTTCTTCCCTGGGGAAAAGCATGCTTTAGACAATTAGTAATAAGCTCACTGGTGATTAATCCTAAAGGAACAGCTTTGTTTATATCAAAATACACACTTTCCAGGTTGGTGTTTATCTTAATCCGATGGGACTCTATGTCATAAGTCTGGAGCAAGTGAAGAGTAAAGCTTTTTGTGTACTGGGCAAAATCAATATTAGCAAAGCTCTTGGATTTATACAGCTTATCATGAATAAGAGCGATAGATTTAATCCGATTTTGACTTTCTTTAAATATCCGAGCGTCTCTTTTATCCTTGATTTGGGAAGACTGAAGTCTCAACAGACTGATGATTATCTGTAAATTGTTCCTAACCCTGTGATGAATCTCCTGGAGAAGCACTTCCTTTTCTTTAAGGGAATCTTTCAGCTTCTGTTCTGTGTTCTTGCGTTCCTCTATCTCCTGCTGGGCCTGCTCATACAACCAAGCGTTTTCAATGGCTGAAGTTATCTGGCTGCTTAGAGTTTCCATGGCCGCCACATCTACCTGGTTAAAAGCATTAAATTCATCACTCTGAATATCCAGGACCCCGATAGTGTTTTCAGCTCTTTTTAAAGGGACTGAAAGCTCAGACCGGGTTTTCTCATCAGCTAATCTGATGTAGAAAGGGTTCTTACTCACATCACCGCTAACCTGGGCCTCTCCAGTAGAAGCTGCGTTTCCTATCATCCCTTCTCCCATTTTTACAGTTAAATCAGAGGGAAAAATATCGGTGTACCCTCCAATTATAGACTTCAATCTAAGATGTTTATTCCTCTCATCCACCAAAAATAACATTACCCCATAATAATCAAAAGCATCTCTTACTGCCTTTACAATTTCTGAGAGCAAAGTATCTAAGGTAAGCTTTGAACTAACTCTCTGTGCTACGTTATACAAGAGGTCAGCTTGGATGGCCCGTCTTTCTAACTGCTTCTCTGTTTGTTTACGTTTGGTTATATCTCTATAAATAGCATAAGAAGCTACCTTTTCTCTGTTTATTATTATGGGTGAGGCCAGAACTGAAACTTCAATCCTTCGGCCATCTTTCCGCTTTCGTATGCTCTCAAATCTTACTTTTTTACCCTTTACCACTTCTCTGGTGATAGAAATAGCCTTCGTGTAGGATTCATCAGCAGCCACTAAATCATCTATCAGTTTGCCCAATACTTCATCTTGGGTGTAGCCGAACATTTTTAAAAATTCGCTGTTGACTCTCATTACCTTCCCCTTCTTATCGGTCATTACAATTCCTTCCTGAGCACTCTCAAATAAGCTGTCCAGGTAAGCTTTCTCCAGTTTAAATTTTTCTTGGGCTTGCCTGCTTTCCTGGTATAAGCGGGCGTTTCTTACAGCAGTGGAAGCGGCCAGGGCAAAACCTTTAAGCAGTGTTAAATCTTCTGTACTTACTTTTTCTTTAGCACTGGAGATGAATATTCCTCCCACTACTTCTTTTTCACTCAGTAAAGGTATCACGATATAACTTTTAGTCCCTTTCAGACGTTGAAGGAGGGAACATTTTTCTTTACTTACCACAGGAGCCAAAACCTCTGCTAAGCTGCTTGAATTTACTATCTTATGGTTCAAGATTTTGTTTAGAGAAGGGTTTAAGTGAGGATCAGCGGGAATAGTTAATTTTTTTAGCGGAGCACCCAGTATTTTCTCTATCTGGGGGAGAAGTTTTTTCCTGGTGGATACAGATTTTATCAAAAAAAGAGATTTTTTCTCATTGAGCTCGAAAATAAAAGAAGTTGTGTACTCCAGAGAATAGACGATACTCCCGGTAATCTCCTTAAATACCTTATTTAAATCCAACGAGCTGTGGACAGCTTCAGTAATCCGTTGCAGCGTTTGAAGTTTTTTGTTGGGTTTTATTTCAGTTACCATTGCACTATAAGAATTTCCTTTTCAGCTGTTTGAAGTTTTAACTGATTTTTGCTCATTTCATTCCCTTTCCACATCACCATAAACGATATTAAAGAAAATAAAAGAACCCTGTCAAGGAAAAATGTAGAAAAAAAGGGCTGGAAGGGGCAGGCACCCGCAAGTGGGACAAAATAAACGGGCAGCTTTTAACCCACTATCAAAGAATCATCAACGCTAAGAAAGCCTGAAACACCTTTACTTCTCCTCATTTTCTTTTTCCCAGGCTTTGATGCCATTTTTCATCCATCCCGGCATAGCAGACCCTTTCAGATGATGGTCAAAGAACTGCTGCATGCGAACAGTCCAGTCTTTTTGGTTGATCCTTTTCCGAAGTCCATGGGGCTCACTGTTATAGTTAAACATATACGCTTCCTTTCCCAGCCTGCGGAGAGCCATGATGAATTCTATACCCTGGTACCAAGGCACAGCCCCGTCCTCATCATTGTGCATAAACATGATCGGTGTCTGAATATTATCAACATAGAAAATGGGAGAATTCTCTATATAACGAAAAGGATATTCCCACAAGGAACCGCCGATCCGGCTTTGAGTGTGTTCATACTGAAACTGCCGCACCATTCCGCTTCCCCACCGGATTCCATTATAAGACGAAATCATATTTGAAACCGGAGCGCCTCCTTCTGCTGCGGCAAATATATGAGTTTGGGTTATCATATAAGAAATTTGATAACCGCCCCATGAATGCCCCTGAATCCCGATCGAGTCTTTATCTATATAACCCTCTCTTATCAGCATCTGAATCCCCGGCAACACACATTTCAAGGCATCCCGTCCCGGATATCCGGTGTGATACTCAATATCAGGCATCCACAGGATATACCCGTTGCTCACATAGTAAGGAAAGTTGATCGAGGTCCCTGGGGAAGGATTTCTATAGTAATGAAGCATATAATGCAGAGTCTCATAAATATAGACCATCAAAGGATATTTTTTATCCGGATCGAAATTATCAGGCTTGATGAGAATTCCTTTTAAAGGCAGTCCATCAGAACTCTTAAAATCACGAAGCTCAGCCTTTCCCCAAATATAAGGATCCATCTGGCTGCCAAGATTCGTTATTTTTTTTGTCTCTGAAAAATGGACATCACTGACCCAAAGGTCAGGATACTCATCAAAAGCCATGCGGTTGAATAGAATTTGATCAGAATCTTCTGCCTTTTTTGGGTAACCGAAGGATTTGTCTTCCATAATTAGTTTTTCAGGGAGTTTGTTTCCTTTAATCCTGTCTGCAAAAAATCCTGAATCCATTGTTTCCTCATTGGTCACCCGGAAAAGAAGTTTTTTCTTTGGATCTATTGTCTTTTTTTCAGGATCGAGCTTTATATATCGGAATGAAAGGTCGTTTTCACGTCCGAAACCTTCTGTCATCATACACGCATTGGATCCGTCCGGTTTCACAACCCAGACATCATATCGGTCATAGAGGAGCACAGAATCATCATCATCTGTCCATCCCGCTACACCATAAGAACGCGGAGGGCTGGGTCTGTCCCAATCCTGTCTATCGAAAGGCACATCGATCTCTTCGGTCACATTTTTAACTGTTTTCAATTCAATATCATAAATATACCAGTCTTTGTCTTCAAACCAGTAGACGTATTTACCTTCTGGTGACAGACGGGCACCGGCATACAGTTGATCTTTAACAATGGTCTTTTCTCCTGAATCCGGGTCAATCACATAAACATCATAAAACGTGCCAAAATAAGCCATTTTTTTAGCATAAGGCCAGAATGTCTGGCCAAAGGCAATCTTTCCGTTGTCAGAAATTTCGACGTCCGGAATATCTTCATCAGCAAGTTGAACAAATTTTTTGCTTTTCAAATGATATACGGATTCCCAGGTGTTGTTGCGAACATCTTCGGCTATCTTTTTTTGCTGGGGCTGAGGCAAAGGATCATTCCAATGCCAGAGATCGAACTTCGCTTTCTCCTTCTTTTTTTCTTCCTCTCTTTCTTTTCCCTTCTCTTCTTCTTTTGGCTCTTCTTTGTCTTCGGGAATCTCTTTGATCCCAAACATCACAATCAAACCATCTTCTGTAAAAGAGACATCAAATTTATCGCTCACTGCCATCCCTTCAGGAAACTTTGGAGTGGATGAATGGGATACCCACAAGGAGGCTTTTTCATCTCCCACCTTCCAGCCATATAAATTGAAGGTGGGTTCTTCTAATTCATAATCATCCCGGTCAGTCAGAAAAGCAAGTTGATTTTCTTCCTCATCCATAGCCCATTTTTTATAATTTCCTTCTCCTGATATAAGGGGAGTAAGAGTTCCTTTCTCAGTTTGATAGCTGTAAACACCATCCTTTTCTGGCTCTTCTTCACTGGAAACTGTGTAAATAAAATATTTCCCATCCTTGGTGAAACGATATTCCATAACCGATTCAAAGGTGGTGTCACTGCCGTCCTTGAGAGAACGTAAAACAAGAGAGGTTCCGTATTCTTTCTTTTTTTTCTTTTCTTTGCCTTCTTCTTCTTTCTCTTCTTTCTTTTCTTCCGCTTTTTTTTCTTCTTTCTCAGGAGCTTCCTTTAAAAAAGCAATCCAACCTCCAGCTTCCTCAGGAAATTTGAAACTTTTAACATCCTTTTCAACCACTGTCTCTCCCGAAGAAAGATCCATGATCCCCAATTTCTTCTTTAACTTTTTCTTTTTCTTATCCTTTTTTTCCGTCGCCTTCTCCACTTCCTCCTGTGAAGGAGAGATCAAAAAGCCGACATACCGGGAATCATAGCTAAACCGGGGATGAGCCGCCCTTTCTGAATCTGTCCCTTCTCCTGAACAACCAACAGTATGCCGGAATTCTTTTCCGGTCGAAGTTTCAATAATCACTATTTCAGCATCGCTATCCTGGGGAGTTTCAATATATAAAATCCATTGTCCATCAGGGGATATTCGGGAGCTAGTAATTGATTTCCAGGAATCATACACATCATGGGTCAAAGGCATTTTCTGTTGAGCCCAGGTAAAATTAAATAAAAACAGCAACGCAAAAATCAAAATAGAAAAATTTTTACCTGTTCTAGACATTCTTTCCTCCTTTATTCAATTATGAAATAAATTCCTTATGAACTTATTTCTTGTATATATCACAATCCCCCATGCACTGCAATCCAGGCAGGTAATGGAATGAGGTTTATAGATATTCATAAATCCATAGAGTGAGAAAGTGAAAATCAGCGATTGTCATCGTAGAGTGAATCTTTCAAATCCCATTTTACCCAATTATCAAAGGATTCCAAATAATATTATTTAATTGAAGCTTCTCCCATTTATCAATTGACCGTGATGTGTCTCTATGATATAAGTCACAAGGGATAAAGCTAAGAAGAGAATTCATCTATAAGGAGATAATTGCCTGTGCTCTCTTACATCACCGTTCTCTCCGTCATCGTTCTGTTTATTGGACTTTCATACCGCCACTTCAGAATTTCCATTAAGTACGGAAAGAAACAATCAAAATCGTCCCAGGGAGGATATTTTCCCTGGCTCTGCAACAGAACACTGGAAATCACTAAGGCATTGAATGTAAAGAATCTAGGAGAATTTTTCCAAAAAAGGTTTATCCATCCGTGGCCGTACAAGGAAAGATGGATTTTTCTCATTTTGGTGTTCAGTTTTTTCTTTCTTGTCATGAGCGGATTTTTCTTTGTCCTTTTGAGCTCTCAAAGAATCCATGGTTTGCTTCTTCTTCTTCATATGAGCTCCGGGGTCTTTTTTGCCATCACTTTGGCATTGGTTGTTCTTCTGCGTGCCAGAAAATACAATTTCAACGGGGAAATTTCCGTTTCAAAAAAAACTTCATCCAAGAAAAACAAAAAAGACGGCCATAAGATACTATTTCAAAAAATATTCTTTTGGCTTTATGTCCTCGGGGGACTGTCTCTAATTGGGACTGCTCTTATGATGATGCTTCCCTATTTTTCTTCTGACACTCAGTATTACATCCTTCAGATTCACAGATACAGCGCTCTTTTTTCCATTCTTTCAGCTATGGGCTTTGCGGATTTTGTCTTGTTTGACCGGAAGACCTAGAAGAACGCAGTTAAATAAAGGGAAAAGAAATTGAACAATTGGGTTTGACAGGTTATGCTAAATTTTGATTTTTCTAGGATAAGGGAAACTTTATCTCAAATTCAGTCCCTTTATTGACTTGACTGCGGACATTGATAACCGCTCCCTGAATATCTGCCACTCTTTTTATAATGGAAAGGCCTAATCCAACTCCACCCTTTTCTTTGGAGCGCGATTTTTCCACAACATAAAACCGGTCATAGATAAAGGGAATCGATTCCTTAGGGATGCCTACTCCTGTATCGGAAACAAGAAGGACTCCATAATGACCTTCTTTTTTCAGAGACAGTTTGACTTTTCCACCTCTTTTGGTGTATCTGACCGCATTATCTACTAAATTTGATATCATCCGGTTAAGAAGGGCTTTTTGTCCTTTGATGGTTACAGGGATTATCTTTTTTATGTTTAAATTGATATTCTTTTCACTGGCAGCAGATTCATATCGTTCATACACATGAAGCAATACCTCATCAAGCTGAACATCGTCTGTTAAATTCTCTTTTTTTAAAGTTTCTGTTCGGGAAAGCAGGAGCAAGACGTCTATTATTTTTTCCATATGGTAGGTCTCTTCCAAAACACTTATCAATGTCTTTTTGTATTCATTCCGATTTCTATCTTTCCGCAAACTAACTTCTATTTCTCCTCTTATATTAGTCAGAGGAGTTTTGAGTTCATGAGAAACATCACCTGAAAACTGTTTGATTTTTTTCACTGACTTTTCGAGCCTGGAAATCATGTTATTGAATGTTTCCACCAGTATTCCGATTTCATCTTTGCGTTTTTTTGCCTCAATCCGGTAGGAAAGGTCATCCGTGGTGATTCGATTGGCTGTCTGAGCCACATTGACCACGGGATGAATGGCTTTTCTTATCACAAAATTTCCTCCCACCGATCCTAAAAGCAGTAAAAGAATACCTGTCAATACGATAAGAATCAAAGCCTTTCTGCCCTTTGAATAAAAAGTTTTTAAGGATAATCCTATCTGCAGAATGTAATTTCCTCGGATAGGATAAAGAATAACTCTTAACGGGGGGGAACCAATGCTCTTCCCTTCATGCATCATATAAAGAGGCTTTAAATCGGATTCATCGGCTCTACAGTAAAGATTTCGGTCCAATATAAATTTTTCATTATAAGAATCACCTGTATGAATTACTCTTTCTAAGAAATCCACTTTATGATAAGAAACTTTGACAATCAAAAGAAGAGGATTGATATGCCCGAATTCACCTTCAACCTTTTCTAAAGTCTCCTTAAAAGACAACCCTCTGTGCCCCCAGTAAGTATCATTGATTTCATCCGCGATTTCTCCTAAAGTATGATCGATTTCATTTAAAAGACTGTTTCTATAGCTGCCAAAAACAATTGATCCGATAATCACAATGATAATGGCAAGAAAAGTGACATACCAGATGGTGAGCTTGAAAATGAGAGAATTAGTTTTTTTTATTTGCATCTATTTTATACCCGTAGCCCTTTATGGTGCGGATGAGTTTTTCTTTAGAATCTATTTCTATCTTTTTTCTTAAATGGTTGATATAAACATTGACCACATTGCTTAATCCTTCATAGTTCATATCCCAGACATGTTCGATGATCATTGACTTGGATACAATCTGTCCCTTGTGGCGCATCAAATACTCCAGCAAGGCATACTCTTTTCCAGTGAGTGATATTTCCTTATCTCCCCGAAAAACTGTTCGCTTCCACGGATTCAATTCTAGGTCTTTAATTTTCAATGTCTTTTCTTTATAATCCTGCTTCCTTCTTAAAAGCGCCTTTATTCTCGCCAGAAGTTCGGCAAATGAAAACGGTTTGGTGAGGTAGTCATCCGCTCCTTCAGAAAGCCCGCTTATTTTGTCTTCAACAGTATCTTTAGCAGTCAGCATAATAATCGGAGTGGTGATTGATTTTTCCCGAAGCTCTTTACAGACTGCCAATCCGTCTTTTCCCGGAAGCATGAGATCCAGAATGATCACATCATAGTCATTAATCTCAACAAAATGCAAAGCATTGGCTCCGTTCCGGCACACATCCACAGCAAACTGCTCTTCTCTCAATCCTTTTTGCAAAAAAGCTGACAGTTTTTTATCATCCTCAACAATCAATATTTTCATATTGTTGTTATTCATTATGCCAGTTTTTTTGATTTAATTCCAATGAATAACCAAATTCCTAAACAGACACCGGATGTTTTAACGCTATCTTCCGTAACGACCATGACGTGTCCTTTCTCCAAATCTCGGATTAACCACATTACTGAAAATGGATCCAAAGCTATAGCTTATACCCAATCGTAAGAAATAGTCATATTCAGAAGCCAATTCTCTGCGACGGAGTAAAATTTCTTCCAGGGTGGCTTCTTCTTTAGGTAAAGCAAGCTGGTCATGAGTGATTGAATAATTTCCATCTATATCAAAAGTAAGACCTTTTGCTATCCGGATATTTAATTCTGCATTGATACTCAGCCTGTTCTTGCTGAAGTCATGAAAATAATGAGACCCTTCCAGACCTAACTCAGCCGTCCCCCACGGCTCATTGAATTCTAGATTTATAGAAAGTGATTCATTCCATAGACGCTGGGACATTTTATCGTATATAGTCTCTTCATAGTAATTGAAATAATTATATCCTACCTTATAAAGCAATCGGAACTGCCTACGTGTGGATTCTGAGTAGGGAAAAAAGTTGTATTCAACTGCCGGATGTATAGTGTAAGAAAACTTAATATTGTTATAAGTAGAGGAGGATACAGATATCCATCCTCCTGCCGACCAATGTTCATTAATGCTTTTCACATAAAGTCCATCAAAGTCTCCTCTTTTACTGATGCTGTCATACATCTCTCCTTCTAGTTCATATCTATCTTTGTCATAATCAAGGTCAATGCCTAACCTTAATTTGGACTCTGGAGTGACTCTGTTTGCGGATACATTCCCAGATAAAGAAAGGGAACTTCTCTGTGACTCACCGAACATCCAGCTGTTAACACCCAAACTAAACACCCAAAAATCCCATTTATCTTCCACGGCTGTGGGTCTGCTTTTTTGAGACATATCTACGGTTAAAATATCACATAGAGGAGTCCTCGCCACATAAGGAGCTAATCCCAATTTCATAGTTTGAACCAGTCCTTTTCGCGTTTCATCATCGGTTTCTGTGCTGTCGGAAAAATACTTTAAGGTGTTCTGTAGTTCTTTGTAATCTCTTTGGCCAATGAATGCTATAGTGTATTCACGGCCTCCGCCTCCCGTTCTTTGGGTGGTGACCAGAATATGCACATCTGCTTCTTTCCTGTCCCAAACATAATTCACAAATCCTATTTCATTTCTGATGTAATCGATATCACAGCGGTCACAATCTAAAAACACTTTCGGGGCATCTTTTTTTAGCTCGTCCACATCCAACTGACTATCTTTTGAATAAACAAATGAAACAATGAAACACAACAGAATAACCAAAAACGGTCTCCATTGAACAGCTAATCTTCTCATAATATTTCTCCTTAACACAATTCTTAATCATTTGCTTTTTATTATACACACTCATCATTAAATGAACGTTAAATTAAGATTAATAAATTTTAATGTTGAAAGAATGGAGGTTCCCCCGTTTTTTCCTTTATATCATAGAATCGCAGGAAGGATTAGGATAATGGGTTCACAAACATGCAGGATTTTTCTAGGATGGTGAACCTTATCCCTGTATCTTGATTCATTATGTTGCGCCAATCTTATTTATATTTTCAGGACTGGTCGGGGACCAGACCCATCATATGTGATTGCCTGGTCAAACCAGACAATTCAAACCTTTTCCTTTGGGCCGGTCCTCTTATGGGCTTTTGATCCTTTTTAATTGATGAGTTCATAAACATAGTTCCGGCTTTTCAAGTAGGATAGACTGTAGTTTGAAACAATCCCAGGAAATATTTTTTCGGGTCCGGTGACTTCACAAAGTGTGTATCTTAAACCATTGATAACCAGAACATTTCTTCCGATGGTTGGAACAGCCACTCCGATAAACATATGATCCGGAATCCTGATGATGATCACTGGATAGCTTTTAAAGTTTCTCCATAAGGAAGCAAAAGTCACCCCTTTTGAATCACAATCCCCCTTGTTATCCACAATGACTCGGGGTGGAACCCAAAAGCCTCCTATGTATTTATTTTTTTCCTTTAAAAGAGGAACCTCAAATTTGATCTTCTGAATAAAAGCAAGAACAAGGGCTAAAAATTTTTGAAGAGACATATTCTTATTGTTATCTCTCATAACTTTCATTACCTCTTTGACTCTCGGCCGGTTTGTCTTCACACACAGTGTGTAATTCACTCCTATTCTGTCTCCAACGAATCTTAGAAACCGCATCTCTAAAAATTGTTCCTTTATTTTTCTCTGTTCTCTTCTTATTTTTCTGAAATATTTTTCCTGTTCCTCAGCAATTTGATGGGTGATTTTGTTGAATTCGGCTTTGATTTTTTTATATTGTTCCGCCTGAGAGTAGGGAACAGTGAGTTTTAAATTAAACTTCTCCGGTTCACTGTCTTTGATGGAAATAAAATCAGAGTATTCACTGTCATTTATAAGTTTAAGAGTCTTCTTTCTCAAATATTCAACTGCTTCTTTTCTTATCCCTGCAAGATTTCTTTTTATATATTCATCCATCTCGCCTTGATAATAACCAAATTCATCTTCTGCCTCGGATAAAAACCGTTTGGGATAGGAAAAAGAAATTCGGAATAAAGCGCCCTGATAATCTTTCCACCCATAAGTGATATCATAATGGTTTTGCCCATCAGTCTTATAGAAATAATTTGAGCTTGATTTTGACTCGTTCTTTGTGTCCTGTTCAACAATAGAAAAATTATTTGAATAGGAGTTTTCTTGGCATAAAGAAGTGAGAAATATCAATCCACCTATGAGTAGGAATATTATTATGAATGAAATAAGTAAACTCTTCATGCCAGGAATCACTTAATCGGTATAGATCCAATTTCAGGAAAGGGTATCAGAGCTTTGGTCAAACCCGAAACCCCGTCACTTATCAAAATACAAATTCCCAGTATAAAAAGAGCCATAAAAACAGCAACCGCTATATTGTTGTTTTTGATTTCCTTGTACTGATCGATCCGTGGAGTGAATTTATTAAACGCCCAAAAACTGAAAAGAATACAGCCTAAGGCAAGAATTCCTGCGAGAAGGACATAACCCACACTCAATCCAAGCATTTCAATAAAATTGGTAAAATTCTTCTCCTGGCCGAGAATAAAAAGCTGTATCACAGACATCACAGGATAAATTGCCTGTTTCACCACCAGAACTTCTCCAATCAATATTCCCCCTAAAACAATTCCCACTGCTGTATTTTTTTTCTTGAGCTGGCGTTCCTCATCTAAACGAGGGGTGACAAACATAAAAAACCGATAGCTTCCCAAAATAAGAACAAAACTGATGAATATGGAAACTAAAAGCTCAATCAATCCTAAAAGAATTTGTTGTAAATACATTTCTAACCCTCCGTTATGGAAATCAGAGGCTCAAACAAAAACCATATGAACTATTTAGCTAGGCTTAACTGGCATAACAAACATAAAGCTAGTTAAAATTTAATCTTTATTCCTGCTTTCAAGCTAATCCCTGAAAAGTTAACTGTTGCTCTTTTAGCATCATACACGCCGGCTTCAGCAGGTTTTTTACTGCGAATAAAAACAAGAGGATATAATGTTCCTTCAGATGATTTTGTGTTGTATGAATAGAGGATTCCATCCTCTTCCTGGAATTCCCCGGTTGATTGTTCATAAGAACCTGTTCCTGAAAAATCATTAATTTTGCAATACCGGCCGCTCACTTCGACAACAAAAGATAATACTGACGTCAAATTCAATTCCGTCCCTACGCTTCCCAACGCTCCCAATCCGCTGGAGCTGGCGTGCCCCTGCCACTGTTCCCAATCCTCTCCTTTCTGAAATTTATAGTCATATCCGCACTTAGCAACAAAATATTCAACTCCGCCTTTTATATAAAAATTTTCTACAGGATAATAAAGAATCACAAATCTTAAGGGGACTGCCTGTATTTCAGGATAGGTTGAAAAAGTCAATGCCAACGGGATTTCCTGCATGTTATCTGTGCTTTGTTTTTTTGCAGAATAGAAATCAACACCGATTCCTATATGTAATTTTGACCAGACAGGAAACGACAGCTCCCCTCCCAGGATATAGCTCAAATGCACAGGTTTTACCTGTCCTTCACCATTTATGGAATTGATATTTCTTAAAAAATCAGCCAATCCCTGGGCACCAAAGTTGATATCTCCTCCTGATAAATAATTCAACCCTCCGGAAAGAAAAAGGTCAAATTTCACTTTGGATGGTTTAGGAACGGTTGAAGAAGCAATGATTGATTCTTCTTTAACTGCTTCTTCTTTTTCTTGTTTTTTCCGCTCTTCCGGTTCTTTGGCTTCCTTTTTTAGGGATTCTTCCTTAAGAGGTTTGATCTTTTCCTCTTTGACGACCTCTTCCTTTTCAACTGGTTCTTTCTCAATGGCGAGGACCAGGCTTTCATGGACATACCCGGAAATAACTTGTCCTTCATCCGATTTAAAACGGACGGCATACCACTCTCCCTCTTTACCTGGGGACTTTAAGATTGTTCCCTGAGGAAGCTGATAAATAATAGTGCTTCCAATATCAGCTTCTGATCTTATGTTGGCAAGCTCCGTAATGACTTCAAGCGAAACTAATGAGTCTTGATCCCCGTAAATAAATAAACACATAAAAAGAAGTCCCATTAATAAAATATATGCTTTTTTTATTTTGTTTCTCATGCGGCCCATTCTTATTAATTCTATGGTAGGAATTATAAAAGAAATCTAACAATATAAGCAAGTTAAAATCAAAACTAATACAATCACAATTTTTTAATTTCAGATTGATGAATGAAAAAAAGAGGGTTACAGAATTTGAACCCTTTTAGAAACTTCTGGATTAAATTCAATATTTATGGAATAAAGTTCCCCCTCCTTGTTTATTCTTAGAAGGATGGATTGATAAGATTCAAATTCAAGAACAATTTCTCTGGATTCTCAATATTGTTAATCCTCACCTTAAAGGCATCAATCACGAAAATAATGATTCATATCCAGGATATGTTTATTTAACTCGGAAAAAATTGGTATAATACATATCAATTCTTATTATAACACTGATTGTGAATGAAAGAGTGATAAGATGGAATGGAAAGATATCATTCCCGCTATTGTCGCATTTTTAACAGCTTTTTTATTCCCCTTTATTTTCGCTAGACGAAAAAAAGATGTGCTCAAAAAGAAAAAGGATTTTTCTCAAAATCTCTCTATGCTCGGCATTCAGTTTCAACAAATTGACAAAAAAGATGAGAGAATCAGCTTTTTGAAGAAAACATCATGGGGGAAAAAAGTAGAGGATATCTTTTTAATAAAAAAGCATAATATTGACTACATATTTATATCGATAGAAAAAAGCCAATACGGAGTGAATTATTTTCTTGAATTCATAGTCAAAACTCCATTCAACCGAAGATATAACTCTATTAAAAACACAAAAATGAAACTGAAGAAGGACTCTTTTTTTGGCAGAGAATATGTGGATATTTTATGGAAAGGGGATGATTATCTCACTCAAAAGCTGAACTTGGATCATGAACTCAAATACAAACTATTTAACAGTGGTCTGAGTAAAAAAAATATCAACTTGAAGGTCATTCCAGAAAAAGAGTTTGGATACACAAGAATAAAAACAAATTTTGTTATTCCTACTTATGAATTCATCTATTTTATTGATTCAGTCGCAAGACACATAAGGGATTAAATCTTTGATTGACTCTTCTAAACGAATCATTCTATTTCTCTTGCTTTAGCTGGCCCGATTCCTCTTTCAAGCAGGGTATTCAGAGGGCTTGCCCGTGGAAAAAAGGAATCAGCAAACCCATTTTGAGTCAAGCAAACACCTGACCGCTTTTTGTAAATGTGAGAGTATTAGTTTAGATAAGGGATTATGCAAAAAAAATACAATAAATTTATATAATAAGGAGGATCAATGAAGGGAACAAAATATCAATTTGTAATCTTTCTGTTGTTATTTTTTTCACTGCTTGTTTTAACTTCGGAAATTCAAGCACAAAATATCAGAATTCGAATCATCAAGCAGGATGCCAAAGTGAGACTAATGCCATCATCAGAAAGCCCTTTTATTTCCAGTGTTTCCATAGGAACAATTATAGTAATATAGGAATTTCTTTTTTTGTTCTTCTGAGATTTTGACTCATTTTTTCTCATTTCATTCCCTTTCAAGATCAC
>CAZPBN010000031.1:0-18795 GCA_964584935.1 uncultured Eubacteriales bacterium | reverse complement strand
CCACGCCTTGGTGATATGATTAAATGTTGTTACCCACACAATATGGAAGAGAACCGTTTTAAAAGAAGTTTCCAAAATATTTTTTCCTTATTCAAATCGATTGTTGTTTTTGAATTAATATGAGAGTCTTTAAAATTTGGGGGGACTTTTATAAATTCTTAAGAATTGATTAATTAGTGGGTTTTTTGTTATAAATGGCTTCATGAGAACCGAATTCTTCATCTTTTTCTTTGCCTATTTTGTTCTCATCCTCTTTATCAGTTTATTTTTTTCAAGGCGTATGAAAAGCCTTGAAGATTTTTTTCTCGCCTCAAGGAAGCTCCCTGCATTTCTGGTTTTTCTGTCCATATCCGCATCTTTTTTCGGTGCCACTTCAACTCTTGTTTCTGTGGATGAAGCTTTTGATAAGGGATTGAGTTCTTTCTGGGTGATGGGAGTTCCAGCCATATTGACCGTGCTTGTTTTTGCCTTTATCCTTGCGCGTCCGATCCGGCGGCTCCATATCATTTCCTTACCAGACCTGGTTGAATTGAGGTACGGAAGAATTGTCAGGCATCTTTCTTCTGTGTTGATCGTCTGGTACATGACTGTTCTTGCTGCTTCCCAAATGGTCGCGCTGGGGAATTTTATAAAAGCCTTTCTCGGAACTTCTTACTTTATAAGCTTGCTATTCGGAACAGTTGTTGTTCTTTGCTATTCGGTGTTCGGGGGGTTTTTTTCTGTGACTGTTACAGATGGAATTCAATTCTTTCTTCTTGTGACCGGGACTGTTGCCCTGCTGGTTTTTCTATGGGAACCATCGATTTTAAGACACATATCATTATGTGCATCTGAAATTCAAAAAAGGGGTTATTTTGATTTTTTCTTTAATATCAAAAGAAACTTATTGATAGTCGTTTCGTTCACTCTTGCCTGGATCATATCTCCCATTGTGTGGCAGCGGATACAATCAGCTCGGTCACTGAAAAAAGCAAGATATGGTTTATTTGCTGCTTCCGGAACTTTTGTTGTCCTTTACGCGATTTTGGTGCTTATTGGTATGTTTTCGCTTCCCATGATTTTTTCTCTTGATCGATCCCAGCCGCTTCTTTCGGAATTGATTTCTTCTAAAACAGGAATTATCCTGGGCGGGATTTTATTTGTTGCCGTGGTTTCTGCAATTATGTCAACCATGGATTCAGCAATAAACACGGGAGCGTTATCTCTGAACAGAGATATTTACCAGCAACTGTTTAGCCGGAAAGAAAAAAAGGAAGTTTTGATTAGCCGGTTGTCAACGATATTGATAGGAGCCGCAGGATTTCTTATTGCTACAAGAATCCAGAGTATTTTAAAGACTCTGGGGCTTGCCTCAGAGATCATGACAGAGGGATTGTTTATTCCTGGAATAGTGATGATATTTTCCAAGAAGAAAATACCATTTGCCGGATTTTCAAGCCTGGTTCTGGGAGGGGGATTTGCTTTGACAGGCTTTTTATGCCAGACAGGAGTGTTTCCTTTAAAATGGCCTTCGTGGCCTTATTCTGTTCCCTATGGATTGGGACTGAGTTTACTGGGATTTGTTATTGGATTGGGAATAGATGCAGTGAAAAACAAATCATCCCGCCAGGATGGATGAAACACTGGCAGCTGATTATTCAGCTTTTTTCAGCTCCAGAATACGGTCCACTCTAAAATTCCTTACTTCATTGCGAAGATAGCAATAGGCTTCCACCCCCAGAAAATTCTTATCTTTATACAGAAGCTCTCCCACGAATTGAGGTTTGATGACTCTTTTTGATTTTTCATCTTTGGATTTAAGATAGACGATTTCCAGTTTCCCATTTTCGCTGATTGTATTTTTTATGAAATCAACCTTATGAGCCAAAGGCATTTTCTTTTCAGAAAGCTGATACTGATATTTGGTTAGAAAATCAATAATTCTCCAGTCCATGAACACATGTTTTTTTTGAATTTCTTTTTTCAAGACGAGCCCCTCCAGGGAAGTGCAACGGCTCAAAGCCACGTACATCTGTCCTGGACTGAAAGTTCCTTTTCCGATATCGATAATGACTTTTTCAAAGGTCTTTCCCTGGCTTTTATGAATGGTGATAGCCCATGCCAAACGTAGGGGATACTGGGTGAACGAGCCCACAACATTTGTCTCTAGAGTCTCTTTATTTTGGTTGTATCTGTATTCAAATATTTCCCAGGTGAAGGGTTCCACCTCCACCATCATTCCATCGGTGAGTTCCACTGTGATCACATCATGACTTTCATCCTCATTATAAATTTCCACGATTTGGCCCACACTTCCGTTAATCCATCTCCCATCCGGATCATTATTCAACAGCATAACCTGGGCATTGATTTTGAGGGACAAATTGAGTTGGGTGGGTAGCTCCCTTTCGCCAAAATTTCCGCGGATCTTTCCCTCGTAAGAAAAGGTCTTTCCTTTTAGTTTGCGAAGCCGTTGTTCATTGATTTCATGAGCTTGTTTGTTGTAAGGAGTGAGATAGATATAAAATTCATTCCGGGCTGGGGAAAAAGAAGGATCGCATCTCTCATTCAATTCCACAAGGTGGTCTTCGGTTATGGTTTTATTCCGGATGGCATTCAAAATATGAATGAACCGCTCATCTTTCTGCCTATAGATTTTAATCAATTCTATGAATTCCATGGGAAAATCATGAAAAACATGAGCAGAAAAGAAATAACCAGTCCGGTAGTAATTTTGGAATATTTCCTTTTCTTTTCCTTTGATAACGGGAGGAAGTTGATACAGGTCCCCTATAAAAATCATCTGTTTTCCTCCAAAAGGAATCTGTTTCAGATGGCAGTTCAGACGCAAGAATTGATCCACACAATCCAGCAGATCAGCCCGGACCATGGATATTTCATCGATGATCACACACTCCACTTCTTGATACAAATTGTCTTGGTCCTGATCAACGATTTTCTTAACTTTATCCAGGGTTATATCAGGCCTAAACCGGAAAAAAGAATGGATGGTTTGACCTCGAATATTCAGGGCAGCGACTCCTGTTGGTGCTAGAACCACCACTTTTTTCAGAGTGTGGTGGCGAAAATATTCAAGAAGGGTCGATTTTCCAGTGCCAGCTTTCCCGGTGATAAACACATGGGAGGAAGTTTTCTCCATCAAATTCAAAGCTTTTTTGAATTCCGGATTGATTTCGATTCCAGAAAAGGAACTGAATCGCTTTTGCCTCTTTTTACTCATCTTGGAAACACTCATATTATTTAAGGAATATAGATTGTCTCTCAAAAGAAGTCAACCATCTGGAATGGAAGCTCTTTTTTTGGGGGAATAGTTTTCTTTCTCATGCAAAGTAGTGAGTCTGAGAGGAGCTTAAAAAATTGGATATGAATAATCAATAATTCCTTGACAGGGATTGTTTCTTTTCATTATGATTTTTGAGGAGTTATTTAAAGTAAAAATTAGGAAGTAATGTCCATTTTATCTGAGATTCGTTGGATAATGACAGGAATTGCGGGGCGGATTCTTCTGTGGATATGGACACAGACTTGCCGATTGAAAGTGAAAGGGGAAAAAGAGTATCTGGATTTAAGAAAAGCCGGGAAACCGATAGTTCTTCTTGTATGGCACAGTAAAATATTTATTGTGCCTTACTTTTTCAGGAAGAGAAGTATAATGCCTTTAATAAGCCCCAGTGAGGACGGGGAAATTCCTGCCCGGATTATGTCCGGATGGGGGTATAAAATCTTGAGAGGATCTGGCTCTCATACGGTTGTCAAGGCATGGAATATCATGAAAAGAGAACTCAAAAGAGGAGGGCAGGTTATCATAGTGCCGGATGGACCCAAAGGGCCAAACCGTAAATTTAAAGCCGGAGGAATCAAACTTGCGCAGCAGACCGGTGCCTATCTGGTGCCTTTTACATTTTGGGCTTCTCGAGTGAAGATTTTAAACAGTTGGGATCGTTTTGTGATCTTTAAACCGTTTTCAAAAATCATAGCTCTTTACGGAAAACCAATAAAGGTCAACTCGAGGATTGAAGGAAAAAAGCTGGAAGAAGAATGCCAGAAAATGGAAGATATTATGAATCAATTGGATGAAGAAGCAAGGGAATAAACAGCGAGCCGGAAATCAGAAATTGATGTGTTTCTTTTGTTGTCATTTTATGCTATATATTTTCCAAACATAATGCTTTAAAGGAAAGGTAAAATCAATGAAAAAAAAGACACTCCTATGTATGTTTATTTTTTTTAGTATTTCAATTTTCATGTTTCCTCAGGAAGGTGAAGAATTGCTCGCTGAAGGAGATGAATTGTTAGAAAATGTCAAGGATATGAAGGGTATCGAAGAAATTCTAAAATACTACCGGGAAGCCTTACAGAAGCTTGATAATAAATACGAGGCGTACTGGAGAATTGCCAGAGTCCTTTATTATAAAGGTTGTTATACGGAAGGAAAAAAAGAGAAAAGATCTATTTTTGAACAGGCTATTTATTATGCTGAGAAAGCTGTCGATTTGGAACCTGAAAAGCCGGATGGACATTACTGGCTGGGAGTGAATTATGGAAAATTTGGTCAGGCACGAGGAAAGATGAAAAGCTTGTTTCTGGTGAAGCCAATAAAGAGGGAAATGAATAAAGTTATTGAGCTTGACCGCTCTTATGAAGATGGAGGACCTGACAGAGTTCTTGGAAGGTTGTATGCCGAACTTCCCGGAATAGCGGGAGGGGACAATGAACAATCACTCCAGCATCTGCTAAAGTCTTTGGAATATGATCCTGATGATGCTTTAACCCGGCTTTATCTGGCAGATACATACCTTAAACTCGATGAGGTGGAAAAAGCACGGAAAGAACTGGAATATATTCTCAATAAGGAAGACGATGACAGATGGGTTAGTGGAATGAACAGCTGCAAGAAAGCTGCCCGGGAAATGCTCAAAGAGAAGGAATTCAGAAAATAACTGTTTTTAGTATTATAGAAAGACCGTTCCCTCAACCGGCTCTTTTTGATAGATACTGATTCCCGCATAATATTTCTATCGCAAGATGGGAAAACAATGTATTCGTTCAGATGAATTATTCTGAAAATACTTGAGCTGAAAATATTTCTATAGTTGCATTGTGTTTCCATTCGTCTTCATCGAGTCCGGCTTTCATGCATCCGTGCCGCAAGTAGGTTTCAAGATCCCAGTTCCATTCAACCGGAACTTGAGGGAGAAGGAGGCCTTTTTGATGTCCCTTGGATATTATGATTCCGTGTTCTCCGATGACGATTTCATTGATGTCTTGAATAGTCTTAGGAAGAGTCAGAACCGATATTTCAATTGTTGTGTCGTTCAGTTCATCCAAAGAAAGAGGCTGAAAACGGTAGTCCCTGGTCGAGGCGGAGATGGCGCAATCAATGAGGGTGGTGATAAGAGGTTTGTAAGGGAGAGGATAGCCGATGCAGCCCCGTAATTGACCTTTAGTTTTTAAAGTCACAAATGCTCCCCTTTTTTCCTTTAAGATATCATATTCCGGTTCGACTTTCAGTTGTTGATTTGTTTCCAGGTAGCGCTTAATGGCTTCCCTTGCGATTTTTAACGTGTATGTTTGTTGTTCTTTATTGAGGACTTCTTTCATTGTTTTTCCACTGTCAAGGATATTTGATTTAAGAAAAATTTATCCTTGTAATCGATTATATAAGATGTGAAGCTCATTGTGCTTTCTTTTTTAGGATCGATTTGCAAGAAAACTTTCCCGCAAGCTATGGGGCATAAGAGTTTCTCAACTTTTTCTTCAGTTGTATGAAATGAGTAAAAACCCATGATTTTCCCTTTAAAAATCTGGTTGCATTCGTGCAGAGTTTGTTCGTAAGGAAAGAATCCTTTCTGGGAGGGGAAAATTTTTTCTAAAAAAAATCTATGGGTTCTTTTATGACCGATGAGCATTCCATCAGGGATGGGTTCATCGGAAGAGTGGTAAAATAGATTGAGGGCGGATAGAGACTGTTGAACTTCTCTGGAAAGAAAAATATCCATGCAGCAAAATTATATCACAGACACAAAAAAAATTGGAAGTGAAGTTCTTTCAAATTTATTCTTCAAATGATTCCGATGGCTGGAGCTAGGATGCCGATGCTTATCCAGATTATAATGATTCCAGCGATATTGAGCCAGAATCCGAATTTGATCATTTGGGGCAGTTTGATCAGACCGGAGCCGTAAATTATGCAATTAGGAGGAGTGGCAACGGGAAGCATGAACGCAAAGCTGCAACCGATGGCGCTTCCCACAACCGCAGGGAGAGGATTGATTGATGCTGCGTTTGCTATGGCAATGATGATAGGAATGATCATATTTGCTGAAGCGGTGTTGGAAGTCAGCTCGGTGAGATAGACGCTTAAAGTGATGGAGAGCAGGGTAATGAGATAAAAACGGGCAGAGCCTTCTCCTGGGGAGATGAATGACGTTCCTATGATTTCGGCAAGACCTGTTTTGAACATCTGAAATCCAAGGGTTAATCCACCCCCAAACAGGAGGAGTGTTCCCCAGTCGATTTTTATGGCTTCCTTGATAGATATGGTGAACAGCCCTTTTTTGAAATTGACAGGAAGTATAAATAGAAGACCTGCTCCAATGATGGCGGCTGACGCTTCCGGAATATGGTCTTTAAACCATATGAAAAAGGGGGCTTCTCTTCCTGCTAATAAGGATACAATTCCGGGAAAGGTCCAGAGAAAGATGGTTATGGAAAAAGCAATAAGCACATTTCGTTGGCCTGTGGTAACTTTGGTTTTTCCTTAAGCAGTGGAGACAGATAGATAATGACGAATATTAGGGGTCCAAGAAGGAAACCAATTGTTTTCCTTATCTGCATTTTTTTTGAGGATTGTTTTCTTCTTTTTCTGCCCAGACCATGATTCCATATCCTCTTTGCCAGAATAAAAAGATATCCAGTAAGGATAAGAGCCGAACAACAGGATAGATGTAATTATAAAGTTTGAGAGCTTTCTTTTTCGAATGGAATTCTTCTTCCGATGAAGGTCTTATATGGCCGTCTCTTAACAGTTTTTTTCTTTTCGGAGCAAGAAATTTTATATAGACAAAATTGAGAACCAATTCAAGAAATTCTGAGAAGAATTGGGAAAAACGCTTGTTTTTAAAGACAATCAAATTTGCTTTTTTAAATTTTATTTTCAAGTCTTTTAAGGTATATCCTTCTCTTTTATGGCCGTAAAATTCAAGCTTCAGTCCAAGGAAAGGCCGTATTTTATGAAGAATAAAAATGTTCCCTGTTCTGGGGGTTGCTAGAAGAACCTGCCCCCCGGTTTTCAGAATTCGATGAATTTCTTCCAGACACTGCTGGTCATCATCAAGGTGTTCTAAATAATCAAGACTTATGACCCAATCGAATGACTTATCTTTAAAGGGAAGAACACCGGGGCCAATCTGTATAAGGTTCTTTTTGAGCAGGTTGCGAGAAGTGTTCAGATTGTCAAAATCCAGATCTGTGCTGATCCAGGTTCCTCCTTTTTGTTGCAAAAAATAGCTTAAAATTCCCTGGGCACAGCCAAGGTCAAGGATAGTTGAGGAAGGATTGATCTCGAGATGTTTGTTTAGAATTTTTAATTTCTGCTTCTTTTTTAATGATTTTTTTATGAGTTGAAGCTGCCAGGGTTTATTGTTCATTTTTGAATAAAAGATTATATTTTTTCTATGTATAAAAAACAAGGATTAATTAGGGGGACACTTTACCAATTAACCTTATTTCCATTAATATGCTTGTTCAAAGAATATAAACCGGGATGAGAATCGCAAATTATCCCTCATCCGATATGATTTTATTCCGATAGGAAAGAAAAATTGGAGAAACTTCAGCTTTCATTTCACTTGACTAACAGAACAGAGGAAATTATTATAAAAAGAAATGAAATATGAACAGATTGTGGTTGGGGCGCTTTCGACAAACTGCTATTTGGTTTATTGTAAAAAGACATTACAGTGTGCCATTGTTGATCCTGGAGCAGAACCAGAGGTTATTTTCCGGATGATTGAAGATAAAAATTTAAATCCAGTGGCTCTTATTAATACCCACGGACATGTTGACCATATTGGAGCGAATAGGGATGTTAAAGAAAAATATGATATTCCTATTTATATACATTCCGGAGACAGACACATGCTGGATAAACTTTATGTTTCGGTGTTAGGCTCTCTTATAGGAGCCAAAAAATCACCGCCTCCGGATATCATTCTGGAAGATGAATCCCTCATTAATATTGGAGAAACGAGTCTAAAAGTGCTTCATACTCCGGGGCATTCTCCGGGAAGTGCCAGTTTTCTCGGAGATGATTTTATTCTTTCCGGAGACACCCTTTTCAATAATGGAGTGGGGAGGACTGACCTGCCGGGTGGTTCATGGGAGGAACTGGAAAATTCAATAAAAACCAGAATTTATGTTCTCCCTGATGAATTAGTTGTCTTGCCCGGACACGGTCTTATCACCACTGTTAAACAAGAAAAAGATTCAAATTTGTATGTCCAATGGTAAAGATTTCCTCATTTCCAGAGGATATATTTCGACAATTCCTCGATTTTCTATCAGTTGAAAAGGGTTTGTCTTGGAATACCCTCCATGCTTATCAAAGAGATATTGAGAAACTATTTTTGTTTTTAAGAAAGGAAAAGATTTCTTGGTCCGATGTGAGTGAAGAGGATTTGGTTAAATTCATTCATCACATGAGTTGTTCTGGTTTAGCCGCTCGTTCTTTAGCCAGGATTGTTTCGTCTATCAAGGCTTTCTACAGATTTTTAATACTGGATGACGTTGTGGAGAAAAATCCCTCTACTAACCTTTCATCTCCAAAAATATGGTTTTCCTTACCTAAATTTTTAACTGTTGAAGAGGTCGAACAGTTGTTAAAACAACCGGATGAGAATGATTGCAGAGGGCTAAGAGATAAAGCAATGCTGGAACTTTTGTATGCCACAGGTTTGAGAGTTTCTGAAATTATAGAGCTAAAAACAAACAGCATAAATCTTGAAGACGGATTTCTTTTGTGTAAGGGAAAAGGCAATAAGGAAAGAATTGTCCCGGTTGGGGAGTCTGCTTCTCTGTGTCTAAAGAGATATCTCGATGAAGCTCGTCCAGAATTTGTGAAAAAAGATAATGACTTCCTTTTTCTGAATTATAGGGGAGATGGATTCACAAGACAGGGAGTTTGGAAGATATTAAAAGCCTATGGAAAAAAAGCCGGCATTGATTTGAAAATAAGTCCACATATTTTGCGACATTCCTTTGCAACGCATTTGCTGGAGAGAGGTGCGGACTTGCGTTCAGTCCAATTGATGTTGGGGCACAGTCAGATAACAACCACCCAGATTTACACCCATGTCAGCCGGGAAAAGTTGAGAAAAGTCTATAATAAGTTTCATCCCCGGGCATGAAAGATATATGGAATTATTCTTTGATATTTTATCAATTTATAAATTTTCAGCCGATAAGCTGTTGAGCTGTGATGAAAGGAATGAATCACATAGACAATGATTCAGAAGCAGATAAAGAAAAAAGCTTCGGGGAAAAAGGATCTGACTCTTCCCCAAAAAGACCTGAAAATGGAAACATTAAAGAAAGTACTGGAAAAAGAGTTGAGTATAGATTGTCATGTTTGCCGGGCTGATGAAATTGTTTGGCTTATTGATTTCTGCAAAGAGTTTGATGTCCACCTTATTCAGTTAAGTCATTGCATCGATGGATATAAAGTTGCTGATAAGATAGCCGAAGCTGGAGTTTGCTACGGCGGATGGGTTGACTGGTGGGGATTTAAAGAAGAGGCTTATGATGGATGCCCGTATGGATTTGAAATTATGTATGATGCCGGAGCGAAGATGGTTATCAATTCCGATAGCCTCACCACTGGCCGGTATCCCTACCTGGTAGCGGCGAAGGTTTTAAAATACAATGATATTCCCGATAATGAAGTCTTAAAAATGATCACTCTGAATGCTGCGGAAGCCCTATTCAGATGCGTTCCAAGGTGCATAAAGTGATCATCAAAGGAAAGGTCGTTCCTCTCATCAGCTTGCAGACCCGGTTAAGAGACAGATTTAAAGAAAAGGTTAAAGAAAGAATGAAAAGAAAGGAAAACTAAATTTTACCCAATGTGTTCTGAGAGATTGATATGTAAATCATTGTCAAGGAGGAAATAATGGAAGAAAACAATCCAGATATAGAAAGCCTGCAGAGGAAGTACCGCATACTTTCTTCAAAGGCGAGACAAGCACCCAATTCTTCCTATCTTCTTTATCATCTGGGAGTTACTTGTTTGGATTTAGGATACAGAGATGAAGCTCTATTGAATTTGAAGAAAGCTGTGGAAATGAACCCAGATATGGAAGAAGCCAAAATCAAGTTGAATAAATATTTCAATCAAGAAGAAACAGGGGACATAAAGATACCAGAGAAAGTTCTTCCGTTCTGGAAGGATTTAGGTTCAGTCTTTACCTATCCTTTTGCCAAAGAATATAAACAGGGAAGAATTGAATTGGGGCGAGAGTTGATAGCAGCTCTCATTATGGGACATTTTGTTTAGAATCTCCCTGAATGATTCTGCATTCACCAGTGCGGGATAATATGTATTTTAACTTTAGCTGAGTGTTTATGAGTAAAGTAGACGGGCGTTTGTGATGGAGTTTTCCAATTTTGGTATCTCCATTTCCAGTTGAACTCTTTTTTGAGTGGTTTTGAATAGATGTTTTTTTCCTCTATTTTAATCTCGTTTGAGCCATTTTTAACAAAAGCATTATACTTGATATTTGAGACAATAAGGGAGTTCTCTTTTGAGGCCGGTAATCCAAGCAGAATATCACTAACCGAATGATTTTGAGGGATAGAAAAGCCAGTGGTGATGAGATCAAAATGGATACTATGTTCTTTTTGTAATAAATAGTTTAATTTTAGGTCAGGTTTTCTCCTAAATTCCGCAGTGGTTTTCATTTCTAGATTATTAGCATAAATGGCTATTTCTTGGGCTTCCCATTTGACCACTTTTGGTTTTCTCTGGTAAAGGAGAAAATCGTCTTCATCCTTTTCCATCCATCCTTTTATAGAGGAAGAAAAAAAATAATATCCAAAGTAGACCGGTCCTTTCTCTTTTACTTGATAGCTTCCTTGAGTATCTAATCTGATTTCTATAGTCCACCACGCAGGATTGGCTTTCGAATAGGGATTTGAAAAAAGCATGGATTCTGGTGGATGAAAACATAGAAAAATGAAAAAAAGCAAAAAGAGAATTGAAAAGATGGGTTTTTTTAATCTGCGATTTGACATTAAATCAATTGTTCGCTAAACTAAAGAGTTTAATAATTAAACTGAAGAGTATAGATAATATTTTAATGACTAAATTAAAAAATTATTCTGAAAGTCAATTTATTATTGCATGAATAGGATGAAAATGCAAAAGAGAAATTTAAGAGTGGAGAGAAAGAAACACCGTCTGGAAGAAAATAAAACACTCATTCTTAATGAAGCGGAAAAGATATTTGCAAAAAAAGGTTATGCCTTAGCCACAATGGATGAAATAGCAGAAATATCCCAGTTTTCTAAAGCGACCCTCTACAGCTATTTTAAAAGCAAAGGTAAACTGTTTGTTGCTGTTATAAACAATTGTTTTGAGCAAATCTATGCGGAACTTATAAAGATCAAAAATAAAGAAAAAAGTGCCAGCGAAAAGTTGAAGGAATATATCCATTGTGTTTATTCATTTCATGAGCAGAAAAAGAACATCATCAAAATATTTTTCATCGAAATTCCTGAAGTGAAACAGATCTTTAAAATGCAGGGCAAGAATTTATTCGGTCCAGGAAAGAAAGGTCAAGCCCCGGAAATATTCAAAAAGCATGCCGAGAAAATGAAAAAAATCACAACCGAAATTATTCGAGAGGGAATAGAAAGTGGAGAATTCAGAAAAATGAATGTTAAAGATGCATCCTATATATTTGGTTCCATAATACGTGGATTCAGCTTTGGGATTATGGTGCGAGAAAAGGAATATTCGATAGAAAAAAGCACAGATTTACTACATAATTTTTTTCTCTATGGAATAAAAAAGGAGAGTCATGATGAATAAAAGAGGAAAAATAATTTTGATTATATTTTTACTTTTCATTTCTTGTCAATTTTTAATTTCTCAAGAACAAATAATTCTGACACTTGAAAAAACGGTGGATATAGCCCTGTCACAAAATCCTTATCACCTGGCATCTCAAGAAAGAGTGGATGCGGCTAAGGCAAGAGTCAGGGAAGCAGCAGCTCAATTTTTCCCTTCATTTAATGCTCAAGGAACCCAAACTCTCGATGAAAAACTTTTTTACCTGGAGTTTCCTTCCATGGTTCCCGGCCAGCCTCCCGAGAGGGTGGAAGTGGACTTTACCAGGGATTATCAATTTTCATTTTCTCTCAATATGCCTTTGTTTACCAGCGGGCGTTTAACTTCGGGATTCAAACAGGCTAAATTCAATCTTTTATCCTCCAAGGAAAATGTCAATCAATCGATTCAACAAACTGTATTTGAAGCGAAAAAATCATTTTATGGATATTTGCTTGCAGAAAAATTTGTGAGAGTAGCCGAAGAAACCGTCGCAGTTGCCAGGAAGCATTTGGATAATGTCAATAGCATGTATGAAGTGGGGATGGCTTCGAAGTTTGATTTATTAAGATCAGAAGTGCAAGTAGCCAATTTAAACCCTCAGTTAATCCAGGCAAAAAACAGACTTAAAGTAGCTGAATTGGGATTAAAAACTCTTCTGGGAATGGATCTTTCTGATCCGGTTGAAATCAAAGGAGAATTGTCATACACGCCGGTTGAACCTGATTACGAAGAATGCCTTGAAAAGGCATATTCGAATAGACCAGAGCTTAAGCAGATAAACTATCAAAATAAAATAGCGAGAGAAACATTGAAAATGACACGGTCAATGGGCCTTCCTTCCTTGAGCGTGGTAGGAAATTATAATTTTTGGGCAGATAAATTCAATTTTAAAGAGGATACATGGCAGAATTATTATTCGGTTAATTTAACTCTTTCGGTGCCCATATTTAACGGATTTGAAACTTCTGCCCGATTAGCCCAGAACAGAGCTATGATAGAAGAACTAAAACACACAAAGAAAGGCCTTAAGGATATGATTGAGTTTGAAGTTAAACAGGCAATATTGAATCTGGAAGAAGCTAAGGAATCGATTCTTTCCCAGGAGAAAAACGTTGAACAAGCAGAGGAAAGCCTGAGAATTGCTGAATTGAATTATTCGGAAGGATTGGCAACGACTCTCGATGTCAGCTCAGCTCAGGCGGCATTAACACAGGCGAAAACGAATTATTCCCAGGCTTTATACGATTATGTGGTTTCTCTTGCCCAATTGGACAAAGCAATGGGAGTCGGAGAAGACAGTCAAAGATGATGAATTTGACAGTATATTTTGGAGGAGAAATATGAAAGAAAAAATGGCAATTAAATTTTTAATGATTCTTTTGTTTTCCTTTTTCTTGTTTTCTTGTCAAGTACAAAATAAAGAAGAAAGTTCTAAGGAAAAAAGTTATGGAGCAGCACCGGTTAAGGTTTTTAAAGTTAAAAGACAGAGAATTTCCGAAAAATTGAATTATACAGGTGTTATCAAAGCGTGGGAAAAAATAGAGATCGTTCCGGATATTTCAGGGAAAATTGCGAAGATTTATGTTGAAGAGGGAGATGATGTGCAAAAAAGAGAGCTGCTGGCAGAATTGGATACAAAGGCCATTCGCCTTCAGCTTGAACAGGCTGAGGCAGGGGTTGCGGTCGCCGAAGCCAATTTTAGAGATACCGAACGGAATATGAAAAGGATGGAGCGTTTAAAGAGTGAAAATGCGGTCTCTGAACAGCAGGTAGAAAAAGTGACTTTAGCCTATGATTCGGCAAAGGCTCAGCTCCAACAGGCAGAGGCGGCTTTAAATCTGGCTCGTCATAATCTTGATGTATCCATCATGGAAGCACCTTTCAGTGGTGTGATTGCCTCAAAGAATGCTGAAGTAGGAGATATGATCAATCCTATGACGGGGGGAGGAGCTCCCGGAAGTGGTGTTATCACATTAATGGATTTTTCCACTGTTAAAATTGAAGTGGAACTTACTTATAAAGACATTTTGCGGGTTAAAAAAGGCCAGCCTGCTCATTTAAAAACAAGTGCATTTCCAAACAGATTGTTTGATGGAGTTGTGAATGTGGTGAATCTTACAGCTGATTCTCTGTCCAAAAAATTCAGTGTAGAGATTAAAATCGAAAACAAAGATATGCTGTTGAAGCCGAATACATTTGGAGAGGTTATCCTTGAAGTGAGCACCAGAGATGATGCTTTGGTCATTCCTCAGAGTGCGATTCTGGAAGGGAAATATGTGTTTATTGCTGGTGAGGGAGATGTGGCAGTGAAGAAGGAAGTTAGTATAGGTCTTGAAAATTCTGACGTGGTAGAAATTGCAAAGGGCTTGCAGGAAGAAGATTTGGTTATAGTGGATGGTAATTATGGGCTTGAAGAGGGTACAAAAATAGAAATCGTAGAGGTTGTCCAATGAAGTTACCTGAATTTTCAGTCAATAAAAAAGTAACCACCTCCATGATGACAATGATTCTGGTCGTTTTGGGGATACTGGCTTTTACAAGGCTTGGACTCGACTTTTTTCCGGATATTGAATTTCCCACTGTATCGGTCATTACTTCCTACAGCGGAGCTTCCTCAGAAGATATTGAAAATACCATCACCAGGCCTTTGGAACAGGTTGTGAACTCAGTAAGAGGAGTTAAGGAGGTCAATTCTTTCACCTCCGAAGGTGTTTCTTTGTTGATGGTGGAATTCGCCTGGGGAACTAATCTTGATTTTGCGGCTCAGGATTTGAGGGATCAACTCAGTCAGGTCGAGAATTATTTGCCGGAAGAATCCGAAGATCCGATTGTGGTCAAGTTTGACATTTCTCAGATGCCTATTATTTTTTACGGGATTACTTCAGAGAGCAGACCTGTTTATAAACTGGAAAAGTTGATTGATGATGAAGTGGCAAGGAGGCTTGAACGAATCGATGGAGTTGCTTCTGCTATGGTTTTTTCAACAGATATCAGAGAGATTTTGGTCAATGTTGATAAAAATGCCCTGGAGTCTCACAATCTTTCTATGGATCAAATTGTGATGGCTCTCCGGATGGAAAATATGAATCTCCCGGCAGGACGTTTTGTTGACGGACATTCGGAATATCTGGTGAGGACTCTGGGAGAGTTCGATAAAGTCAATGATATTCGAAAGACTGTCGTTGGAACGACTCAAACGGGGCAACCTGTCTATTTGGATGATGTGGCTGATGTGATTGATGGAATGAAAGATATCCGTTTCCATGCGAGAATCCAGGGAGATAGTGGTGTTTTTATGATGTTGAGCAAACGTTCCGACGCCAACACGGTTATAGTCACAAATGCGGTCAAAGAAGAACTGGAGAAAATAAAGAAAACTCTCCCCTCTGATGTTAAATTTTTCACCGCCATGGATCAGGCAAACATGATTCAGAAGGTCATTAATCGGACAGGAAACAACGCTCTGGTGGGAGGTATTCTTGCGATTTTTTTCATATTTATTTTTCTTCAAAACTGGCGTCCTACCATAACAATTTTCCTTGCTATTCCTCTATCCATCATCACAACCTTCATTGCTTTTTATTTAGCCGGATATACCATCAATCTTTTAACCCTTGGAGGCCTGGCTCTTGGAATCGGAATGCTGGTTGATAATGCCATCGTTGTTATTGAAAATATCTACAGGCATATTGAGGAGGGAGAAGACAAAGAAAAAGCGGCGAAATTAGGAGCTTCTGAAGTGGGGATGGCTATCACTGCTTCGACATTGACAACCATTGCCGTCTTTTTCCCCATGATTTTTGCCAGTGGTATCACCGGAAAGCTCACTAGAGGACTAGCCCTGGCTATAGCCTTTTCTCTGGTGGCTTCCCTTTTTGTGGCTCTTACCATCGTTCCGCTGGTGGCCTCTTTGATATTCCAGGCAAGAAAGAAAAAAGGGAAAGAAAGCAAAGGCTGGGGTACAGCCAGATTTGAAAAACCGAAGCAGTATTACAGGAAAATGCTGGAACGTGCCTTAGGCCGAAGAGGATGGGTGCTGGGAGGTGCCTTAGCTTTGTTTTTACTTTCTTTTGCTATCATTCCTTTTATTGGGGCTGAATTCATGCCTTCAATGGATCGCGGCATGATTTTGTTGTCTGTGAAGATGCCGGTAGGAACGTCTCTGGAAGAAACAGACCGTGTGGTTCGAATGGTGGAAAATATCCTGGAAAACGAACCCGCTGTCAAAATAATTTCCGCTCAATCCGGTTCTCAGGCAGAGGAAGATCCTCAGGATGCGGCATCAAATTTCAGTGCAAGCGGTAGTCATGAGGGGTTGCTCTGGATTGGATTGGTTGGTAAAGATAAGAGAAAACTCGCTGACCTTGAAGTTTTGGAAAAACTTAGGGGAAAACTTCCCAAATTAAAAGGGGTCACATTCGAAGCACTGGATATGAATCAAATGTTTATGGGAGGAGCTCAAGCGCCGGTAGAGATTAAAATATTCGGGAAGAGTTTAAACGTTCTTAAAGATACAGCCAATAAGGCGATAAACCGGGTTCAGGATGTGGAAGGATTGAGGGATTTATCTCATTCTTTATCTGAAAGAAAACCTGAATACCACATAAGAATTGACAGGGAAAAAGCCTCGCGGATGGGCTTGATGGTCAGCCAGATAGCCAACACAGTTCAGACAGCTTCTTTAGGAAAAGTTGCCACAAGATTCAGGGACGAGAGTGAAGAGATCGATGTGAAGGTTCGATTGAAAGAAGATTTCAGAGACAGTCTTGATGATATAAAAAATATTCCTATTATGACTCCCATGAACCAACAAGTCAGTCTAGAACAAGTGGCATCTGTTTCAGCCGGGGAAGGTCCTATTGAGATTGCTAGGGAAAACCAAACAAGAAAGGTTACTGTGAGTGCCAACATTGCCGGAAGAGATTTAAGAAGTGTGATGAAAGAAGTTAAAGACAAAATGATGGTTATAGAAGAAGGATTGCCTCCAGGATATTTTGTTGAATATGGCGGTCAATATGAAGAATTGCAGGATGCGTTTAAAATCATGGCGGGTGCTTTTCTCCTGGCGACACTTCTTGTTTACATCATTATGGCTTCCCAGTTTGAATCCTTCAAACACCCCTTTGTCATCATGTTTACCATTCCTCTTTCTCTGATAGGAGTGATTCTGGCTCTGCTGATTTCTGGCAAACCTGTGAGTCTTCCTGTCATGATTGGATTTGTTATGTTGGGAGGGATTGCTGTTAATAATGGAATTGTTATGGTTGATTATATCAACCAGTTGAAACGAAGAGGATTGGAAAAGAAAAAAGCCATTCTGGATGCCTGTTCTGTGCGGTTCCGGCCGGTTCTCATCACGGCATTCACCACTATCTTGGGAATGCTTCCTATGGCTTTGAGCACTTCAGAAGGATCTGGAATGAGAGCACCCATGGCGATATCTGTGATGGGTGGATTGGTTGCCACCACATTCTTAACACTTTTTGTTATACCGATTATTTACAGCTTGTTAGACAAGGTGAAGTTTAGTAAATAACACCAAATGCGTTACTTGCATTACTTGCGTTAATTGCGTTGATTGCGTTTATCGCGTTACTTGCGTTTATTGCGTTTGAAGGGTTTGTTGCGTTTATCGCGTTAATTGCGTTGATTGTGTTTATAGCGTTTATTGCGTTTTTAGCGTTTGAAGAGTTTGTTGCGTTTATTGCGTTACTTGCGTTGATTGTGTTAGTAGCGTTGAAAAGTGTTTGTTGAGATAAATAGATGCCATTCCTTTGTCATTGTCCGACTTGATCGGACAATCCAGCAGCCAATCCCGCCTAATGCTTCCTATTCATTTATTAATATAGAATAACTCCGCTTCCTGCTTCCAATATTCAACTATGTTTTATATCTCAGGAGAGCCCCGATGTTTCCATATCGGCGCAGATTTGATTGCGAATTGATATGTTTGACATCGCTGTTATTATCCAATGCTTTTTCAACCGCTTCATCTATAACATCATTGAGTTTTCCGGTTTCCACTTTGCAGGAAGGGCACTCTTTTTCATCTAAAAAAAGGAACTTGCATTTTGGACATATAGTCCCGGGCTTAGAAAAGTGCCTTCTCACTATGAGAGTCTGCACTTCTCCTCGATTGAGACTTCTCAGAGTGTTTTTGATTCCCGAAGTTGCCAGTCCTCCTTTGTTAAGCTCAGAGATGAAAGAATTCACAATGGTTTGTTCCTCCTCTTCTTTCAGGCGTCTTTCCTTTTCCAGCGATTCTTGAAGAATTTTACTTTTGGAAATGCCGGGAGAAGCCTTGATCCTGCCTTTCAGCCTTTCTTTAGTATATGGGTGTAAAAGAGGTTCGAAAACAGGAAAATATTTATCATCGCATCCCAGGAAAAGCCAATTGAAATTTTTCTGCTTGAATAATTCAAAAGTTTCCTTTGCGACTGTCTTAAAAAAATCATGAAGATGAGCGGCGATATGCCTTTCGATACGCTTTGATTCATATCCTTCCCAACCGCCTTCTTTCACTTGGCTGGGGACATCTCCAGAAATTTCTTTAATAGGAGTTATCTCTTTCATATAGATTTGATACCATTTTGCTTCTTTTCGATCAAGTAACAGGGCACAAATCCTATTATATTCATTAAGAATTGCCGAAAGGGGCCGGACATAGGGATTTCTATCGAATATCA
>CAZPBN010000030.1:0-19440 GCA_964584935.1 uncultured Eubacteriales bacterium | reverse complement strand
TATTTTTGCCACTCATGATGAAAAAGTGATCAAGTATGTCAGACGACGAATAACTCTTTTTGATGGAAAAGTTGCAAAAGACGAAAAAATGAACAACAACTTAAATCCGGAGAAATAATCATGATTGTTCTCAAACTTGCTATAAAAAATTTATTGGGAGCCGGATTAAGAACCTGGCTCAACGTCATCGTTCTCTCATTTTCCTTTGTGGTCATTATATGGACACAGGGTTTTTATGAGGGAATGAACAGACAGGTCTACCGTGAAGCAGCGGATGCAGAATACGGGGGCGGCCAATACTGGCATAATCAATATGACCCTTATGATCCCTTATCCCTCCCGGAAGCCCATGGAACCATTGCACCTTCCATTCAAAAAATAATTGATCAAGGACATGCCACTCCCATTCTCATATTACAAGGCACCATATATCCTCAAGGCCGGTTCCAGTCTGTCCTCATCAAAGGAATTGAACCTTCCCAGGAGATACTCACCATTCCGTCAGATTCTCTTAAAAGTGAGGAAGAATTGCCGGTTCTTATTGGAAATCGAATGTCTGAAAATTCAGGCTTAAAAGCAGGAGATTATTTCACAGTCCGATGGCGGGATGAAAACGGCACTTTTGATGCAAAAAACGCCAAAGTGGTCCAGATTATGAATACCATTGTTCCCACTATAGATACAGGACAGATCTGGGTTCCTTTGGATAAAATACAAAATTATTCCCAAATGCAAAATAAGGCAACTCTGATTGTTACGGAAAAAGATTACAAGCCTTCCGAAAATATAACAGGCTGGGATTTTAAAAATTTAAGTTTTTTACTCAGTGACTTAAAGGAAATAGTTCAAACAAAAACGGCGGGAGCTTCGATCATTTATTTCATCCTTCTGGCTCTCGCTATGCTTGCTATTTTTGATACCCAGGTGCTTTCTATCTTCAGGCGGCGTAAAGAAATGGGAACTCTTATGGCATTAGGTTTCACTCGCGGCAAGGTAATCAAACTCTTCACTCTGGAAGGAGCCCTGCATGGTGTTTTAGCGGCTATTGTGGCAGCCATATATGGAATCCCATTTCTAACCTGGTTCGCAAAGACAGGATGGACTCTTCCTGAGGCAACGGAAGGTTTTGGAATTGCCATCGGTGAAAAGCTTTTTCCCACTTACAGTGCGGGCTTGGTTATAGGAACGGCAATCCTGGTTCTTTTGGTTACAACCATCGTGAGCTTTTTACCCACACGTAAAATATCAAAATTAAAGCCCACAGATGCTTTGAGAGGAAAAATGTCATGATTAAATTTTTAATCAAAGGAATACTAAGAGACCGGTCAAGAAGCCTCTTCCCTATTCTGATCGTGGTCTTAGGCGTTATGTTAGCTGTGTTTATGCACAGCTGGATAAAAGGGGCTGAAATCAATTTTGTCGATTCCACTGCCAATTTTAAATCAGGTCATGTCAATGTTATGTCCCGTGCCTACCTGGAAGAATCTGAATCCATACCCAATGACCTTGCCTATATCGGCGTCAATGATTTTATAAACCGTTTAGAAAAAAACTATCCTCAAATGACCTGGACACCAAGAATCCGCTTTGGAGGGCTACTTGACATTCCCGATGAAAAAGGGGAAACGAAAACTCAGGGGCCTGTTTCGGGGGTGGCTGTGGATATCTTTTCCAAAACAAGTCCTGAAAAGGAAATTCTCAACTTGAAAGAATCCATCGTTCGAGGCCGCATACCTGAAAAATCCGGTGAAATTCTTATCAGTGAACAGTTTGCCCGCCGTCTTGGTGTTCAGCCCGGAGAAACCGCCACTCTTTTGAGCTCCACCATGTATGGAAGTATGGCAACAGCCAATTTTGAAGTCGCGGGAACTGTTCGCTTTGGAATCACTGCCATGGATCGCGGTTCCATGATTGCCGATATCACGGATATACAATACACCCTTAACATGGAGGATGCTGCAGGAGAGATTCTCGGATTTTTAAAAGATGGTGTTCATAGAGAAGAGGAAGTGAATGAAATCAAATCATCATTCAATGATAAATACAGAGATGTGGAAGATGAATTTGCTCCTGTGATGAGCACGCTTAGAGATGAACCTGGAATCGCTGAATATCTTGATATGATATCCTACTTCTCAGGAGTGCTTGTATTTATTTTTATTGTTGCCATGTCCATTGTCCTCTGGAACGCCGGCTTAATGGGAAATCTCAGAAGATACGGAGAAATAGGTATACGACTGGCTATAGGGGAAAAGAAAGGCCATTTGTACCGCTCTATGCTGGCTGAATCCATGATGATCGGATGTATCGGGACCGTCATCGGGACAGCGGTGGGACTGGCGCTGTCTTATTACCTTGAAGTAAAGGGAATCGATATAAGTGGTATGATGAAAAATGCCTCAATTATGTTTTCAGAGGTTATGCGGGCAAAGGTTACAATCGGGAGTTATTTCATTGGTTTTATTCCTGGTTTAGGTGCCACTTTCCTAGGAGCAACTATATCCGGAATCGGTATATACAGAAGACAGCCCTCACAATTAACTAAGGAGCTTGAGACATGAAAAAAAACGTTTTGAAAATTTGGGTTACATCCATATCCTTATTGGTATTCGCCTCTTATTCATCAACCCAAGAATTAACCGGAAACCAGATCCTTGAAAAAGTTGACGAAAACATTGGCTCTGATAACAAAATCGTCACTTCAGAGATGATCGTTCACGGAAGAAGGGGAAGCCGCACAATCAAATCAAAGTCATGGATTCAGGGAAGGGAGAAATCATTCACTGAGTATCTGGCGCCTGCCCGGGAAAAAGGAACCAAAATGCTCAAATTGAGTGATCAGCTGTGGATCTACACACCCTCCACAGACAGAGTCATCCGAATTTCCGGTCATATGCTCCAGCAGTCGGTTATGGGATCTGACCTTTCCTATGAAGACATGATGGAAGATCCCAAACTGCAGAATATCTATGATGCTGAAGTTACGGGCAAAGAAACATATCTGGGAAGACCGGCTTGGGTGATTGAATTGATAGCCAAAGAGAACACGGAAGTGGCTTATCATTCAAGAAAAGTCTGGGTGGATCAGGAACGGTTTGTTCTTCTCAAAGAAGAAAGATATGCCAAAAGCGGAACTCTTTTAAAAACCACGGAAATCGAGGAAGTCATGCAGGTTCAGAACCGCTGGATAGCGAAAAAAATGACCTTCAAGGATGTTCTAAAAAAAGGAAAAGGAACCGAGTTCATTATTCTTTCCATTGAATTCAATGCGGACATTCCGGATTATATCTTCTCTAAAGCCTCGCTGAGAAGATAATAATTTCATTTCATGATGATATCAAAATCTCTTGAGATCGCTTTTCTGAAAAGTCCATTCAGGCAGGGATAATGAATCTCCGAAATTGACTTCATACCAGGGGCTTAATCTTTCATCACTTAGATTTTTCAATATGTGACATTCCTGAGCTGGCATAAAACTCTGAGCTAATAAAAATAACTTTTCCCCGGAATGTATGTGTTTCGCCATATCAACCACAATGACAGCATGTCCTGGAAATCCTTCCTGGATAAAAACGTCTCCAATTTTCATGTCGGATATATCTTTGACACCTTTTAACTCTTGACTCAATGAATGAGTACCTGCATACATGAATATAAACTTTAAATATTTTCTAAAATTGTTATATGAGGTATTTTCAGTCCCGATTTTTTTCCATCTGATTCTATTGGATTTAATTGTGGGCCGGTATCCTTCGATCCATTTGCAGAAGGCAACCTTTTCTCCATTTGTTAAGTCAAATCCAATCAAATCAAATCTCTCTTTTAAATAAAAATATTCGGCTCTCAACCGGATGATGACATCAGCACATTGTTGAAGATTTTCGGTTCCAATATCCATATCTATGACTGAAAAGTGGGCGTTTTGATTCGCCTTGGGAGATCCATCATACAATAAGACATTGTTCGAATTTTTCAAGGGAAGATATCTCAACCATTCTTCAAAAGACCCCGATTCAGTGTGTATTCTTTCAAACCCTTCTGGTGTATTTATTTTATTCTGCATCGATTGATTTATATCATAGTTTGTTTTCCATGGATATTGATGTTGAGCATAAGAAGTAGAGATTGATAATATGATTAAGCAAACAGCAAATATCGGTTTTATTTTCATATCTTTTAGTATAGCTTCTATAAAAAGAATTTCAAACAAAACAACTAGAACTAATAGACTAAAATATGAACTGCACCCCAAAATTTGAACCACATGGTGTGCTAGTATTTTCATGATTTGGAGCGCACCACGTTTCAAGTTTCACTAAGACTAATGCAGGACTAATGTAGCTTGGCTGACTTAACTTATTGATAATATTATATTATTAATTTTTCGCTCTGACTGAGATTTTCCTTAAAATTGATTTTTTAATACTTTTTTAGAATCTAAGAAAATCCCTTCTCCCCTTCTCTCGAGCAGGAAGGAATAAATCATTCTTACTTATTATCTAAATATATGTGCTCATTTTCTATAAATATTTCATATGATAGAATTTTAAATTGAGAAATCGTCTAATAATATTTCGTCTTTTCAATACTAATACCACGATAATGACAAGAGCAAAAATATATCACTTTCCTGGTTTTATTTGGCATCTCACTCACCGATGTCATAACAGAGACTTTCATTTAAAATTTATTCAAGATAGGAAAAATTGGATCTCATGGTTATTCAAAGCCAAGAAAAAGTACGGAATGATTATTTTGAACTATATAGTAACAAAAAATCATATTCATCTTCTTGTTTATGATGATGGTCGGAAAGATGTTATTCCACGTTCTATGTTGCTTGTTGCCAGCCGTACAGCTATCGACTACAACAAAAGAAAAAGAAGATCTGGAGCATTCTGGGAAGACAGCTATCATGCAACAGCAGTGGGAACTGATAAACATTTTATGGAATGTCTCCTCTATATTGATCTGAACATGGTTAGAGCTGGAGTCGTAAAACATCCAAAGGATTGGCCAATGAGTGGTTATAATGAAATTATGGGCAACCAAAAAAAGCGCTATAAATTGATTGACAAGACAAGGTTAATGCAAATATTAGGAAATCATGATTTTTCTGATTTACAAAAACAGTATGAAAATTGGATTAAAGAGAAGCTATACTTCAAGCCACAACAATGGGAAGAAAAATGGACGAAAGCTCTTGCCGTTGGCAGTAAAGAATTTATTAAGAAATACCAAAAAATAATAGAAAAGAAATTTCATCGTAAGATTTATAACGATGGTGAAGGAAGTTTTATTTTGAAATAATGTTAAAAACCTTAAATTTAATTTTAAGGCTTATAATTTCATTCTAACAAAAATCTTCCAGGGAAGAGTAAATAGTATCTCTTTCTTTTTCAACAACATAAATCAGCCAAGCTAGAATTTAGAATTTAGAATTTATCACATATGTCAATTCAGGAACTCCTGGAAATTGACCAATTTGGTTCCAATTTTTTCCGGCGTCTTCGGTGACCTGAATCAAGCCATCATCTGTTCCCACGTAGATGAGATCCTCCTGAACCGGGGATTCATCCAGAGAAACAATGGTCCCATATAAAGATGTGGAAGCATTCTTGGCAACCGCTTCCGGAGGCCAAATTTTTCCCATGACTTTCAGTTCATTGCGGTCAATCTGACGGGTCAGGTCACCTCCTAAGACTTTCCAGCTATTTCCGTAATCATCGCTTCGGAATAATTTATTCGCTCCGAAATACAGGCGTTTGTGGGAGTGCGGGCTGATGATCAAAGGCGAGTTCCAGTTCCAGCGGTAGGCTTCTCCAGAGAGAGGCTGGGGCTTTATACTGATGTTTTCTCCGCTTTTTCTGTCATAACGGACAAGCCATCCGTACTGAGATTCCGCATACACAATATCGGGATTTTCAGGATCTATGGCAGACCAGAACCCATCTCCTCCGTTGGTTATAAACCAGTCGCTATTGACAATGCCGTAAGAACTCAAAGTCCTTGAAGGACCGCCCATACTTTTGTTATCCTGAGTCCCTCCATACACATAATAAAACGGCTTGGAATTGTCCACTTCGACTCTGTAAAACTGGGTTACGGGAAGATTGCATTTGAAAAGCCAATTGGTTCCGTTGTCAAAGCTCTCATAAATTCCTCCATCTCCCCCGATTAATATATGAGTAGTGTCATCAGGAGCAATCCACAGAGCATGATCATCCACATGTCTGTATTTATTTCCAAGTCTGTGCCAGGTTTTCCCCCCGTCTTCGGTCACCTGGGTTATGGTTTCAACAGAGTAGACTTTATCCGGATTCACCGGATCCGCAAAAATTTCATTGTAATACTGAGGGCTGTTGCTCACATGGCTACTCAATTTTTCCCAGGAAGCCCCTCTGTCTTCTGTGCGATAAAAGCCTCCTTTTCCCTCGGGAAGTTCAATAATGGCATAGACAATGTCCGGATTGACGGGTGAAATAGCCAAACCAATGGCTCCCATATCTCCGGAAGGAAGTCCTGATTTGAGTTTGTTCCAGCTTTTCCCTCCATCTTCGGTCTTATATATATCGGTTTCCGGTCCTCCGTCGATTTTAGTGAAAACATGCCTTCGGCGTTGATGAGAGGCAGCATAGATGACATCGGGATCCCTTGGATCCATAACCATATCAGAGACTCCGGTGTGCTTGCTGATTGTCAAAATCGCTGTCCAGTTTGTTCCTCCGTCGGTGGTTTTATAGAGAGCCCTCTTTCTCCACCCGGACCCCATACAGAACCCTCAGCTGCGACATAGACCACATCCGAATCTCGCGGATCTATGATGATCTTTCCAATCTGTCTTGATTCTTTAAGTCCCATATTCTTCCAGGATTTTCCGCCATCTTCGGTCTTATACACTCCATCTCCATAGCCAAGCGCTCTTTGGCTGTTGTTCTCTCCAGTTCCTGCCCATACAATGTTGTGGTTATTGGGATCCATAACCACACATCCTATCGCATAGGATCCGTAATGTTCAAACACGGGTTTCCAGGTTGTTCCGTTATTCACTGTCTTCCATATATGACCGGAAGCAACTCCAACATAATACTCGCTCGGATTATCCGGATTCACTGCAAAGGAAGAAATTCTTCCGGAAGTGAATGCCGGTCCGATACTTCTAAATTTTAATCCGGAAAAAGTACGGGAAGTCATAAGATTCTCATCGGAATCATTTCCTTTTTTTCCATAAACCATTGCAGAAGAAAAAGTAAAAATTAAAAGAAATAGAATAAAGGTTAATCGCTTCATGCTTTTTTTCTCCTTTTAAAAATAAATTTCATATCCTTAAAGAATATATGAGATGGAAACAAAATAAAAACAATAAATCCAAATGAATCAAGAATCCAGTTTTTTTCTTTTTACAAAAAGAAGCATAACGCTGCAGATGGCAACCAATATGAAAGAAAAATAAAAAGGGGCAAACATGCCCAGGGTTTCCCACAATACCCCGGCTATGAATGATGCAGGAAAAGCACACAATCCAATGATCATCTGGAAGGCTCCAAGACCACTTGCTCTGAATCGCTGAGGAGAAAGTTCACACACAAATGTCTTTTGGACAGGTTCAAGTGCCCCTTTATGGGCCCCGTAAACGAGGAAACTGCAAATAATCACGAAATGACTTCTTCCAAAAATAATACTAATGCAAACTAGTCCCCATAATAAAAACGAAAGGACGATAACGGGTTTTCTGCCAATTTTATCCGAGAGTCTTCCCAAAGGATAGGAAAACAGGGATGCAGAAGCAGTAAAAATTAAATAAAGGACAGGAACGAAAGTAACTTCAAATCCGAACTTTTTCGCATAGATAAGAAGAAATGAATAACTGAATGCACCCAAAGAGAAAATCGAACTGATAAGAAGAAAAAGTCTAAAATTTTTATCCAGATCTTTTAAAGAAACCCCTTTATAAATCTTAATCTTTCCAGACTTTCTCTCTTTGATAACAAAATAGATGAGAAAAGCACTCAACAGCGACGGAATCGCTGCGAAAGCAAACAAAAGCCTGTATCCCAATATCTTAAAGAATATAATACAGATAATGATTCCACAGACAGCCCCCAAATGATCCATAGCTCTTAACAAACCGAAATTTTTTCCTCGATCTTTCTGGGTCGAAACATCTCCCACCAAGGCATCTCTTGGAGCGCCTCGTATTTTCCCTGCTCTATCCAGTATCCTGAACGGAATCAAATGAGTCCATACTGACGAAAAGGCATATCCCAACCTTGAAAGAGCACCACACAAATAACCAGTCCATATGAAAATTTTTCTCCTCTTGATTTTATCCGATATATACCCTGAAGCAGCTTTGGATATCGATACAAGGGCTTCTCCGAAACCGTCCAGAAATCCCAGAGCTGCCATATTGGCTTTGAGAACAGAAGTCACAAAGAGAGGCCAAACCGCATAGATGATATCAGAACCCATGTCATTCAGAAAAGAAGCCGCAGCAAAAGTACGGATTATCTTTTTAGAATTTTGTTCCTGGCTTTCCATCTCTATGAATACCTTATCATTTCCCTATTTGATTAAACCAGACAATTTCTTCCAACGCTTTTCTTTTCTTAGTTTTTTCAGGTTTTTTTTCATAATATCCCATGGCTAAAAGAGAAACGACTTTATATTTCCGCGGAATCTTAAAAAATTTTCTTGCTTTTCTGGGATTAAACCATCCAATCCAGCACGTTCCCAAACCCATTTCTTCGGCTTGAAGAACAAGATGCTCTCCCCCAATTCCTATGTCTATTAAGTAATAATTAATATTTTGTATCTGGCGTCCGATTCTATTTGCCAAAATATCCAGTCTTGCCAGAACCAGAATCAATACAGGGGCCTTTTCCGCAAATTTTGAAGGATAATATATGCCTGAGAAAACTTCTTTTGTGAATCGACTCTTCAATTCAGGATCATCAATGACCACAAACCTCCATGGTTGAACATTTTCAGCTGAAGGCGCCAACCGGGCTGCTTCCACACATGTTAAAATTTTGTTCCTGTCGACCGGCTTTTCCATATATTTTCTTATACTTCTTCGATTTTTAATTAATTTTTGTAAGGCGGTTTCATTCATTTTGGATATTCTCTTTCCTTTTTGTTAGCAAAACATATTTTTCCCTATACTACAACATGCTGGTATCTGATGACAAACAGTACTTATAATATTGATTGAAATAATTCTTGCAAAAATCTTCACAATATGTCAAAAATAGATAATAATTTTTTCAGGAGGAGAAATGAAAAAAGTCACAATTATTGGAATTTCTATTATCTTCGTTTTGTTTTCTTTCATTTCGTGTGGAAAGAAAGCGAAAGCTCCAGCAGCAGGCTCTGCTTCAGCGGAAGATATGCTGACACTGCTTCCTGCAAATCTAACAGGTGTCATCGTTATTGACGCTCACAGAGCAATGACCACCAAAATGGTAAGCGACTTTATAGAAAAAGACGAAAACTACAAAGAATACCAGGAATTCATCACCAAAACCGGGCTTGATCCTCAAAAAGATATCTATTTCCTCGCAGTGGGAATTAAAGAAGGAACTGATGAAACAAAAGAAAAAGTAGGGGCAGTGTTGAATCTGAAATATGATAAAGAATCTCTGCTAGCCTTGATTAAAGAAAAACAAAAAGAAACTGAGGAAAAAAAAGAACTCATCGAAGAACAGTATAAAGGTTTTACCTTGTATACACCTGAGGATGAGGATGAAGATTTTACGATGGCTTTTTTGGATGAATCCAACATAGCAGTAGGGAATTCTGAAGGCATAAAATCTGTTATCGATGTTTATCAAAAGGAAGCAGACAATGTTTTTAAAAATGAAATCCTTTATTCATTGATTGCCGATGCAAACAAAAAGGCAATGGTCTGGGGAGCTTTCACCCTTTCTGAAAGTGCCAAAGAGAACGTGGTGAAAGATAATCCCATGTTTCAAGCTCTGAAGGGTGTTTCATCTCTTACCATGTTTTTTGATTACAAAAACGCAAACCTTTCTGCTGAAATCAAAGTCAATAGTCTTGATGAAACAAATAACAAAAAGGTTGCTGAATTCTTAACCGGCATAAAATCTTTGGGCGCTATGGCTGCAGGCGAAAAACCGGAAATCGGAGAAATTCTGGACAAAATTGAAATCACTTCAGCAACTGACCACGTGACAGTATCCGCAAACATTCCTGAAGAGCTGCTGCAGAAGTTGAAGGCCGAGCCTGAAACAGAAAGTGAAACTGAAACCGAAACGGAAATCAAAAAAGATAAATAATAGAATAATAGAACTCAATCTTCCAAAATATACTCTTTATTCACAAAAAACAGGCTTGCCAGAAGAAGAAAAACAGCCGTCATCACAAAAAGCATGGTTATAGAAGTTGCCACCGAACTCCTATCAAGTCTAAAAATAAGAAAAGAAAAATGTTCGGGCGCATGTTCAGGAAGCAGAGATTTGAGATAGTGTACAATAGTGAATTTTTGAGTTGAACCGGGAAAATATTGGATAACGCTTTCCCAGCCGAAACAATAAATAACACCAAAAAGAACAGACTTTTTTAAAAATGTCCCCAGGAAAGCAAACAAAGCCGTGTAACATATCAATCCCAGGGTAAGAACACCTAAATCCCGGAAAAGAATTTTGTAGATTGACCAATCGAGAAGATTCTCTGCATTCAAAATAACAAAGGAAAAAACAACACCTGTAACAACGATCACCATGATGATGAACGTATAAGCCATATATTTCCCCAATATAACCGATGATTTTGATATAGGCCTGGTTGTCAGATAGGTCAGAGTTTTTCCCTCCACTTCTTCCGAGCATATCGATGTTCCATAAAAGAGGGCGAGGATCAGAATAAAGAATTGAAGATAGAAAACCATAATCATATTGGAAAATATGAGAAGTCCCCTCACATTTATATTATGGGAAATAATGTTTGTAAACTTAATGATGATCGCCATAATAACAGGAAGAATTCCCACAATGAAAAATAATTTTGTTCGGCGTATTTTTCTTCCCTGATATTTATAAAAAGAAAAAACAAGCCAAATTGATTTCAAATAAGTACCAATTTCTTTATTATTGGATTCATTCATTTTATTTTCCAACTAGATAATCAAAGACAGCCTGCAGATTATCATCCTGGGAGGTGATTTCTTTGACTTGAATGTTATTCTCCACCACCAGAAAGGGAATAAGACTGAACAGTTTATCCCTGTTATTTGTATCCAGAAGAATGGAATTCCCTTCAATGCTTATCTTCAATATGTATTCCTCTTCACAAAGCCTTGCTGCCAGTTTTCGCGGTTCACTGCATGTAATGGAGATAATATGAGGATGCGTTTCGATCAAATCTCTAATATAGTGAATATCACCCTGAGCGAAAACCTTTCCTTGATGTATCAGGATGATATCATTGGTCATCGCTTCAATCTCCGGAAGAACATGGCTGGACACAATGATTGTTTTTCCCTGTTTTTTATATTCTTTTATTAAACGGATTAATTTTCTTCTTCCTAAAGGATCCAAACCATTTAAAGGCTCATCTAATATAATAATTTCAGGAGAGTGAGCAATAGCCTGGGCAAATTTTAATCTTTGCCTCATTCCCCGGCTGTAGGCTCTTATGGACTTGTTTTCATCGCTGGCAAGCTCTACAATTTCAAGCGCTTCTTTCATCCTCTTCTCAACATCATCTTTGGAAAAATGATGAAGTTTCAACAGATGAGATATAAATTGACTTCCAGTCATTTCTTCGTAAAAAGAATCCTGTTCAGGGCAAAATCCGATTTTAGAAAAAAGACTGTAATTATTCCATACTTCCTGTCTCTCTATGAATACCTGGCCTATTTTAGGTTTGATCTGGCCGGTTATGAGTTTTAAAAATGTTGATTTTCCGGCTCCGTTTGGTCCTAAAATCCCCACAATTCCCTGTTCCAGCTTCAGGGTCACATCACTCAAACCGAGTACATTTCCATACCATTTTGAGAGGTTTTTTGTTTCAATCACAGCGCTCATTTTGCGATCTCAACTCCCCGGACTTTTTTTCTTAAGACAATGACAGCCAAACCACAAATAGCAAGAATGGATAAGAAGGAAAGATACCAGGGAACATCATAAGATAGTTTTTGCTTAAACAAATATTCTCCTAACTGCTTCAGGTTCGATTTAATTGAAAAAAGAACAAAGTACTCGCTATTAAATATTCTATGAAAAATTCCAAACACAATATCAGAAAAAATATAAACAGCAAAAATAAGAATTCCCGCATATCTTCTGTTTTTACTCAGAGACGAAAGAAAAAGGGCATACAAAGAAAAGAATAGTCCAGCCACAATGGAATATCCTGTTATGGACAATATAAGCCACGGATAGTCTATAAAAAATTTGAAACTACCGGAAAAAATAAGCTTCATTAATAAAATAACCAGGGCTGGGACTAAAGTGAAAATCAACATAAAGAAAAGGATAATTGATATCTTACCCGCAAAATAATCTATGACTCTCAGGGGTCTTGAAAAATAAAGCTGCATGGCGTTGTATTTTAAATCATCGGATATGAGGCTAGAACCGCAAAACATGAGGATGATAACCATTATAAAAAGAAGAGAGCTATTGGTAAGATAGGCTTCAAAATAGCCAGGATTTATATTTAAAAAATCAACCTGTTCTGTCTGTAAAAAGGGAAAGTCCTCTATTCTTTCTGAAATGTATGTCCCTATGAGATATACGAGAGCCGGTATAAATGATACAAGGAAAGTGAACTTAAAAAATTTTTTCTTGAACGTTAACTTTATACCTTGCCGGGTGATCGGCCACCAGGGTAATTTCCGCTCTTCCAATTCACCATCCCAATGAGTGTATCCTTTTTCTTTAATAGTCATCAATCGACTCCCACCACTTCTGCAAACAGATCTTCCAAAGTGGTTTTACTTTTGACAAAATGTCTAATTTGGATATTTTGTTCGGCAGCCAATTTGAATATCTCAAAATTATTTCTTCCCGGAGGCATATATATTTTTATAAACTTATCTTCAGTTTCCTCTACTTTGTAATCCAATTTGTTTAATCGATCTATAAATTTCTTCGAATCACCCTTTATTTTAACTTCAAAAAGACTGTATTGCTTTTCTTTGAGGTCCTTCATCCTTCCCTGGGAAGCCAATCCGCCCTTATTTAAAATAACCACATAAGAACACGTGTGTTCAATGTCGGGTAAAATGTGGGAGGATATCAGGAGCTGAATATTTTTCTTTGAAGAAATATCACTGATCAGTTCTAAAATTTCAATCCTTCCTTTGGGATCAAGCCCGCTGGTTGGTTCGTCCAGGAATATGAGTTTTGGATCATGGACTATCGCCTGGGCAAGTTTAAGCCTCTGCCTCATCCCGGATGAATATGTTTCTATTTGCCGATAACGACTTTCCTCCAATCCAACAAAATAGAGAACTTCATGAGCCCGTTTCATGGATTCATGACGAGGCATTCCGGAAAGTTCTCCCATAAATGACGTATAAGAAACAGCATCCAATCCGGGAATAAAACAATCATTCTCTGGCATATACCCCACATATCGCCGGATCAATGATTGCTCTCTTTGTATGTCATACCCCAGCACACTTCCGCTTCCCTTGTCAGGAGGAAGAAATCCAAGGAGAATCCGAATAAGGGTGCTCTTCCCTGCCCCATTGGGGCCTAAAAGACCGATGGCTCCTTCGGGTAAATCAATATCGATTTCTTCTAAAGCTTTAACTTTCCCATAGCTGAAATCAATATGTTCCATTTTAACAATCATATTCACAACACCATTTTATTCTTCTCTTATAAAATACGATTTTTATAATAAAAAAGTTCAATAATCCCCATTATTTTTCACTTGAGTGCCTTCTCCGTAAACCAGACATCGATAGGCTTTTTCTATTCGATCCCAATTTTCTTCCCGATCCAACGCCCAGTATCTTCCCATTATGGAAACCACTTCTCCAATCTTAAGTTCCATGCATTTCTCAATCACTTTGGATACATAGATTTTACCGCTCTCTGGCTTCTCACCTCTTCGCCCCAGCAGAGAATGAATATAAACCTCATGAACGCCAAGATTTTCCGCCATCTGCATCAAGGCAAAAAGATGTTTTATGGTTCCGTGAGAACTATAATGGGAAACAATTCCCAATAGGTGAAGAGCTCTTCCGGCATTTTTAGCTCCCTGCATTGCCCATTTAAATGCTGGGTTATCGAAAAAACTTCCATTTTCAATCGCTTTATCAATTTTAACCCGGTCCAGTAAAATTCTCCTTCCCGCTCCGATATGAAGATGGCCTGCCTCTGAATTTCCAACAGTATTGGAGGGCATACCCACAGCTTCACCAGATGCTTTTAAGACCGCATGCGGATATTTTTTCCACAAATCGTCGAAATGAGGAGTATTTGCTTTTTTGATGAGATTTCCATATTCTTCCTCTCTTATTCCCCAACCGTCTAAAATAAGAAGCACAATATTTTCGGGACATTTATTTCTTTTGGAAGGAACAAAAAGACTTTTACCGGTCATCTCTTCGGGTTTGTTCAATCCGATTAAATCAATTATTGTGGGAGAAATATCGGTTAGTTCCCCTTTTTCTTCTAATAGCTGGTCATCCAGACTATCAATTGAGAAATCGGCAATAATAAACGGAGCCAGATTCTTTGTATGACCTGTATTGATTGATCCGTCTTCATAAAGCCATTCCTCCGCACTCCCATGGTCCGAAGTCACAATCAATAAAGTATTCGTTTCCTTGCATATTTTTATAATCTTCCCCAGACTGGTGTCAACAGCCTCCACTGCTCTTATAACAGAGCCCTTGTTCTCCTCATGCCCCACCACATCAACATTGGCAAAATTCCCAATGATGAGTTTGTATTTTGATTTTTTGATTCCTTTTGTTATTTCTTTAACCACTCCCTCCAAACTCATTTCAGGACAATTGGAATAAGAAGACACATTATGAGGCGAAGGAACAATCACAGTTTCTTCCCTGGGAAAATCTCGATTTGTCTTTCCATTCATGAAATATCCCACATGAACGGCTTTCTCCGACTCCGCAATTTTTAGTACTCTTAATCCCGCTTTGGTTATCACTTCAGATAAGGTGTTCTTTATATCCACGTCCTGGGAAAAGGCGTGTTTCGCATTTAAGGAAGGATGATATTCAATCATTGTTACGAAATTCAAATTCCTATCTGGATCAACCTGAAAATGAGTAAAATTCTTATCGGTTAAACATTGAGTTAACTGAATTTCCCTTTCCCCCCGGATATCATAAAAAATGACATAATCACCGTCATTCATACGCCCGACCGGTTTATGACGGGAATCTATTTTCACTATAGGTTCCAAAGCTTCATCTTCCTCTCCATCCCGATAAGCTTTTTCTATGGAAGAAATCATAGGATTGTTTAAAATTGAATTTTCTGTCATGGCCGTTCCTCTAAATAAACCTATACTATAAGAACGAATCCCCTCTATGTCAAACAATTATATCAGTGAATTCCCATCAAATTTTAAATTTCTCTTACAACGTTAAAATAAATTAAACATTGAGGAATCCTTTCAGAATAACATTGTAAGATGTGAAACGTGAGAGATAAGACGAAAATCAATTTGATAATCATCAGACGAAAGACGTCAGACGTAAGATGTAATTAGATATAATATGACCTCTTAAGACGTGAGATGCAAGACGCAAGATGAATGATAATTCTTACAGGACTATAAATCTTCAAGATTCACAAGCGAAAAAGGATCCACTCTGCTTCCTGATACTTTAAATCCCCAATGAAGATGAGGACCGGTCACCCGTCCTGTTGCTCCTATTTTTCCTATAATATCACTTTTTTTCACTGGCACCCCTTTCTTTACCAGGATCTCTAATAGATGACAGTATAACGAAAAAACTCCTAGGCCGTGATCGATAATCACTGTGTTTCCTGAAAAATAGAGATCATCCGCCACAACAATCTTCCCTGAATTGGAAGCCCTCACTAGAGTTCCCGTGGGAGCTGATATATCCACTCCACTATGTTGAGAGCGGGGTTTATTATTTAAAATTCTTCTTTGTCCAAAATTATAGAATATTTTTCCCTCTGTAGGCACTAAAAATCTTCCTTCTCCAAACCATTCCGGAGTGTATTTTTTGTAAAGCGCTTTAAGTTTTTTGTATTCTCTTTGTATCCTTTCCCTTGCTTTTTCAGGCGGGGTCACATATTTTTCTTCAACCCATAATTTTTTAACTGGAAACTGCTTTTCCTCTATAAAAATTCTTTTTTGGATATATTCAATTTCATCTTTCCGGTTTTGAAATGATATTTTTATATCATAAAATCCTGGGTCCAATCCCAAATCCATTCCAATAAAACTAATTAGCTCATCAGTGTTATCATTCTCTGCCATTTGAAACACTTTACCTGAAAAAGCTATTTGAACATTCCTCACCTGCTCCTCTTTTTTTATCTTAACCATCATGACTCCTCCGGGCTTATAATCCCGGCATATAAAATCCAGCTCAATCCCTGAAAATGATTCTATCTTGGTAAAATTCGCATCCCCGAAATAACTGGCATTCAGAATCAAAATAAGAAGGAGCAATATAGAAATTTTTTTCAATTGATTCATGAATTTAAAAAATCCTGTACCAATTTGTTAAACTCTTCAAAATATTCAACCTGGGGAATATGACCGCATTGTTCAAAAATGTGAAGCGTTGAATTTTTGATCAATTCCTTTCCTTTGTAAGCTTGAGAAACAGGAATCACTTTATCATTTTCTCCCCATACAATTAAAGTTTTATGGGGCAAAGTCAAGGACTCTCTGACAATTTCACTCCATATTTTTTTCTTCAATCCTCTAATATTCACTCCATATTTCAAAACTTCACAGAAAAGTTTTTTATTTTTGGGATATTGAAACATCTTTAGAATGCAATTCTCCAATTCCAAAGGTATTTTTTTCAAATCATAAAACATTCTTTTCAAAAAAATTCTTAAAAACATCCTCCCCATTACCGAAAGGGCTATTTGACATAAAGGAAAGACAGTTCCTAACCTTAAAAAAAATGTAAGATTGCTATCAAATCCTGCGTTATCCACTAAAACCAGCTTATCTATTTTCTCTGGAATAGTGATGGCTGTACTCAATGCAATCAATCCTCCCATTGAATTACCCACAAGAGATACTTTTTTCAAACCCAGAGCATTTATAAAATCAAGCATAAATTCCTGGGCTAGTTCAATATTAAAATCGATATCTGGTTTTGAAGATAAACCGAATCCTAAAAAGTCAAAGGCAATCACATGATTTTTTTTTGAAAGAAAATTGATATTATAGTTCCACCATTCAAGAGAAGCCCCAATTCCATGCAAAAGCATAACAGGTGAACCACTTCCCTTTTCAACCAAACGAATGTCATTTCCTTTGACATTCAAATAAGAATCATTCCATTTCATAATCATTTATACCGTTTTCCTTATAACTAATCCCGGGAGATTATTTGTATGAGACCCCCGATCGATAACAATCTTTCCATTCACAATGACATAATTGATCCCTTCGGGATAAATATGGGGACTTTTCCATGTGGCTTTATCAATAACCACATCCCTATCAAAAATGCAAATATCTGCAAAATATCCAGGTTTTAAAATTCCCCTTCTATCAAAACCGAATTTCCGTGCAGGAACCGAAGTCATTTTCTTCAACATGGCTGGCAATGATAGAATTGTTTCTTCCCGAATATATTTTCCTAATACTCTGGGATAAGTACCATACAGCCGGGGATGGGGCTTTCCTTTTCCTAGAACTCCATAAGGAGCCACAGCAGAACCGTCAGTCCCTATTCCCACCAAAGGATGGGCCAGTATTCTTTTTAAATTATCTTCGCTCATCATAAAAGTAATCATACTGACACGGTTTTTCTCTTCAATGAGTAGGTCACGCATAAAATCAAAAGGTTCCTTCCCTACCTCTTTGGAAGCTTCGAGAACACTCTTTCCTTCAAAAATTTTATTCTGTTCCGTAACGACACTGGAAATGATAACCTTATTCCATGAACCAAGCTTTTTTTCCTGTTCATCAACATAGTCTTTTATTTTGCTTTCTAAGGTCGGATCTTTCAACCTGTCCAAAAAATCAGAAGTGGTTCCCTGCTTTGCCCAAAGAGGAAAATAAAAACTAAGGCCGGTCGACCCGGCAATATAGGGATAACGATCGCAAAATATTGAAATTCCATTCTTTTTCGCTTCCTCTATTTTCAAAAGAGCTTTATCGATTTTATCCCAATTCCTTTGATAAGCAATTTTTAAATGGGATATCTGAAGGCTTACTCCTGTTCTCCGGGCGACTTCAATAGATTCATCCAAAGATTCCAATAGATGATCTCCCTCACTCCTCATGTGAGTGGCATACACCCCTTTATATTTTGCAACTTCTCTGCATAATTTTGCTATTTCATCCGGTAAAGCATAACTTCCGGGTGAATATTCCAGTCCTGTGGAAAGCCCCAGGGCTCCGTTTTTCATATTTTCTCTGACCATTGTTTTCATGGAATCCAGTTCTTCCTGTTTCGGAGGCCTGTCATTAAAGCCCATAGCTGCACCTCTTATAGCTCCATGTCCGACTAAAGAAGAATAATTCAATGCAATACCCTGTTCTTCTAATCTAGAGAAAAATCCTTTTATGTCAGTCCATGTCAATTCAACCCCGTAATTTTCTTTCAAGACTTCCTTTGTTTCGCTATATATCTCCTCTGCAATAGGAAAAGGCGAATAACCACAGTTTCCGCTGACCACAGTTGTTATCCCCTGTCTGATACAACTTTCCGCTTTTGGATTGACCAAAAGATGCACATCCGTATGATTATGCATATCGATAAAACCCGGACAAACCACCAAATCCTTAGCCTCTATACTTTTTTTTGCCTTATAATTTGATAATTTCCCGATTTCTCTGATGAAATTCCCACATATTCCTATATCCGTATTGATTATTTCATCCTCTATTCCATCAAATACATTTCCATTTTTAATAACAAGATCAAAATCCTTCTTCTTACTACAGCCATTCAAAAAGAATCCGCTCCCAGCCACACTCGCTGCAGTGATAATCTTAGATGATTTTTTAAGGAAATTTCTTCTTGAAAATATTTTTTTCATTTTTTCTCCCTAAGAATTTATATTACAAAACACCTGTAAATGTAAACCCCTCCCGCCAATAAACTATTATTTTGAAAACTTGTTTACTTGATTTTCATTTCAAAACTTGAATTTTTAATTTCATGTTACTTCCCCATCTCGCATTCCTGGTTAGACTCTATTGAGAAAAAGTCAAAATATAAAATCAATGCATCAGATCCGATGTTTTGTTCTGATTCTTTGA
>CAZPBN010000029.1:0-19893 GCA_964584935.1 uncultured Eubacteriales bacterium | reverse complement strand
TGATATGATAGGATATTGCGGCTCTTCTCGGCATTTATCTCTGAAACTCCTGTTTGACTTCAAAATTTGGGCCTAAGTAGGCTTATCCTTATTTGAGTATTCCTCGGAACGCGGATATAGCCTTATCAACATCTTCATCATCGATATCCTTATGAGTGACGAAACGAATTCCTCCCGTCGTGGGAAGGGCATGGATTCCTTTATTTTGTAATTCTTTTAAAAATTCTTTTACCGAATATTGAGGATGTACGAAATCAAATATCAGAATATTGGTATTGATTATATCGGGATCCAGTTTGACTCCGGGTAAACTTGCAATAGCAACTGCCAATTTCTTTGCTCTGGTATGATCTTCTTTGAGCCGTTCTATCATGTCAGTCAAAGAAACAATTCCAGCTGAAGCAATCACTCCTGCCTGTCTCATCCCTCCTCCCAGGGCTTTCCTGACCCTTCTTGCCTTATCAATGAACTCTTGTGAACCTACCAGCATGGATCCGACCGGAGCGGATAATCCTTTGGAAAGACAAAACATCATTGAATCCACAAGTTCAGCGTATTTTTTTACCGGGATTCCTGATGCTTGGCTTGCATTAAATATTCGGGCACCATCCAAATGGATCTTCAGATTATGCTCCTCAGCCAAATCCTTCAAACTTTTTAAATTTTCTAACGATATGACTGCCCCGCTCCAGTTGTTATGAGTATTCTCTATACAAAGAAGAGAAGTCCTAGGAATATGAACAGAAGGCTTGCGGATAAAATTTTTAACCACAACCGGGTCCATTTCCCCTCTGTTTGACAAAACAGGACGCGGGGTTACTCTGGAGATGAATGTCATATGAGTGGATTCCATATTATAAATATGACACCTCGATTCAACAATGACTTCCTCCAGTTCCTGAGTCCATACTTTGAGGGCAATGGCATTCCCCATCGTTCCGGAGGGGACAAATAAACCTGCTTCTTTTCCTGTGATATCGGCTGCCAGGGATTCAAGTTCCTTGACGGTTGGATCATCTCCTAAAACATCATCTCCAACCACAGCCTTGAACATAGCATCCCTCATTTTTTCCGTTGGTCTTGTAACTGTATCACTTCTAAAATCAGAAAATTCTTTCATAATCTTATCCTTTTTAAATGAAAATTATTTCAATTCATTATTGATCAATTGTTTTATTGCTCTGAGAATAATTTTCTTCTGTTCCTTACTTTATCCATTTCGACACTGAGCACTCCTGTCTGAGTTTTTGGAGAAAACTGATGAATCCTAATGAAACACTCATTATAATGAAAATCAAAAAGGAGGGCAATAGCGTTTTTCGCGTTAATAAAACAGGGACACTTTACCCATTTACCCTATTTTAGTCAATCTAGTCAATCTAGTCTGTTTAGTCAATTTAGTCTATTTGGTCTGTTTAGTCAATCTAGTCTGTTTAGTCTGTTTGGTCGTTTTGGGGACCGGTCCCACAATTGACCTAAATAAAGACTGTTTAGGAAACCTTTTGGTTATTTACTTGGTTTATAATCTATGGTAAATTTAAAGACGAGCTTCAACCGGTCTCAAAATAAAAGTTGACGCTGACTGACTATGAAACAGAATAAAACATTTAAGATCATTTTTTACGTTCTTATTATTCTTAATACATTTTTTCTAGGTGCCATCATCGCGTTTTATATTGTTCAAAAGGGAGAAACAATTTCTGTCCCTGATCTCACTGGAAGGTCACTTGAAGAAGCCCGATATGAATTGATTTTAAGAAAACTCTCTATTGTCAAAAGTGGAGTTCAGTATAATAATAAATGGAAACAGGACAAAATTATAAATCAGGAACCTCCTCCTGGATCGATTGTAAAGGCAAATAGTATCGTCAAGGTCATTCTGAGTGCGGGAAGTGAAAGCATCAGAATCCCCAATTTGATTGGAACAAATTTGCAGAATATAAATAAAATACTTGCTGATAATGCTTTGAGAAGAAAAACAATAGCTCAAATTCATACAAAAAAATATGCAGCAGGGAAAGTCATCACTCAATTACCAGAACCGTATAAAGAAGTTCCTGAAAACGCAGCGATAAGTCTTTTGATTAGCCAGGGAGAATACGAACCAAGATATGTTATGCCCGATTTGATTGGGAGGCGATCCAATCCTGTTATGGAGGAATTAGAAAAAATGGGATTTAAAATCGGTGATTTGCGTTATTCCTATTATGAGGGACTTGAGAAGAATATCATAATAAGGCAGTCTCCCCATCAGGGATATTGTGTACAAAAAAGAAATCTCATTACTCTTGAAGTAAGCAAATAGTGATTTTATTGATATCATTTTTTATAAAAATGAGCAAAATAAAAAGAATTGGTTTGAAATGAAGTGTTTAGTCACTGGAGCAGCGGGATTTATTGGATCTCATCTGTGTCGAAGACTCCTCGGTGAAGGTTATCATGTGGAAGGAATCGATTCCTTCCATGATTTCTATCCAAAATGGATCAAAGAAAAAAATATCAAAGATTTGCTCCAAGAAGAAAAATTTCAATTTCACGAAAAAGACCTCAATGTGATAGACCTTTCCAGCATTTTAAGGGAAACCAACTGGGTTTTTCATCTTGCTGCTCAGGCTGGGGTAAGAAGCAGCTGGGGATCCCAATTTTATGAATATACAAAAAACAATATTGAAGCAACTCAGAAAATTTTAGAAGCAGCCGTCCAACATCCTCAGGATAGACTTATTTATGCCTCTTCTTCTTCTGTATACGGGAATTGTCCGGAAATACCTATGTCAGAAAAGAGTCCTCTATCCCCTTTTTCACCCTATGGAGTCACCAAACTCGCCGGAGAAAACCTTTGTTCTCTTTATTTCAAAAATTATGATGTTCCTTGTATTTCTCTAAGATTTTTTACTGTTTATGGTCCTGGACAACGACCGGATATGGCTTTTCATAAGTTTTTCAAGTCAATGTTAGAAGATAAAGAGGTTTATCTCTATGGAGATGGAAAACAAACAAGGGATTTCACCTACATTACAGATATCGTTGAGGCTTGTTTTTCTTGTTTGAACAATAGTAAAAAGGGAGAAATTTATAATATAGGTGGAGGCAACAGACAGAAATTAGAAGATATTTTCCCCGTGATGGAAGATATTTGTCAAAAGAAAATAAAAATTGTACAAAAAAATAAACAGAAAGGGGATGTTCTACATACTTACGCCGATATAGAGAAAGCAGAAAAGGATTTAAATTATTCACCTGAAATAACAGTTCAGGAAGGGCTCAAAAAAGAATGGGAATGGATACAAAAGCTTTATTTCCCACAAGCATCATATTAATGTTTTTATGAAAGGAATGGAACAATGATAAAAAGATCGATAATAATCATATTTGTTTTCATATTACTAGCATTCAGTTTTCATTGTAAAAAGAAAGAACCGGAGCTTTCTCCAGAAATAACCACGAATGATGAAAAATTTTTTAACCTGGGAACAAAATATCTTAAAAAAAATGAAGAAAGGGGACGACTTTATTTGAGGCAGCTTATCGATACCTTCCCCAAGAGCTTTTATGCTCAAAGAGCGAAATTAGCTATTGCGGATTCCTATTTTGAGTCCAATGAAGCAGGAAGTATGATATTGGCAACATCGGAATACAGAGAATTCATTTCTTTGTATCCATCCAGTCCATCAGTTCCTTATGCGCAATATCAAATTGCTATGACATTTTATGAAAGAATGCTAAAGCCTGGTTGCGATCAAACAAACACCAAAAAAGCCCTTGAAGAATTTCAGAAACTGGTTTCAGAATATCCACTCAGTGATGAGGCAGAATTAGCTAAAGAAAAAATGGAGAAATGTGAAGAATACCTTGCTGAGCATATTTTTAGAATTGGAAAATACTATTATAAGGTCGATGCCTATAAAGCCTCTGTTAGTCGATTGAAAGATATTTTGACAAAGTATCCCCAATATTCAAATATGGATGAAGTTTTTTATTTATTGGGAGACTCCTATTATCGATGGGAAAAAGTCGATGAAAGCATTCCTTATTTTAGAAAGGCTATCTCTGATTATCCTAATTCGAAATATGCAAAAAAAGCTAAAAAAATATTGGATGAAATTGAAGAAAATAAATAAAAATATTTGGGAAATCATAGGTGGAGGTTTCTATGAAAAAGATTATTTTTTTGTTTTTTCCGGTGTTTATCTTATTTCTTTTTTGTGGGACTGCCTTTTCTGAAGATCAAGAAGAGAGGTTGCTCCAGAATATAAAGATAACCCCCGGATTTGGTTTTGAATATTTCAATTACCTCATTGAGTGGGATGAAGAACCCTATATTGTTCAGGATACAGAAGATAACACCACCAATCTGAAATCTTATTTGTTCACTCTCAGTTCAGAATTCAATTTATTTAAAAAAGTGTCTTTAACTCCTTATGTGGGATACTCATTATCCAATTATGACTTGCTAACATTTAGAGGGCTGCCTTTTTCCGTTCGATTAGATGTTGGTTTTACCAAAGGAATTGTTCTTGGATGTGAAATTTCAGCCGATGCATTTAAAATGAGTGATTTTCATCTTGGAATTATAGGCAGCTTTTCCTATTTTATTGGATTCAAGAACCAGTGGGAAATTGAATCTTTGACGGTTGACGGGACCCTGGAAGGAAAACCTTCATGGTTAAGATACAAAATTGGCCCTGTGTTAACCTATAAGGGAATTAATAATTTATACCCATTTTTTAAAGTCCAATATCATAAGTTATGGGGAAAATACACAATCGATGAGACCATAGGAAACTTAAAGGGAAATGAAGAAAGAAGTTTTTCCGGAAAAAGTGCCATCATTCCTTCCCTGGGAATCATTTATGAAATATCAGATTCATTCAGCATATATGCTGAATTCAATTCTATGCTGAGTGCAAACCATTTGGATTATGGTCTTCATATTAAATTTGTTTATGCTTATTAAGTTTTGAAGGAGGGAATTATGAAAAGAGGAAAACGATTCTTAACATTAATAAGTGTGAGCCTCTTTATATTCTTATCAACTTTTATTCAGTCAGGTTCTATAATATCAGCCAAAGGAGATATTTATCCGGCAAAAATTCAGAATGACCGTTCACACAGCACCATTCCCCGTATTCATTCTCAAGGACCAAACAATATAGATAAATTACTGGTTAAATTCAAACCAAGGATGGATGAACACAAACGCAATCTTATTGCTAAAGCGTTCAATACCAAAATCATAGGAGAGAATGCTTCTTTGGATATTTACGTTCTTCAGATACTGGAAAATGAAGACATTGATATGACTCTATATTTGTTAAAAAGAAATCCGGATATCATTTATGCAGAGAAAAACTATCCTGTTTATATCACAGAAACACCGAATGATATTTTTTTCAAGCTTCAATACTCTTTACACACATCAAATACCATTCCCGGCAGTTCGCAATTGGAAAACCGAGCTGATATTAGAGCCACAGAAGGATGGGAAGAAACCAAGGGGGATGAAGAAGTCATTATTGCCATTGTTGATACAGGCGTTGATCTTCTCCATCCGGATTTAGAGAATAAAATCATTTCCAATGGCCGTGATTTTATTAACGATGACTTTGATGCCAACGATGATCATGGTCATGGAACCCATGTCTCTGGAATCGCTGCGGCTGATACTGACAATTCGAATGGAATTGCTGGAGTGGCATGGAATTGTAAGATATTGCCCATCAAATCTCTTAATAAAAATGGAGTCGGAGAATACAGTCATCTCATAAATGGGATCACCTATGCTGCCAATAATGGAGCACATGTGATAAACCTGAGTGTGGGCGGAGAAAATCCTTCCCAAGCATTATTCGATGCTTTGAGTTACGCTTATGATAAAGATATTGTCATTGTTGCTTCTACCGGAAACGAAGGCGGCGCGGTTTTATATCCAGCCGCCTATGATGATTATTGTCTTGCTGTGGCGGCAACAGATGAGAATAATCAAAGAGTGAGTTGGTCCAATTTTGGTCCTGAGGTTGATGTGGCTGCTCCAGGAAAGGATATATTCAGCTGCGATCCAACAGCATTAACTGATCCAGGGCGTATCCCCTATCGATACAGAAGTGGAACATCCATGGCGACTCCTCATGTTGCCGGATTAGCAGCCTTGATTAAGAGTTTGAAACCCTGGCTGACAGCAGATGAAATAATGAATATCATTCGTTATTCATCAGATGACATCAATCAATCTGATTTTATTGGAAATGATCAATTCATAGGTTACGGAAGAATAAATATGGAAAAAGCTCTTGTCCCCATAATCATCTCAAAAATTTTTCAGAATATAAACTTTTTGAAATTAATGACAATTTAGAAATGACAATTTAGAAAAGATATACTATAATCCTCTATCCCGGATATTTCTCAGCTGATGAAATCTAAAAAATGATTAAATCCATTAGAATAAAAAACTTAGCGACTATAGAAGACGTTGAATTAAAGTTTGAAAAAGGATTTTCTATACTTACCGGTGAAACAGGATCCGGGAAATCGATTATCATCGATGGATTGAGGTTGGTTTTGGGAGAAAAGAGTTCTTCCGATATCATCCGGACTGGAAAATCGGAAACATCTGCAGAGGCTGTATTTCAAATCGATCAGCAAAATATGGAAGAACTCAAAGATTCAAACTTGGATTCTGATAAAGATTTTTTTATTCAAAGAAAAATTTTTGAAAAAGGAAGCGGCAAAGGATATATAAACGGAATTCTTTCTCCGGTCAAAAGATTGAAACAAATAAGCACAAATATTGTTGATGTCTACGGTCAAAATGATCACACCTTTCTTCGAAATGTTGAAAATCAGCTCGATTATATTGATTTGTATTCCGATTCCTTACCATTGAGAAAAGAGGTAAGCTCATTAGCTCAAGATTTAAAAAGAATTATTAAGGAAAAAAGCAATCTTGAGTCTAACAAAAAAGAAAAAGAACAACGGATTGATTTTCTTAATTTCCAAATAAAAGAAATAGAAAAAGCACAATTAAAGCCCAATGAAGAAGAGGAACTTCGTAATGAAAGAAATATCCTTAAAAATTCTGAAAAAATAAATCTCCTCACTGATGACGCTTTGAATATTTCCTACAATCAAGAAAACTCCATATCTTCTCATTTATCAAAATTAAAAAATATTGTTACGGAATTATTGAAATATGATCCTTCGCTTAAAGAAACGAAAGAATCAATCGATGAATTTCAAATAACCATCAATGAATTTTCCAATTATTTGATAAACATTAAACAAACTCAATCTGTTTCTCCGGACAGACTGGAAATCATTGAGAGACGGTTGAGCGAGATAGAGAATTTAAAAAGGAAATATGGAAACAGTATTAATGAAATTCTTTCATTTCACCAGCAAGCAAAAAAGGATTTGAATGAATTGAGTCAAAGCGAAGAAAGACTAGAAGATCTCGAAATAGAAATAGATAGAGTATTCCAGGAATATAAAGAAAAGGCTGAAACACTTTCCGAAATAAGAAAAATAAGTTCCAAGGAACTGGAACAGAAGATTGAAGATGAAATTAAGCTTTTAGGAATGAAAAAGGCAAAGTTTAAAATAGATATACATACCACTTCACCTTCTCTCCATTCCATAGAAACAATTAAAAAAAGTGGAACCGAAGAAGTTGAATTCCTCATCAATCCAAATCCCGGTGATGACCTGAAGCCATTGCGCAAAATAGCTTCTGGAGGGGAACTTTCCCGGATAATGCTTGCCTTGAAATCCGTCGGGAAAAAAAAGGAGTTCTTAAAAACCATGATATTTGACGAAATTGATTCAGGAATCGGAGGGAAAACCGCTGAATTTGTGGCTCAAAAACTTAAAGCATTATCGAAACATCATCAGGTGATATGCATCTCTCATCTCCCTCAAATTGCATCTTATGCTGCTCATCATTACAAAATAGATAAAAAAGTAGACAAGGGCTACACATTCACCATAATAAAAAAATTGAACTATGAAGAACGAGTTCAAGAGATAGCTCGTCTCATAGCGGGCAGTCATATAACCAGTACATCCATTCAAAATGCGAGAGAAATGCTGGAACACAATTTAAAAGAAAATAACCAAGATTGAATATCCAATCCGTCTTTTTTTATCGAACTCACGCTCTTAGTTGATTTGGGGTTTTGGTTTTAGATATCCGTGATTGAATCAACTGATTGACAATCAAATTTGCTAAAGTTCCGAATCCCAATGTAAAATAAATAAGATTATCATGAAGCAATTGAACAATAAAGAAATATCGAACAGTTTGAATAATATGAAATTTTTTGTGCATACATTTGGCTGCCAGATGAATGAAAATGATTCTGAAAGAATTACAGGAATCTTAAAGGATGCCGGAGCGCAATTGGCAGCATCACCCCAAGACAGTGACCTGGTTATAATAAATACTTGTGCGGTCAGAGAAAAATCCGAAGAAAAACTGTATTCTTATTTAGGACGACTCAAAAGACTAAAGAAAGAAAAGAATATTGCAATTGGCGTTGCAGGCTGTGTTGCCCAGCTTTATAAAGATGATTTGATAAAGGAAAAACCTTATATTAATTTTGTAGTAGGCCCGGATAATTATTGGCGTATCCCCCATTTTTTAAAATATGAATTCAACGGGAAAAATATAGCCGTCAGCTGGAACCGGCAATGGAAAAATTATTCCACTCTGTCCTTTGAAAGAGAAAGCACCTTCAGCGCTTACGTGACTATAATGAAGGGATGCAATAATTTTTGTTCTTATTGTATTGTGCCCTATACCCGTGGAAGGGAAAAATACAGGCCAATGAGGAATATATTTCAGGAAGTGAAAGACCTGGCATCAAATGGTTTTAAAGAAATTCAACTTCTGGGACAGAATGTGAATTCATACAAGGATCCTGATTCAGGAAAAGATTTTTCTTTCCTTTTAAATTTAGTTAGTCAAGTTGATGGGATCAAATGGATTCGATTCATCTCCTCTCATCCGAAGAATTTCACTGAAAAGATTATAGATACAATGGCGAAAACAGATAAAATTTGCAGCCAAGTTCATCTTCCAGTTCAATCTGGTTCCTCATCCATATTAAAGAGTATGAACAGAAAATATTCCAGGGAAGATTATCTTGAATTGATTGAGATAATTAAAAAGAAAATTCCTCATATCAGTTTGAGTACAGATATCATAGTAGGATATCCAGGGGAGACAGAGGATGATTTCAACCAGACAATGAGTCTGTTAAAAGCTGTTCGTTTCCATAATATTTTTTCATTTCGTTACTCGCCAAGACCTTTGACTTCCGCTTCAAAACTCAAAGATACAGTTCCTTTCGAAGTGAAAAAGAACAGGCTTATGAAGCTTCAGAATTATCAGAAAAAGATTCAGTGTGAAATCAATAATTCTATGAAAGGGAAAACGATGAAAGTCCTCTGTACCGGCAGAAGCAAACGAAATAATTTCTATTCAGGCAGGAACGAAGCTCATCAGGTTGTCAATTTTCAATCCCATAGAGATGTCTATGGACAGTGGGTTGAAGTTCGCATCACTTCCTTTGGACCTTACAGCCTGTTCGGTGTAGCCAGAGATGAACTCTGAAATCAATGAGAGGAGGATGAAACTCCTTGGGATACGCCAACCATAACAATTGCTTTTAATTATTTTTTATGCTATACAACTATGAATCATTACATTAGGAGAAGAAATCAATGAATTTTCTCCAATTAATTTCTTATTCATTTGTGGTTGGTCTAGCAGGGCTTGCTTTTGCCATTGTTTTTTACTTTCTCATAAAGAAATATCCTAAAGGAAGCAAAGCCATGCAAGATATTTCTGATGCCATTCATTCAGGAGCTATGGTATTTTTAAAGAGAGAATACTCCTATATTTTTGTTTTCATTGTTGTTGTATTCATCATTTTGTGGAAGATATTTTCAATCTATACAAGTTTATCTTTCCTAACCGGAGCATTGTGTTCTATGCTGGCTGGATTTATTGGCATTAAAGCATCCACAAAATCTGCTGTCCGTGCCACTCAAGGTGCCATAGAAGGAGGAATATCAAGAGCTCTTTCCGTAGCATTCCAGGGTGGATCTGTCATGGGGATTTCTGTTTCCGCTCTGGGAGTGACTGGAATTGGAATTTTTTATTTTTTTACCAAGAATATGGAAATAATCAATGGTTTTGCCATGGGTGCCAGCTCCGTTGCCCTTTTTGCCCGAGTCGGAGGGGGAATTTTCACAAAGAGTGCTGATATAGGGGCAGACTTAGTCGGAAAAATTGAAGCCTCTATTCCAGAAGATGATCCCAGAAATCCAGGTGTGATCGCCGATAATGTTGGTGATAATGTGGGAGATACAGCCGGTATGGGGGCCGATTTATTTGAATCTTATGTCGGATCGGTCATTGCTTCTATGGTCATAGGATCCACTTTAAATTCAAATATTATTCATATGTCTTTACCTGTTGTTTTAATCGTATGCGGTCTTTTGAGTTCCATTCTGGGAGTTTTTTCAATCCATATACTCAAGTCAATCAATCCTCAATCTGCCTTGAGGAACTCCACATATATAAGCGGAATATTATTTTTGATCGGAGCTTTTTTTTCTATTAAAGTCCTTTTAGTCAATATAGATGGCTATATGAATGTTTTTTGGTCAGTGTGTGTTGGTATGTTAACCGGAGTTTTGATAGGATTGGAGAGTGAATATTTCACTTCTGGTCCCCCTATAAAATCAATTGCCAGGAGTGCTCAAACGGGAAGTGCTCCCACAATCATTACTGGCTTGGCAATCGGATTTCAAAGTACTGTTCTGCCTCTGGTTACCATTTCAGCTGCCATATTTGTTTCGTTCAAACTATATGGACTGTATGGAATTGCCATTTCCGCAGTGGGAATGTTAGCAACCATAGGCATTGTGATGTCCGGAGATTCCTATGGCCCTATTGCTGATAACGCTGGGGGAATTGCGGAAATGACCCACGCTGGTTCGAATATAAGAAAAATCACCGATAAACTGGATTCCTTAGGAAATACCACTGCTGCTATAGGAAAGGGATTTGCCATCGGATCGGCAGCGCTCACAGCATTAGCCTTATTCTCTGCTTATCAGAAAATCACAAATCTGAAAATCATTAATCTTTCCAATGTCAACACAGTTATAGGGTTGCTTATCGGCGCTCTTATGCCCTTTATAATAGGATACTTAACTCTTAATGCCGTAGGAAGAACAGGAAATAAGATGGTGGTTGAGATAAGAAGGCAGTTTAAAGAAATCAAAGGTTTGATGAGCGGCAAAGCAAAACCGGATTCTGACAGGTGCATTGATATCGTAACCAAAGGAGCTTTAAAAGAAATGGTGCTCCCTGGACTTATTGCAGTGGCTATGCCCCTTGTCATTGGCTTCTTTTTAGGCGCAGAATCACTGGGAGGTTTTCTAGCAGGGGCAACAGCAACGGGAATCCTTATGGGATTATTTATGGTGAATGTGGGAGCTGCCTGGGATAACGCAAAGAAATGGATTGAAGAAGGAAACCTTGGAGGAAAAGGAACAGAGACTCATGCTGCTTCTGTCATTGGCGATACAGTCGGTGATCCTCTCAAAGACACATCAGGGCCTTCTATGAATATTCTCATTAAGCTTATGGCGGTGGTGAGTCTTGTCTTCGCTCCCTTGATCATGTGATCCACCAGTCAGCAATCAACGCAAGTAACGCAACAAACACAATATAAATCGTGAGACGTAAGACCTAAGAAGAAAAATAATGTATCGTGATATGTAAAGGCAACCAACGCGATAAACGCAATCAACACAATAAACTTATCTTGCTTATCTCGCTTCCTTAAAGCAATAAACGCGATAAACACACCCTTAACACTGGGAATAAAACCTGATACGGGTATGGGCATTACAGGATACGGCCCGTTTGGAAACCTGAGCCTACAGTCGGCCCGATGCGGAGATCGGGCCCTACAGCAATATTTTTCGGAACTTCAATTCTTCAACCGTGTTGATATTCTCACTCAATTCATATATAATTCTGGCTTCTTTATTAATCCACATAAGAGAAAGATAAGAGTCAAAGAAGATGAAGGTAAACGTTTGGAGCACCATTGTACAAATGAGTAAAGAGAGAGGTGTATCCACCGATGTGATTGTCAACGCTATAAAAGATTCTCTGAAAATGATTTCTTCGAATTATTTCAAGAATAATGAAAAAGTCAACATTCATTTTAAACCGGAAAAAGGAGATTTACGAATATATTCTATAAAAGAAATAAAACAACATCCTAAAGACCCTGCCAGCGATATATCTTTGAAGGAAGCAAAAAAAATAGATGCCAGTGCTGAGATTGGAAAATATATTGAAATTGATATTCCTTCAGAAACTCTAAGCCGCATTGCCGCTCAAGCAGCAAAACAAGCCATTTTTCAAAAAGTAAGAAGTGCAGAACAAGAAAAAATTTATAATCAGTTTTCCCAACAATTAGGTAAAATTGTAACCGGTGTGGTTAGAAGGATCGAATCAAATAGAATAATCCTGGAAGCCAATAAGACGGATATCCTTATGCCTTTCAAGGAAAAACTAAAAAATGAAGAATTCAGAAGAGGAGACAGAGTGAAAGCAGTTGTCATTCAGGTTCTCAAAGAATACAACGGTCCTCAAGTCATTGTTTCCAGAGGTAATCCAAAATTTCTGGAAAGGCTTTTAATTCTCGAAATTCCAGAAATTGCCAATAACAATATTCAGATAAAAGATATTGTCAGGCAACCCGGTGAAAGGGCCAAAGTTGCTGTTGTTTCCAATGAAAAAGATGTTGATCCAGTCGGAGCCTGTATTGGAGTAAGGGGAAATAGAATTCTTTCCATCAGTAAAGAATTAAATGGAGAGAAAATTGATATCGTTGAATGGTCTTCGAATCCTATTGAATATGCCAAAGCAGCCTTTAGTCCTGCAAAAATCAATAAGATAATTTTAGAGGATGAAAAGGAAAAAATTATGCGAGCCATAGTTCCAGATAATCAACTTTCTCTGGCTATAGGGAAAAAAGGGACTAATGTAAGACTTGCATCAAGACTTGTAGGGTGGAAAATAACTGTTAGTCAAAATTAAATGTAATATATTATTTATTTGGAGATATTTTTAGTTATGGAAAAAAAAGACACAAAGAAAAAAGAAAAAAAAGAAGTCAAAACAAAGGATGAAAAGGTTAAAAAAATTTATATTGGAGAAGGTTCATCTTTGAAAGACCTATCAGATAAATTAGAGATAAAAGGAAAAGATATCGTCGACAAACTCAACGCCAAAGGATTTTATATTAGCCTTAACGATGTGGTTAATAAGTCGATAGCTGAAAATATTTCCAATGAATTGGATATTTCTATAGAAATCGTTCCCGTAGAAAAACAAGCGAAACAAAGAGCTGAAAGCGAAAAGGAAAAAATGATAGAAAGATCTCCTGTGGTTACAATGATGGGGCATGTTGATCATGGAAAAACGACTCTACTTGATGCCATAAGGAAGTCCCATATCGTTAATAAAGAATCCGGGGGAATCACTCAACACATCGGAGCTTATAAAATCAGTTTTAATAATAGATTTATTACATTTATTGACACTCCCGGTCATTCAGCATTTACTCAATTGAGAAGCCGGGGGGCCCAGATCACCGATATTGTTGTTCTGGTTGTGGCTGCCGATGATGGAGTCAAGCCTCAAACCAAAGAAGCCATCAACCATGCCAAAGCGGCAAATGTTCCTATGTTGATTGCCATCAATAAAATTGACAAAGAAAGTATTGATTTAGATAGAGTCAAACAGCAATTATCCAAAGAAGGACTTCTTATTGAGGATTGGGGTGGAGATATTATCAGTGTTGAAGTTTCAGCTAAAGAGAAAACCAATCTCAAGGAATTGCTTGAAATGATCCTTCTTTTAAGTGATGTGACAGAAATTAAAGGAAATCCAGAAGGTCCTGCCCAGGGAATAATTTTAGAAGCTCGTCTGGATTCAAAAAAGGGTCCTGTTGCAACAGTTATCATCCAGCAAGGAACTTTATATCAAGGGGATGCATTCCTATCAGGTACTTGTTGCGGAAAAGTCAAAGCAATGTTTGATGAAAACAACAATCGATTGAAACAAGCCGAACTCTCCTCACCTGTAGAGGTTCTCGGATTTTCTAATGTACCTATAGCTGGTGATTTTTTCCAGGTCATGTCTGATTTAGAATGCGCAAGGCAGATTGTTTCTCACAGAAAATCACAAATGAAAAAAGAAACCACCAGAAGACCTGAACATTTATCTCTGGATGAACTTTTTAAAAAAATAGAAGAAGGAGAAGTCAAAGAACTTCCCTTAATAATCAAAGCCGATGTACAGGGCTCTCTTGATACTCTTACAGAAATATTACCAAAGCTCAGTACAAAGGAAGTAAAGATTAATATTATTCATTCAAGCACCGGGAATATCACGGGATCGGATGTTCTCTTAGCTTCAGCATCCAATGCCATAATTATCGGATACAACATAAAACCAAATCAAAAGATTATTGATCAATCCAAAGAAGAGAATATAGAAATTAGAAGCTATAAAGTCATTTACCATCTCACAGACGATATCAAAAAAGCCATATCAGGGATGATAGAACCTGAATTGAAAGAGAGCTATATTGGAAGAGCGGAAGTGAGAAGAATATTTAAGATACCTCGGGTGGGGACGATTGCAGGATGCTATGTGACAGACGGAAAAATTACTAGAAAATCAAATATTAAAGTAAAACGGGATGATGAAATTATTTATGAAGGAAAAGTCTCTTCCTTAAAGCATCTTAAAGAAAACTATAATGAAGTCAATAAGGATTTAGAATGCGGAATAGGACTTGGAAAATTCAAAGAAATCAAAGAAGGAGATATTCTCGAAGCTTATACCATTGAAGAAATAAAGCAATAAATAATTTTTTTTTGTATAAATGGTTGTTGGATTTTTACTATTGGAAATATATCTTCCTTATTCCCATTCTCTAAAAGAGAAAAGGAAAAGGTTGAAAAGTATTCGGGATAAGTTAAAAAACAGATATAATGTGGCATTTGCAGAAGTCGATTATCAAGACAAATGGCAAAGATCAACCATTGGAGTTGTCACTCTCAACAATCAAAAAGAATATTTGGAGACTGTTTTCATTAAAATAGTCGAAGATGCAGAAAAGATTATAGATGGTGAAATATTGAATTATGAAATTCAATACTTTTGACTTGGCTTGATAATTAGGCTATCTTAAGAAGTTCTATTCTCTGACGTCAGAATCTGAAAAAATATTCCAAAACCAACTTATCTATTAAAAAATGAGCACTAATCGAAGACAAAAAAGGGTTGCCAGCTTAATTAAAGAAGAATTAAGCAAGTTTCTGATTGAAGAATTCCAGGATTCGTCATCTAGAATAATAACCATAACCAGAGTTGAGATGAAAGCTGACCTCAAAACAGCTCATGTTTATATTCGACTCTATGACTTTGAAAATACAGACAAAATACTCAACATTTTGAAAAAAAGAACCCCCTATATGAGGAAGACTATTGCGTCTAATGTCAAATTAAAGTATAATCCAATGCTATTTTTTCACATAGACCAAAATCCTGAATATGAAGAAAGAATCAATAAAATAATAAATGAACTCAAGAAAGATGGAAAATAATTCAGTTGATTTAATTGCTAATAAAATAAAGGAAAGCCGTAAAATTGTGATCACTTCTCATTTGAGACCAGACGGAGACTCTATTTGCACCGGTTTGGCTCTACGTTCCATGCTGGAGAATATGGGAAAAGAAGTCAAGATTATCAATCAAGACAACACTCCTTCTCCTTTTGATACGATTCATGATGCAGATAAAATCGAAATCGGTCAAATTCCTCCAAATGAATTTGATGTTGTGATTCTGCTCGAATGTGCAAACGTGGAACGCTCCGGACAGAATAATTTGGATCATACCTATAAAATCAATATCGATCATCACCATTCCAACGATTATTATGCTGATATCAATTGGGTTGTACCGGAGAGTTCCGCAGTTGCTGAATTAGTCTTGCTTCTTGGAGAACAATTAAAGATTCCGTTCACTCCTGAAATTTCAAACCACCTCTATTGTGCCATTGTCTCAGATACAGGATCGTTCCAGTTTTCCAATACCAATACTGACACTTTTGAGGCGTGCAGCAAACTGGTTAAATACGGAGCCAATCCTACGAAAATTTCTGACTTTTTATTTAACAACAATCTTCCAGAGAAAATAAAATTGTTAGGGAAAGTGCTTTCCACTGTTAAAATAAATGACAAAGGCAATATCGCTGTCATTGCTATGTTTAAAGATTATTTAGATTCTTTGAATATCAAGGAGATTGATACCGAAGATATTACATCTTTAGCTAGATCGATAAGAGGGGTTGAAATAGTCATGTTTTTTAAGGAAATAAATAGTCATACATTTAGAGTTAGCCTTAGATCAAAAGATGATGCATGTGCAGCATGTGTTGCTGAACATTTCGGAGGAGGAGGGCATTTGAATGCAGCGGGATTTACGACAAAAGGAAAATATGAAAACCTGATTAAAGAACTTCCTCTTACGGTTGAACAACTGTTGAAACAAGACTATAAAAAGAAAAAGCATCATTAAATTAAAATATAAATCGAAGTGAATCATTCACAATGAACGGACTTATTCTGGTTAACAAACCACAAGACTTCACATCTCATGACATTGTCAATCAGTTAAGAAATGTTCTTAATTTTCAGAGAATCGGTCATTTCGGTACCCTGGATCCCTTAGCGACTGGCTTATTGGCTGTTGGAATTGGCCAAGCCACTCGATTGTTTCCTTTTTTCTCGAAACTGAATAAATTTTACAGAGGGCAGATACGTCTGGGATTTTCAACCAATACCTATGACTGTAAAGGGGAAACGAGCTCTAGTGAAGTCAAGGATTTTCCGGATAGAAAAAAAATTCTGGATTATATTTCAAGTTTCAAAGGAGAACTATTTCAAACTCCTCCACCCTTCTCTGCAAAAAAATATAGAGGAAAGCCAGCTTATTATTTTGCTAGGAAAAAAATTAAAGTTAACATTTCTCCAGTAAAAGTCAAAATATTTAATTTTCAGTTGAATGATTATGATCCTCCTTTTATTGATTTCAATATGGAATGTTCTTCGGGAACTTATATCCGTTCCATAGCAAATGATCTTGGAAACAAATTGGGATGCGGTGGTCATCTCACAAAGTTAGAAAGGACAAAAATTGGAATATTTCATTTAAAAGAAAGCCATACAATAGAGGAAATAAACAATTTTTGTTCAAAAAATCAATTTTCTGAATTTATTATCCCTTTGGAATCATTATTTCCCGAGTTCCCTAAAGTCATCCTGAGAGAAAAAGGAACAAATAGGGCAAGAAACGGAAATTTCATTTCCTTGGAAAATATACTAAAGATTGTTCCTTCAGAAAGTAAATATACTAATTATGTTTCCAAAAATGAAGAGATATTCCGGTTGTTTAATCCAGAAGGCCGTGTGGTAGCTTTTGCCAATAAATCCAACAAAGAATATGGTTTTGATCCTTTTTTAGTATTTAATAATTGATCATGAAATAGTTCAAGTGAGGGAATTAGTATGAAAAAAGAATCATTCTCAAGATGGGGAATCATATTTGCCGGTCTCGGGATGGCAGTGGGAACAGGAAATCTTTGGCGTTTCCCCCGCATTGCTTCCCAATACGGAGGAGGAGCTTTTATGCTTGTCTGGATATTATTCCTTTTTATATGGGCAATCCCTCTCTTAATTATTGAACTTTCCATAGGGAAAAAAACCCGGCAGGGCATTATTGGATCATTTAGTCAAATGATAGGAAAAAACTTCGCCTGGATGGGAACCTGGATTGTGTTTGTTACAGCTGCCATTACTTTTTATTATACCGTTGTAACAGGATGGTGTATAAAATATTTTTTTGCTACTTGTTTTCAAAAGCTTATTGAGAAAAGACCAGAAAAACTGTGGAATGCTTTCACTTCCTCCTACGAACCAGTGATATTTCATTTACTCGCCATATTCATAGGATGTACGGTTATTTATTTCGGAGTGGCGAAAGGAATTGAACGAGCCAATAAACTGCTCATCCCCTCTTTATTCGTTCTCCTTCTCATTGCTGCAGTCCGTGCTTTAACTCTTCCTGGAGCCTTGAATGGATTGGAATTTTTATTTTCTCCTAATCTTTCCCAGCTAGGAGATCTGAAAATTTGGATTAATGCCTTAAGCCAGTCGGCATGGTCGAATGGTGCTGGCTGGGGACTTATGTTGACATATGCAATTTATTCTAGGAAAAAAGAAAATCCCGTCTTAACCTCCGCCACTTTAGGATTTGGAAATTCCATGGCATCGCTTTTAGCCGCTATCATTGTTATTCCCACTGTCTTTTCATTTTATTTCGGACAGAGCTTTGCCCAGGATAAAGTTCTTAATGTTATGAAACAAGGAAATGAAGGGCTTACCTTTATATGGATACCGGAATTATTTTCAAAAATTCCTTCCGGTTCTTTTTTTCTTGCCCTGTTTTTTCTGGCTCTTTGTTTTGCTGCTTTCTCATCTCTAATTTCCATGTTAGAACTCATTTCCCGAATATTTATTGATGCCGGATTATCCAGGAAAAAGGCTGTTACCACTGTTGGAATAAGCTGCTTTGTGTTAGGATTCCCCTCAGCCATTAGTTTAGGATTCTTTCATAATCAGGATTGGGTTTGGAGTATGGGGCTGGTTATTAGCGGAGCTTTCTTCATATTTCTGGTTATTAAAATAGGGCCAAAAAAATTCCGGAAAGAAATCATAAAAAATTCCGGTCAAAAAATAAAGCTAGGAAAAGCATTTGACATTCTTGTTACTTTTGTTTTACCGATTCAGTTTATTGCCTTATTAGCCTGGTGGTTTTGGGACAGTATAAAAAGGAATCCTGATACTTGGCTTAATATATTTTCAAGCTCTACCCTTGGTACAGTGATTTTTCAATGGGGAATTGCGCTTGCCATTTTTATTATTTTTAATAAAATCATAACAAAGAAGTTAAATGTGAAAAACAATGTCAATTGAAACAATTGTATTTATGAGTCTTATTTTCGGTATTTGCATGGGGGGATTTATCTATTCTTTGATTTTATCATCAAAGGACAATCGAGATGAACCTAAATAGAATCGTGAGACGTAAGACGTAAGACGTGAGACGAAATTATTCTGTAGGGTGCGATCCCCGAACAGCCTTATAGGCTTGGATTGCCCGGCCAAGCCGGCCAATGACACTTGGAATTGTGAGACGTTATGAATCGTGAGACGTGAGATGAAAGAGAATATATCGTAAGATGTGAGACGTAAGACGTGAGAGGTCAGAATTAATATTAAAAAAGTAGGGCCCTGCCCCCGAACGGACCAAACAGTGAACTGCACCCCAAAATTTGAACCACATGGTGTGCTAGTATTTTCGTGATATAATAGACATCATCAGAGTGAAAAGGAAGCCCTTTTGAGGAGGCAGATGATGTCAGACAAACATAGGAAACGGTACACACCACGTTTCAAGGGTATTATAATTTCATTCGTAGACATTCGGTACTTGGAAACAAGTCGCCGATAACATATTTAAAAGAAAAGGGTAAATTATCTCTCTGAGATGTTAGCGAAAAGTAGTTTCAAAACTGGTTCGAAAAACGGGGGGCATATCCCAGACCAAATGAACCAAACAGACTAAATAGACTAAACAGACTAGATGGACTAAACAGACCAAATACCCCCTTTGAAGCACGCCGGAAATTTTTTAAGTTCTATTATAAACTAAGAGTGAGGGGTCCT
>CAZPBN010000028.1:0-20189 GCA_964584935.1 uncultured Eubacteriales bacterium | reverse complement strand
GGATTTTCATCGCTGGTGAAAATCCTGCGTGTTTTTGAACCCATTAACCTGATCCCACTTCATTATTATTATCCTATAAAGAAAAAAATGGGGGAACTTCAATTCAATAACTCATTGACATTTAAATTTTCATATGATTATATGAATTTTAAATAATAAAAAAATTTATTTATTATGAGGGAAAATATGAAATATAAAAATTACTTTGTCAAAGATATTCCAAGGCGTAAATTTCTGGAATTAAGCCTTAAAGGAGGAGTCGCTGCTGCCGCAACTCCAACTCTTTTATCAAAATTGATGGCCCAAAAAGGCTCATCTATTGATTCAACTCAAATCAATGTCAATCCTCAAATACTCAACCGGACTATTCAAAAAGCACTAGAAAAAGGAGGAGAATTTGCTGATGTTTATGTTGAACACAGAATTTCAAAAAGAATCCTCATGGAAGAATCTAAATTTAAAAGTGCCGTTTTTGGAATCAGCCAAGGAGCTGGAGTCAGAGTTATTTCAGGGACTCAAACAGGATACGCTTATACTGAAGAAATCACCGAAGACAATCTCAAAAGAGCCGCTGAAGTGGCATCCTATATTGCCAGAGGGACAAAAAAAGTACCTCCTGTTGATATCAAAAAAGCTCATAGGAAATCATTTATTACAGTCAAGCTCCCTCTGCAAGATATTGCCGACAAAAAACGCCTGGAAGTGATGAAAAGAGCCAACCAGGCAGCTCTTGATTATGATTCCAGAATAAAAATGGTTTCCATCTCTTATTACGATGAAATAAGAGGCCGGACAATTGCAAACAGTGACGGGCTTCTCTTAAACGATGAGCTTCCACTGCTATTTTTCATTGTTCAAACTCTGGGGGCTAACCAAAAAACCCAGCATATGAGCAGGGAAAGATTAAGCCGGCATTCCGGTTTTGAAATGTTTGATGAGGTCACTCCGGAGGAAGTCTCAAGAAGTGCTGCCCGGGAAGCTGTGGCTATGCTGGATGCTGAAGACGCCCCTGCAGGAATCATGGATGTGGTGATGCAGAATGGATGGGGAGGAGTACTGGTCCACGAAGCGGTTGGTCATCCTCTGGAAGCGGATAACATCGCAAAAAAAATCGGAGCATTTACCGGAAAGCTGGGCAAAAAAGTGGCAAGCTCTGTTTTTACCATGGTTGATGACGGAAGCCTGCCCAACAGAAGAGGAACCACCAATTTTGATGATGAAGGAACCCAGATGAAACGGAATGTATTGATTCGCAAGGGAGTTCTTGAAAAATACATGACAGACATTCTTTCTGCAAAACAAATCAATATGGAACGAACAGGAAACGGAAGAAGAGAAAGCTTCCGATACATTCCAATTCCCCGGATGACGAATACGTTTATTGACAAAGGAAAGGACAATCCTGAAGATATCATCCATTCGACAAAGAAAGGATTGTATGTTCAGAGTTTGAGCGGGGGGAGTGTCAATCCCATAACAGGGGTATTTAACTTCACATGCAGAGAAGCGTATCTCATTGAAAACGGTAAAAAAACCACACCGGTTAAAGGCGCCACATTGATAGGAAATTGTAAAGACGTCATTTCGAATATAGATGCTGTCGGATATGATTTGGATTTTGGCCCTGGCATATGTGGAAAAGGTCAACTCGCAGAAGTCTCTGCAGGGCAGCCAACAGTAAGAATTCGAGGTATAAATGTTGGCGGAAGTAAAGCCAGAGGCTAAAATCATCGGAAAAGGAGACTATCATGAATTATAAAGAATTGACTGAAAAGCTTGTCAACAAATGTTTAAAAAAAGGCGCTGATGAAGCGGAAGTGTTTTTGGAATCCAGCCGAAATTTAAGCATTGAAGTGAGAAATAATAATTTGGAAAAAATCGAAGAAGCCAGCTCACACGGGTGCGGATTGCGAGTTTTTATCAAAGGAAAGATGGCATTTTCAAGCTGCAATGACTTTTCAGAAAAGTCAATTGGACAAGCTGTCGATAGTGCTGTCAGTTTTGCTCGACACACAACTTCAGACAAAAATAATATTCTTCCTGATAATAAAGGAATTTCTGATGTCAAGAGCCTCTACGATCCCGACATAAAAAATACTCCTCTGGACGATAAAATAAAAATTGCCTTGAACACGGAAAAACAGGCTATGAAAGACAGCCGCATCACTAAAAGCGCTGGAGCCGGATATGGAGAGAATGACAATGAAATATTTTTAGCAAATTCCCACGGCCTTCGAAAGAGTTATAAAACATCCTATTGCTATTTCGGTGTTTCTGTGGTTGCAGAAAAAAAAGATCAGAAATCTTCCGGAAGTGAGTATTGTTCGAGGCGGTACTTTTCGGATTTGAAGCCCTCCAAAGAAATTGCCGATAAGGCAGCTAAAGATGCCTATAAGATGCTGGATCCCAGAATGGTGACAACTCAGAAAGCCGCTGTTATTTTTGATCCGGATGTTGCCAGAGGAATCTTGGGAGGAATTTTAGGAGCTGTGAACGGAGAAAGGGTTATTCAAGAGGCGAGCTTTCTCGGAAAAAGACTGAATAAGAAAATTGGTTCTGATTTGGTTTCTATTATAGACGATGGATTGTTACCAAAAGGATTGGCAAGTAAACCTTTTGATGGGGAAGGCGTTCCGACCCAGAAAAGATTCATTATGAAAAACGGAGCCTTGAAAGGATTTATGTACAACACCATTGTGGGTCAAAGAGCTGGTGTTCAAAGCACCGGAAATGCTTCAAGAAGAGATTTCAGAAGTATCCCAGGGATTGGTTCTCATAATTTTTACCTGACCGCGGGCGATATGTCACCTGAAGAAATAATAAAAGCGACCAAAAAGGGACTGCTTTTAACCGGCTTGACCGGATACGGAATCAATCCTGTCAATGGGAATTTCAGCGGAGGAGCTTCCGGATTCTGGATTGAGGACGGAAAAATCGCTTTTCCGGTTAAAGGTTTGACCATTGCCGGAACTGCAGATGATATGCTCAAGAGCATCGATTTGAAAGCAAATGACCTTGATTTAAATAAAAGTTTTACTGCTCCTACCTTTAGAATCAAAAGCATGCTCATCGGCGGAAAATAGAATTATAAAGACGTCAGATGTTAGACGTAAGATGATATTTAATACAAAAATAAAGCAATAACCTTTGTTACTATAACGGATATTTATGTATCTCTTCGGGCCCGATCCATTGACCGGGCCCTTCAAAGATGCGTTCTAATTTAATTCCAAAGTCTTGGTATAGGTTCCGCCTTTCAATGAGTCATAGGTTAATTGGATCTGACCTTTTCCTTTGATAATGAATCGATAACTCACTACTCCAAAACCAGGAATCCCTGAGTCCACCCAAATAGAATTATCGAATATCTTGACTTCTTGAGTAATTTCCCGAAATTTATCGGTTAATTTCCCGGCAGCGATGAGTTTCACCTTATTTCCGTTGACTTTTAATCTGTCCACGCGGTGAATCTTATTCTGAAGGGCTACAGCGGAAATGGTAGGAGTTACCCTTGTGTTCTCAATGGTAATATCCAATTGATAAGTTCCCTTTTCAATCCTTTTTAACTCGGTTTTCTGAAATTCAAGGCGAGGGAGTTGATCCGCATGGTACAAACAGAATGCCGCATTTCTATGACATGTTTCTGCCAGCTTAAACAGCGGAGGGACACGGCGTCCGAATTTTTTAATGCCTCCGATTTCTATTTCACCATACAGGGGATGTTCATAAGAATGCCAATCCGTGTAGTGCTCTTCCATTAGAACCAGGTCATGGTAGATGAGCTCATCCATACTCTGGAAAGGAAATGCCATTCCTCTAATTCCTCTTTCAGGATCTTCCTTCTCTTCGCTTTTTTCCTCTCCGAAAGGCAATGAACCAAAAGCATCCATATCCAGTTCATTTGTGAAGGTATAAATTCCAAGAACATTATAAAGATAATCAATACTTCCGCCATAAACGGTGTACATATCCTTGTAGACAACCACATAGACATATCCAGGAAGAATTTTTTTCCCTTTTTCACCGATATAATCATAAACTCTTCGATCTTGAATAGGATATTCTCCAAGGTTTTTGGCGCCCGGACCTCTCAATATCATTCCTCCAAAATTATGAAAATTCTGGGCTCCCAGAATATTGGGGTGAGCCAGCAAGAAATCCCGGGTTGCTTTGGTTTCAGGAAAACAAAAGGGATAGTTCCCGGCTCCTCTCTGGACATAATTTGGCTGCCAGTTGTATCCATAATTCCGGTTCATATCATATCCGCCGGGTCCGTCTTCATTGATTCTCCCGTCACCATCGTTATCAATACCCTCCTGTCCTAAAAGAATATACTCTCCCTTTTCTCCTGGCTTAACCGGTATCATCATCTTTGGATTCTCAGGATGGGACTTGAAGTTCCCGTGGGGATCTTTTTTCCTCATATAAGTAATAGAACCATCTCCATCCAGGTCTTCGGGACCATCCTCATCTAAAGCTCCGTCCTTGTCATCATCATGGGGGATAAGACCTGTTCGGGGTGAGTTCGGGTCTGAAACTTTATTTATGTAGTGGTCGCGGCTGTCAGGATTCATGGTTGGAATCACATAGAATGCTTTTTCATTGAGAAGGCGGGAGGCTAAATCTGTTTTTCCGTAATTCTTGAGCAAATACCAAACCGCATATATTGCCACTTCGGTTCCTTGTATCTCATTTCCGTGAATATTTCCATCAATGTAATAACCCGGTTTGGTGTGGTCTGCTCCTGTATCCGGATTGTTAATTATAGCTGCCCAGATTTCCCTTCCTTGATACGATTTTCCCAGCGATTTAACCGTTACAAATTGAGGGTATGTTTGTTCAAAAAGTTTCAGTGTTTTTGTGAGTTCTTTATGATCGTAAAAGTGGTCAAACGAAAGGTCAATTTCAGAAGCTGACAGGTCAATCTGAGATTGAAGAATTGTGAAAACCAAGATCACAAACAAAACACTCAATAATTTATTTTTAATCATCATATTATCCTCCCTGTTCCTTAAGGACAATTGTTTTCGATACAGATCCTATTTTCGGGGCTCCTGCTTTTAATGTTATTTTGGAACCTTCTTTACCTTTTATTGTCCATTCCATTTTTCTTGTCTTTTTTCCTTCAATAAAGGGAATCGACTCCTTTTTGTGACCTGAAAAAATGATTTGGTCTTTTTCTGTTTCCAGCTTGACTGTAATCGGCCACACTGATTTGGCTCTTCTTCCCTGAGCTGTTGAGGTTGGGAACCAACCCGGATTTGTGAAGAAAACAGTGAGTTTGTAATAATCCTCTCCAAGGTTTTTGACTTCCACTTTTTCTATGTTTAAAAAAGCAAGCTTATCCATTAAATCAATATAAAAATCAGCATGAAAGGAAGCCGTCTTTTTGATGTCTTTCACAGGAGGATTTATTTCCAAATAGGGGACAAATCCTCCGATTTCAACATTTCCCAGAGTGGGATGATTAAAAGGCTTCCAATTGATAAATCCTTTTCCGTCGAGTACTTCATCAGACCATTTCAGAATATAAGATTGGGGATGCTCTTCTCCGTCACTTGCCGGTTTGCTAGGCATCTTATCGATCATTTCAGCCATTTTTTTTGGGGTGACTCTTCCTGATTCGACCATCTGAATCACCATCGAAGCATTAAAATTAGGAGGAGCTCCCATTTCTTTCATAAATGCGTCAATCTTTTCCTCTCCAAGAGCTAAAAAATCCTCAGAAGACATGGTTTTCAATTGATCCACTGTCAGGGCATCCTTTTTTTCTTCTTCTTTTTTCATTTCCGGTATTCTCCAGAGGTCAGAAGAAAAAACCGGTACTCCGTATTGAAAATAGCAAAAAGGGACAAATGAACCTTTTCCCACTCCGTGAGCTCTTTTTTCGGGATAATCTAGTTGAGCTTCCTTTAAAGCATCCTTGTAGTCTTGGCTGATTTCTTCAAAAAGAGGCCTGTCTTGATCATGGATTTTCACAGCAGGCCCCAGACCTAAAAACATAGCCACCATACGTTCATCAATTTCCATCCCTCCAGCGATATTCATACCTTTAAGAACTTCGACGATCTCTGTAAGGCTGTATTCTTTATCAGGATCCATTCCGAGAAAACCGGCGAATCGTTCCGGAACCTTAACTTTATCAGAGGCTGCCTTGGCCTGCCCGGTTTGCTGAAGATTCAGAAATGTGTTTTCGGTGGAAAAATTCAAAACCATGGCAATATTTTGGTGGGAAAATAAGAAATCGAGCAAAACAATGGTTTCTTTCTGAGAAGCAGGCCAATATCCAGCTTCTTTGACATGATACTCAAAGTCGTGCATAAAGTTCCGGTTGATCTCAATTCCGCCGGGGGGATCTTCATTATAATGATCATCTCCGTCATTATCCAGTCCTTCTGGATAAAGTTTGTATATGCCTTTTTCTCCTTTAGTCGAATTTGCTTTTCGCATAAGTCTTGGTTCTTTAGGATCAGGAATCATAGTGCCTTCCGGATCTTTGACCCTCATTTGGGTGATCACCCCGTCATTGTTTAAGTCATCAGGACTATCTTCATCAATCAGGGAATCCAGATCATCATCTATAGGATGATGATTAGTCCATCGTTCCCACAGAACATCATCAAAAAAATGTTGGGCAACATCAGGATTTAAAAGAGGAGCAACATAAACAGTTCTCTTTTGGAGAAGGAACTTGATTTTTTGATCTGATTGATAATTTTTCAGAAGTTGTTCAATGATCATGAGGGAAGCTTCGGTTCCGACAAGGTGAGTTCCTTCAATGTTTCCTGATACAAAAACAGCAGGTCGTTTTTCAGGATTCAGGCTGTTTTCTGACTGGGCAGCAATTCGCAGTACGAATATATTCTGGTTGCAAGTGCTCTGTCCTATATTTATTAACTTTGTTAAGCTGGAGTGAGTGGAAGTCCATGATTTTAGAATGGCTTCCACTTCATCAGGTTGATGATATTTCTCAAAAGAAACATTCGCAATGGAATTTGAGTAAAGTGAAAATAAAAACAAAACCAAAATACAACAAAAAAATAAAGTGCGTTTACTCATACATCCTCCTAGCAATTAATATCATAGTCTTTACATCATTATACGGAAAAGAATATACTAAGTTCAAAACAGATGGAAAGTTTTTTCGTACTCATAGGAGGAAGGTGATGAACATGAAATACATATATAGTGTTTTAAAAATTATGACTGTGTGCCTTTTTGTTACAATCTTATTCCTTACTCCTAAGGTTTTTTCCCAAAGCGCCGATAAGGTCGAAAATCTCTTTGAATCTTTAAACTGGAGATGCATCGGTCCGGCTGCTGTGGGTGGAAGAACAGTTGATATTGATGTTGTGAAGGAAAAACCATGGATTATATATGCAGCCATTGGTCCCAGTGGAGTATGGAAATCAGAAAATAACGGGACTGATTGGAATCCTGTTTTTGATAAAGAAAAGACTGTATCTGCCGGCGATGTCACCATAGCTCCTTCTCACCCTGAAATTGTATGGGTGGGAACGGGTGAATCCACATGTCGAAACAGTGTGACCATCGGTAATGGAGTCTACAAATCTGTTGATGGGGGAAAATCCTGGGAAAATAAGGGATTGAACAACACTCGGCATATAAGCCGAATCATTATCAACCCCGGTGATCCGAATATCCTTTTTGTTGCCGCTATGGGACACCTCTGGAGACCCAATAAAGAAAGGGGAGTGTATAAAACGATTGACGGCGGAAAAACCTGGAAAAATGTTCTTTATATCAATGAAAACACCGGGATTGCAGACATGGCTATGGATCCTTCTGATAGCCTGACACTCTATGCTGCTGCTTATGACCACAGAAGGCTTCCCTATTATTTCAGAAGCGGGGGGCCGGGGAGCGGACTCTATAAAACAACGGACGGAGGAAAAACCTGGAAAAAGCTGGAAAAAGATTTACCGGAAGGTGTTATGGGAAGGATCGGAATCGCTGTGTCGCACAGCAATCCGGATGTTGTCTATGCTCTTATCGAACACAAAAATGGGGGTATATGGCGCTCTGAAAATAAAGGAGAATCCTGGGAAAGAACCTGTGACAATGAGACGTATCAAACCGTAAACTCAAGGCCTTTCTATTACAGCCAAATTCGGGTGGATCCGACAGATGATAAGGTTATATATGTCTTTTCCGGAGGTTTATTTGTTTCCCGAGACATGGGGAAAAGGTTCAAAAGTATATCAGGGAACACCCATTCAGACCACCATGCTTTATGGATCGACCCTTCCAATCCGCTTCATTTGGTTGACGGGAACGACGGAGGAATAGATATTTCCTACGACGGAGGAAAAACCTGGCGAAATATTCAGCATATGACTTTGGCTGAAGTTTATCAAATCGGCTTCGATTACAGAACTCCTTATTATGTATATTGTGGACTTCAGGATAATGGCAGTTGGGGAGGCCCGAGTGCCACTTTTGATAATTCAGGTATATTAAACAGCGATTGGTATAGAATTGGAGGGGGAGATGGGTTTTATATTCAAGTCGATCCCTTAGATAACAATATTGTTTACAATAACTTCCAGATGAATGCTCTTTACAAAGTCAACATAAAAACCGGGCATGGTCAATCCATAAGGCCGGAAGCTTCCTTAAAAAAACCTCCTTTCCGGTATAACTGGAATTCCCCCATACTCACTTCCCATCATGATCCGAAAACCTTATACACAGGAGGCAATTTCCTTTTCAAAACAACAGACGGAGGGCATTCCTGGACAAAGATCAGCCCTGACCTTTCCACCAATGACCCTGAGAAGCAAAAAGATTCCGGAGGACCGATCACTCCGGATAACACCGGAGCAGAAATTCACTGCACCATCATCACCATTGCTGAATCTCCAGTCAGAAAGGGAGTTATCTGGTGCGGAACCGATGATGGCAATGTGCAGCTCACTCTAGACGGAGGAAAGAACTGGAGCAATGTTGTTAACAATATAAAAGGACTTCCTCCTCATACCTGGTGTTCAAGGATTGAAGCTTCCCATTTTGATGCGGGAACAGCCTATGCAGCCTTTGATGGACACAGAAATGATGATTACAACACCTATCTTTACAAAACTGAAAACTACGGGAAAACCTGGAAATCAATCAAAGGGAATCTCCCATTCGGCTGGATCCATGTGATAAGAGAGGACACCAGAAACCCAAATCTCTTATTCACCGGTACAGAATTTGGTATATTTGCTTCCCTGGATGGAGGAGAATCCTGGTTTTCTTTAAAAAACAATCTTCCCACAGTTGCTGTCCGTGATATAGCCATCCACCCAAGAGAAAATGACCTTATCATCGGCACTCATGGAAGGGGGGTGTGGATAATGGATAACATATACCCACTTCAGGAAATGAATACTCATGTTATTGAGTCTGATTTTCATCTGTTCAATATAAAGCCTGTCACTCACTACTACAGAAGTTCAAGACATGAAACCTCAACAGCTTCTATTTATTCTGCGGCTAATCCTGAAGGAGGAATGATCATTGACGCTTATTTTAAAGAAAAGCCGAAAGAAAGACCCTGTATTTTTATTAAAGACAAGTCAGGTGACAAAGTTTATGAAATAAGACTTCCTACCAAAACAGGGCTTTTCAGAAAAGAGTGGAACTTTCAGATGATTCCAAAAACAAAAGAGGGAAAAGTCATTTCAACATCCGCTTTTGGACTCGTTTCCGTTCCCTTGGTATCTCCGGGAGAATATAGAATCGAATTGAATGTTGATGAACAGTCTTTATCCAAAAAGGGAATCATTCATTCTGATCCCAGGATTCAGTTCGATAAAGATGCCTGGGAGGATCAGGTTGAAGCCCAAATAGAAACTCTGGTGCTTTCCAGGAAAATGGGGCTTGCCATAACAGCCGTGAAATCCATAAAAATGAAACTCAAAAATTTGCATGAAACCCTTGAAGAAAAAGAAAAGACCAAGGCTCAGGTGGAACCTGTTTTAAACCAATTTGAAGAAAAGTTTAATCAATTGAGTGAAGAAATCATTCCCAAAGAAATCGGATACAGAGGTTCAGCAGAAATGGCGTTAAGAGGAATAATGGGAAGTTCTTATTCTATGATGGTGAGGATGCTGGGAATGTCTCTCGGTGGGCCTCCCTTAAAACCAACCAATACGGATCTATTCAAAATCAAAGAACTCAAACAAATTATTGGAAATCTGGTGGATAAACTAAACGCGTTGATAAAAAAAGACATTCCAGAATTGAATCTAATCCTTTCTGAATATGGGCTAAAAAAAATAAGACCGCCTAAAAAGATCAAAATATAGAAAAAACGGAATATTTTGCGGCTTGATTGGAGATCATAGATTCGAAAATCATATTTATAAGTGGCTATAAATGGAATAGAACCATATTAATTAACTCTATTTATTCTTTAAAATAAATTTATCATCTCACCTCTGGGTGACTTTACAGCTACTTTATACTTTATTTACTTTACAGCTTGGCTGATTTATTTCTTTATAATTCAATAACATAGAATTTTGGTTCCTCTGGAGTATTTTACTTAGAATGAATTTTTTAGGCAAAAAATTTATTCTAAGAGGATTTATCTTATCATAGACAAAAAAGCGGTTTTATTGATAAATGATATGTCAATATCGCCCAAAAATCTAAAAGTCTATTTTTCCCTATAAAATTTGTTTTTAAGAATTCTCTTTCCCTGAAGGCAATTCCGTAATTCTTTTATTTTCTTTACGAAAACTCAGCCAAGCTGAGATTTCATTCGAAATCCATAAAATTGATTCTATTCTGAGTTTTATATCATACTAATCTTAGGATATCTTCGGGTTGTTAAACTCTTATTCTTATAAAAATTGATCCGGAAAGACGTTGACTTCCGGGGAATCATCATGAATGACTCAAGAAGTTTCACTCCTATCTTTTGAGCCGGAACTTTTTGAAAGACAAATTTCTGTTCATTCAATTCCCATTGTTTATAACCGGGGCTGAATCGTTTGCTTGCCCACAAATTCATTTTCCTGGCTTTGAAAGCAAGAAAATGGTCTGTTTGCAGGGCAACCTGATTGATTGCTTCAGATCCGATGGCATCAAAAATCAGAGCATTCAAGGTTTCATCCTTTTTAAATAACTCATCAATATGTTTATCGATTTCATGTCCTATGGTGCATACACTGAGGGCTACTTTTTCAGCATCTTGAAAAATGGAATGTTTGTTTGTATCCTCATAATTGATGATTGAGTATATGGAAGCGGGTTTGATGAGGGATTGACACCTTTGTTTGCCTTCCCGAATAAGGGCTAAAAGGGAATCATCCGGATTTTGAGACTTTTTTTTGTAACCGAGCCGTCTCAGGATTTTTCTTCTGTCATATTTGAATCTGAAGTTTTTTATTATTTTTCCGTTTTCCATATTTTTATGTTTTGGCAATTATTAATTTTCAACTACATCAATCAAATAATATGTTTTATTTTGAAATATTCAGATAGTACTCCTGCATTCATTATCGTGACCACGTTCTTAAAGACGGGTAAACGGGGACACGGTACGAGTCCCTGTCTCCATTTTTCTCTCTCTTTTTTTCCGTATCTCACTTCATATTCCATCTCATATCTGATATCTTACAATATTAGCCTAAACGCAATGAACGCTATAAACGCAAGTAACGCAATTAATTCATCAATTTCCAGTCTCTAATTTATGATTTCCAAAATATCAGGGAGTTTATCAGCACCATTGGCTCTGGCATCCTGGAGCATTATTTGTCTCATTTCCTTTTGAAGAGATTGATCTAAAGTATCGGGTTTGTTCTCACTCAATAATTTATCCACTTCTCCGGAAGCCCGATCTGAAATAGACTTTTTTCCCAGAGAAACCCAATAGTCGTATGTATCCCGGTCTATGATTGAGGGAAATATATGCTCTTTTTTATACCATTTCAGTGTATGCGGAGTGGATAAAAACTGCATTCCAAGGGAAAATCCTTCAAATAAATCTTTGGCAATAGGCTCATCCCGTTGAGAAATTCCCTCAACCAGGCGGTATGCCATTCCACAGCATTCATTATCTATAAGGAGTTTTTCAAGAGACTGGCAGCTCTCAAAATCCAGCATACCGGGTCCAGATATCACATTGATTCCAGAAAGAGCCGCTAGAACAGCTCCAATTCCTGATTCGAGTCCGGCTTGGGAATCGTTGACTTTGGAATCACTCAATCCCATATAGGCGTGGGTGGGCAGCCCCAGAAATTTTCCAATTTGGGAATAGGCTGAGTCAATCATCATGGTTTCAATAGCCCCCATAGGAGTTGTTCCTTTTCTCATATCAAAACTGGAAGGAGACCCTCCGAATATCACCGGAGCTCCTTTCTGAGCCATCTGACAGATAACCAAACCGCATAAATTTTCAGCGACATGCTGGACCAGAGTCCCGGCTATGGTAATGGGAGATGTTGCTCCGGTCATTCCCATGGATATCAATTCAGAAGGAATTCCTGCCCGGGAACAATCTATCAAACTCTGAGTGGTGAGATTGCTCCATTTGAGAGGAGGGGAGGGGCAGGCATCGAAAATAGCCAATGGCTTCTGTTTCAGTTTTTCTTTACTCCCTCTCACCACAATCAGCATCTCACTCATCGGTTTGAATCCTTCAATCCGGAAAGTCCCGGTCACCACTGGTTTGGTTGAAAAAAGAAGGCTTATATACAAACGATAGCTGTCTGAAATGATTTCCGGAATATCGCTGCTTATAAGTCCAGTGCTCTGTAAGTGGATGTGTTTAAGGTATTCGGTTAGTCTTGTGAACTTGATTAGGTCTTTGGTCACAGCTCTTCTTTCCTTGTTTGTGCTGTGGTCAAGAATATGAACAGCCGCAGAACCTGGATTAAAATGAATGTCATCATTTCCAATGATATATTCTTTATCTCCTGTTCTGTCATATAATTTTATCAATCCTGGAGCTGAAGACAGGGAAGATTCGACCAAATTACTTGTAATGTAGACTCTTTTGGTTGAATCATCAACCTTCATCCCCGAAGATTTAAAAAGGTCAATAGCCTCCGGATTTTCAACAAATATTCCCTGTTTCTCCAGAACAAAAAAAGCTTCCTCCACAATCTTTTTAATAAAATCTTTATTCAATAATTCGATTTTCGGGCGTATTTTTTTAATCATTTTGACCTCTTTTCTTCTAACATTTCTTTGATGGTTTTGACAGCAGTTATGGCATTTTCAGCATACCCATCAGCTCCTATATCCTGAGCCCATTTTTGAGTAACAGGGGCTCCTCCCACAATGACTTTGTATCGGCCCCAAAGCTGTTTATCTTTAAGCATGTCAATAAATTTTTTCTGGGCGAGCATGGTTGTGGTCAAAAGAGATGAAAGGCATATAAAATCTGTTTCATGCTCTTCCGCTTTTTTGATGAATTCATCCAGTTTCACATCTGTGCCCAGGTCAATCACATTGAAACCATTGGCAGAGAGAAGAGAAGAAACAAGGTTTTTTCCAATATCATGAATATCACCTTCAATAGTCCCTATAACCACTTTGCCCAAAGATTTTACACTCATCTTTGATCTTTCCAGCTCCGGTTGAAAAATCTTCATGGCTTCTTTCATGCATTCCGCACTGGAAATCAGTTCTGGTAAAAAGTATTCTCCTTGTTCCCATAAATCACCGGTCTTTTGAAGCCCGACTGTGTATCCTTTATCGATTACCTCAAGAATGTCATATTGTTTATCAACGACTTCCTTTGCCAGTTTTATAGCTTCTTCCTTTTTTCCTGTAACAGTAGCCTCTATTGCTTTTTCTATAAGTTTATCTTTTTCCATATTTTCTCCTTTGTTATTTTTAATCATTTGGAAATGTAAGTGAATTTATATAGATGTTTTGAAATTCGGATTTTGTGGCAAGTGATATATATTTGATTTTCTTTACCATTTTTTCGATATTCTTTCGGGCTTCCATTGAAAGCAGCAATGTCTGTGCCCCCGAAAGAGAAGCATTTCCAATGAACTTGATTTTTTTCTCGTCCATTTTAGGTAAAAGTCCTATTCTGATGGCATTTTGAATATTCAAGAAATTACCGAAAGCTCCGGCTATGTAAATCCCATCAAGTTCTTCCGTTGTCATCCCGTTTTCTTTCAACATCAATGTGATTCCTGCTTTTATGGCAGCAATCGCCATTTGGAGTTGAGCAATATCTTTCTTTATTAAAAAAATGTTTTTCTCAATTTGAATTTTATGGGATGGGGTCTCTATTTTCCCTCGGCTCGATATAAGACCTTTGTCAAGAAAAATCGAAATGATATCAATAAGCCCTGTCCCACAAATCCCCATAGGCTTTTTATTATTTATGGTGTAGGTTTTTAATTGTTCATTGGATTCTGCTTTGTATATGGCTCCTTCCACCGCATTCATACCGCAGCTTATATTCATTCCTTCAAACGCAGGGCCGGCTGCGGTGGAAGTGGCTGTTAGCTGATTTCCTTTTTTCAAGACAATTTCCCCGTTGGTTCCTATGTCTATATAAATATAATTTCCGTCTATATTGGCAAAATCCGAAGCAATGAGTCCTGAAGATATATCTCCTCCCACAAAACCCTGTATATTGGGAGCAATATAGACTTTTCCATTTTTGTTTATATTCAATCCGAGTTCTTTGGCATTGAAGGCGGGAAGTTTTGTAAAAACCGGATTATAAGGAGAAAAAGCAAGAGTATTCACAGGAATACCCAGTAACAAATGATTCATAACCGTGTTTCCGGCTGCAGCAATTTCATAAACATGCTCAGGATCCACACCATTCTTTTTCAGAATTTTTATGATCATTTTGTTTATATCTTCTAAAAGGGTATTCTGAAGTTTGTTCAAACCATTTTCATTTGAAATCCCAAAGCTTATTCGTGAAATAACGTCTGCTCCGTATTTTACCTGCGAATTTGTGTTCGTCAGAATATCAACAGCCTCCCCGGTTTCCAGACTGACCAGTTGGAGAACCAATGTTGTTGTCCCCACATCTATAGCAATCCCAAAGTTCTTGCTTTGAGTGCTTATTTGCTCAATATCAATGATTTCTTTATCTCTATGGAAAACAGCATTAATATGATAATCATTATTTTCAAGATTTTGCCCCAAATTTTTAATCAAATCGATCGGCATAATGAATTTTCTTTTTCTCAAACTTTCTTCTAGTAACTGCAAAAGAGAACGGGGGGATGACAGGTCAGGTTTTTTCAGATTCAAAATGTATTTTTTTATAGCCGGATTCAATTCAAACGGAGACTGGATTCCCTTGGTGAGAATATAAGCTTTCTTACGAATGGATTCATCAGGAATACTAATTTTTAGATCACTTTTTATCTTGTACATACAGGCCAGCCTGAAATTCTCATTCAAATTCTTATGTTCTATTAAATATTTCTCTGTTTCTGTCAGAGGGGGAAGATCTCCTTCCAGAATTTCAACAAAACATTTCCCGCAGAGCCCTTTCATATTGCAGTAAGTATTCAGATTAATACCAGCCTCTTGTATCTTTACGCTCAGAATGTCATTGGAATGAGTTGATATAGTGTGAGGCAACGAAACAATCTTGAGTTTATATGACATAATATCCTTCATGAACAAAATTGACTTGATTATGATTTTTTTTCGGACAAGTCAACCGGAAATTTTATTGAAGAACGCAAATGAAAATCTCTCTGAGGATATGGAATCTCGATTCCGTTTTTTCTGAATTTTCTGACGATGGCGCAATTTACATCAGAAGTGACATGATAATGACGTTGGGGATTCCTTATCCATACACGAAGCTGCATATGCCACGCCGAATCCCCAAACTCGCGGAGGTGGACTTCGGGCTTAGGCTTTTTCATTATCTCATCATTCTCTTTGGCAACTTCCTTCAAGGAATCAATCACCAAATCAAGATCAGACCTATAGGAAACGCCAACATCGATATCAAGTCTGACTTTTGTATCTCCATGAGACCAGTTCACAACCTGGGAAGAAACAAATTCAGAATTGGGCACAATGATAGAAATGTTATTCAGCGAACGGATTGTTGTTGACCGCATGTTTATTTCAATAACATCTCCTTCAGTATACCCAACCGTTATTCGGTCTCCAACGGTAATGGGTCTTTCAAACAATAATATAAGTCCGGCAATAAAGTTTGACGTAACATTCTGTAATCCAAATCCAATTCCCACAGATAACAAGCCAAAAATAACGGCTAGACCACTCAGGTTGATTCCGATAGTCTGGAATGCAATAATAGCACTCAATATGATTAAAGTATATTCAACGAGACGGCGAATGACATATTTTGTTCCTTTTTGTATATGAAATTTTGACAGGAGTCGCTCAATCACTTTTCTTGAAAAAAAGCGAGAAATGAATATAAATCCAACAAAAAGTAATATAAATATGATTATAGAAGAAAGAGTCACTTCAGTTTCGTTTACTGTGAATAATTTAGTATTCAAGATGGATTTTATGGATTCAAAAACATCTGAAATTTTTCCTCTCCTTTCAATGATAATTTTAATTCTTATCGATTGATGTCAATTTATCAATATTAGGTAATATTTTCAAGTAATATAAGAATCTGATTTTGTAGGGCTTGTTCCCCGAACGGGCTTTATTCCTTTTAAAAAAATTCCTTACAATTCTTTCACGATTTAAAATTATTCGAACTTGACAAATTCCAAACATCAAAGATAATAGGGAGACAGGAAAAAAGCCGGAATAGATAAAGGAATTCGGAACAATTGTGATAATTCATAAATATCATAAAAATTAATATCCTATGGCGAAATTGACAAAAGGAGGAAAAAACATCATGTCAAAAAAAATAATGATTATATTTTTTGTTTTAACCCTGACTTTATGTTTTACAGGATGCGGGAAAAAATATGAAAGTCCTTATGCCGATCTGGTTATAAAGAACGCAAAAATCATCACCATTGATAAAGATAATCCTCGTGCTGAAGCTATAGCTGTCAGAGGAGAAACCATTCTTGCTGTAACTTCCGATAAAAAAATTGATCAATACATTGAAGAGAGTACTACCAAAGTGATCAATGCGGAAGGACGACTTTTGGTTCCCGGTTTCAACGATGCCCATATTCATTTCACCAGTGGTGGTCAATCTATGATGAATCTTGATTTCAGATATGTGCATGATATAGAAACCATAAAATCAATGGTTAAGGAAAAAGTGGAACAATCAAAACCAGGTGAATTGATAAGGGGAAGAGGATGGGAACATGAAACCTTTCCTGATAAAAAATGGCCGACTAAAGAAGCCCTGGATGAAGTGGCACCAAACAATCCTGTGGTCTTAAGCAGAGCTGATGGACATTCCGTATGGGTTAATAACTATGCCTTGAAAATGTCAGGAATCACAAAAGACACTACCAATCCTCCGAACGGAACCATTGTGAAGGATCCTGAAACCGGAGAGCCAACCGGAATCTTAAAAGAAAGAGCCCAACGATTGCTCGATATTGAAAGCACTGTTGAACTGACTCCCGAAGAAAGAAAAGAAAGAAATGCGAGAGCTTTAGAACTGGCTCTGGACGCAGCCAGGAAAACAGGTGTGACCAGCATACAGCAATTGAATGGAGCCTATGACCTTTTTCAGAAATTCAAAGATGAAGAAACACTCACTCTAAGGGTGACGTTCAATATGGCTTTGCCAGAGGATGAAGAACAACTCAAGACTCTCGATGAGTTAAGAAAAAGGTTCCCCAAAGAAAACAACTGGATCCGATTCGGGTATTTGAAAACTTTTATTGACGGAACCCTTGGTTCAGGAACAGCCCTCATGTTTGAACCGTTTGAAGATGATCCCAGTACCAGCGGATTACCAATGATGCCCTATGAAGAATATGAACGGCAAATTATCGCTGCGGATGCCATGGGATTTCAAACCGGAACCCATGCCATAGGAACAAAAGGAAATTACTGGGTGTTGAATGCCATTGAAAAAGCCCAGGAGGTCAATGGCAAACGAGGCGCCCGTCACAGAAGTGAACACGCCCAAATACTGAAACTTTCTGATATACCCCGATTCCATGAACTGGGAGTCATTGCTTCCATGCAGCCGACTCATTGCATCACAGACAAACGCTTTGCAGAAAAAAGGATCGGACGTGAACGATGCAAAGGAGCTTATGCTTGGAAAAAGCTACTGGATGCAGGAGTCAAAATTGCTTTTGGAACCGATTGGCCTGTAGAACCCATAGATCCGCTGGAAGGACTTTATGCGGCTGTCACCAGAAAAGACCGGGCTGGCGAAGAAGGGGATGGCTGGTTTCCGGATCAGAAATTATCCATGGAAAAAGCGATTGAACTCTATACTCTGGGCTCTGCTTATGCTGAATTCATGGAAAACCGGAAAGGTATGTTGAAAGAAGGGTATCTCGCTGATATGGTTATTTTTAACAATGATCTAATGACAATCCCTCCTGATCAAATAATGAAATCAAAAGTTGATTACACAATTGTGGGAGGAACAATCGTTTATCATAGAGAGGATTAAGCACAATTGGTTCTATTCCATTGAGTGTGGGCAATCAATAAAAATAGGAATGAATGAGATTTTATAATTTTGATCAATTTGACCTCCTGTTTTTATTCTATTTGTAATATGATGGCGGTTTGCATCTTTTTCGCAAAGAGAAATGAGGGTGCAATTGTTCTTCAATCCCAATAAAAAACCATGTCCCTCTTAATTCTATAAAAATTGACCAGCATGCACAAATTTTCTCTCTTCTCTATTGGATCACAGCTAGACTGTTTAAAATTATTTTTTTTCTGATTCGAAGCTTAGGAAATCCTGAAGGAACCCAAGGAGAATATTACCTGGTCAATCAATATGCTGTGATCACTGGAAAGGATTTAAGACGTGTAAAAAGATCCCATGACGAATGGGACCAACCCTGCATTGCTTTCACCTTAAATTCTCTGGGAGGTGAACGATTTTATCGATTCACCACAAAAAATATTGGACAATCACTGGCTATTGTTTTAGACAAAAGAATCCAATCGGTTGCCACAATTCAAGAGGCAATTCCTGATGGAAGGGGCAAAATTCGAGGATATTACTCTATACAAGAAGCCGATGATATGGTTCTTCTTTTAAGGTCAGGAGCCCTTCCGGCTTCAATCACCTTAATAGAGGAAAAACCCATCGAATGATGCTGGATGAAGTTTAACCGTTTTTCAATTTTCAAGGTTCACTCACAAATCCAGGAAAAAATTATAGCGGATGCCGAAGCTTATCATGATATTTCTGTTTTCAACCCAGTTGGCTATCCTATTACCCAATGAGTCGTAATTGTAGCCCCATCGGGTTATAGGGATAAAAACGTCAAAATCCAATCCCAAGCCCTTATATATTTCAAAGTCACTGCCCACTGAGATATTGATACCATTGAGGCACTTATAATTAGGCTGTGGATATCCATAGGAATAAACAGCCCACCAGTAAATGCCGTTGTATCCATAGGAAAGCCCTATGCGGGGTCTGAAAAAAAAGTCTGATTGGGTAATGAAATTCAACGGATAAAATCGGGCTCCCACAGCAAAAGCCACCTTTTCCTTTTCCCAGAATTCAAAAAAACCGGCGTAATTATCTTCCGCCAGACCCAAGGCACCAAAAAAGCCCACGTACTCCCAGGGATCGAACTCCACATTAACCCCAAAGCTGGCATAGAGCGGACCCAGTCCAAATCCGACACTCAATCGTTCTGAAAAGTCCTCTTTTGGTCCCTGAAATTCCTGTTGCCGATGTTGGTAAGGCTTATAGACCGGTTTTTTCTCTTTAGGCTTATCTTCTTTTGCTTCTTTTTTGTCAGCTTCTTTGGTTTGTTTCAATTTCACCTCTTCTTTTTTTTCTTTTTGCTCCTTCAATTCTACTTTTTCCTCTTCATAAACACGCACTTGGCTTTTATGAATATACCCTGAAACAACAAATCTCTCTTTATCGGGAGGAAGATTGACCTTATACCACTCCCCGATATCTTCTTTGGCATTTAATATAGATCCTCCTGTCACTTCTGCGATATTCATGCTATTTTCTTCAGGCCTTAATTTGAGGTTTGCTTTCAACACAACAACTCGGACCTTCATCTCTTTCTGTTTGGGTTCCTGGATATCCGCTTTGCTTTCAGCCC
>CAZPBN010000027.1:0-20256 GCA_964584935.1 uncultured Eubacteriales bacterium | reverse complement strand
TATTGATTAGTAATAATTTATACAGATCTAAGGGCAATTTTTGGGGGAACTCCTGGTTATTGAATTGAATTCCCCTCAATTTTTTCTGTCATATCAGAATAATGGTAGAAATATGACTTGTTTCCTTTAAACTTGCTTTATAAATAGACGTTTTTTTGAAACAGAATGATAAATATTGAAAACTTTGTTGTCAATAATTAATTGATTTAATAATTATTCTTTGATATATATATTATAAAAGCATATGGATAAAATAGAGTCTATATTCAAAACAATTTTCACATTTCTCAGAGAAAATCCGTTTCTCTTATACATAATCACTGCCATTTTTCTTTATTTTCTTGTGGTTTATGCGGGAAAGCTTATTTCGTCTTTAACTAAGAAGTCAAAAAGTAAAGAGACCAAAGAAGAAGCATCGGGAGAAACCTATTTCAGAAGAGAATACGATACGTTCAATCCCGAAGTCCAAAAATTGATCAAAGATCAGGGGACACGCATTGATCATGTAAACAAGATAGAAGAGGTTGATCAGAATCTTTCCAAGCAGCATATTGAATCTCCTGTTGTTGACGAAAAAGATCAAAAAGAAAAAGATGAACAGAAAATAGATTTGCCCTCAGAATCCGATCAGCAGGAAGCTGTTGGAGAAGAACCGGTTGAGGAAGAAGGTAAAGAACAATATCAAGAAAAGCAACAGAAAGAGGAAATATCTGATAAAGAAGCCATCCGCTCAGAAGGGATTGAATCGATAAAGGAAAAAATAGCTGGTATGGATGAATTCGGAGTTACCGGAGACAAAGATAAGGAAATTTCCCAAGAAGAGAAAGAATCCGTTTCTCCCGAATCCAGTGAATCATTGGAAAAGGAACAGCAGGAAATTGATTTGTCAGAAGAGGCAGGACAGAATCAAGAATCTTTTCAAGAAGACAGGGAATCCAGTGAAGTTGAAGGTCAGGAACCATACAAGGAAGATCAGCCAGAAGAAAAAGAACAGAGAGAAGATATATCTGGCGAGGACACCATCAGCCGGGAGGAAATTGAACAGATTAAGGCTCAAGTGGCAGGGATTGATGAGAGGGAAACCATTGAGGATAAGGATGAGGAAATATCTCCGGAAGAAAAAGAATCCGGGGAAATGGAATTTCAGAAACCGTACCAAGAAGAACCTCAACAAGAAGAAAAAGAAATCGGAGAAGAGAAACAAGGAGAAGAGGTTTCTGGGGAAGATACTATTAGTCGGGATGAGATTGAACAAATCAAAGCTCAAGTGAGTGGAAAGGACGAAGTTGAGATAGAAGAAGAAAAATCTCCTCAAGAAGACAAAGAATCTGTTTCTCCTGAATCCCGGGAATCATGGGAAGAAGACGAACAACAGGATACAGGCGAAGAAAAATCAACGGAATCAGAGAAAGAAGAATCATTTAATCAATTTGTTGAAGATATGAAAACCAAGAAAAGTCAAGTCTCATCTGAATCAGAAGATGAAGAAACAGATCAGCAGCAGCCTCTGGATATAAGCGAAATAAAAAAGCAAAGTCAAGAAGTCATAAATAAATTAAGAGAAAAACAGAAAATTCTGGTGTCCAAGCAGACACCAGAAAATGTTCAAGAAAGCAAGATCTTCCAAAAAAGAGAGGATGAATCGTATAAACAATCTGAAGAAGTATTTCCTGAATTTCCTGAAGAAGAACATGCCGAAAAGAGTGATGAACTTATTGAATCTAAAAAAATAACAAGAATATTGTTACCTGAAGTTGATTCAGAGGGTAGAAAAGGTGAGGAAAGTGGCGTGGGAACTCAATATATGCAAATCGTAAAGATGATAGAAGAATATGGAGATAAAACGGCTCTTGCCGATATACTTTTACAAATGGGTAAGGAACAGCAGGCCAAAGGGAACAGTAATGCGGCTTTAAAACTCTACGGGCAGAGTTTGGTTATTAGAGAAGAAACCAGAGATAAGCGTGGAATTGCAGAAACCATTACTCATATGGGTAAAGTTTTTGAAAGAGAAAATAAAATAAAAACAGCTGTTTTCAGTTTTGTTCTTGCTTTGAAGATATACGAGGAAGTCGATTCATCAAAAGAAGAAGAAGTGATGGAGTATGTTTCCCGGATAAAAAAACAGATAGGGAAAAATGAATTAAAGCATATTCTCAAGGAAATAGAGAAAAAAATAGAAGATTAAGCCTTTTTTAAAGAACCATCAATCCAGAGGTTTGAATTTGTATTTTTCGCCTTCTTTTCTTATTTTCCCAAAAAAGTAGCGGGCATCGTGGTTAAAAGCTAAAATCCAATCTTCTTTTATCGACTGATCAAATACTTTCTTTTTGTTTTCTAAAGTCTTTAAGGGAAAAAGGTCATAACTCATGATATAAGGGATTCCTATATGGGAAGATGTGGGAACGAGATCTCCGAGAAAAAACACCACATCTTCACTGGTTTTTATTTTCACACATTGATGATTTTCAGTATGACCTGGAATTTTGATAACTTCCACTCCCTTGGAAATCTTTTTTTGCCCTTCTATAAGGTCAACAACTCCGAATTGCTCCAAAGGCAAAAAATTTTCTTTCAGATAACTTGCTTTATCTCTTTCATTCGGTTGAAGAGCATGTTTCCATTCTTTTTTTTGAATGATGTATTTTGCATGGGGGAAAGAAGGAACAATTTCTCCCTGACTGTTTAGACGAGTATTTCCTCCGCAATGGTCAAAATGAAGATGGGTATTGATGACATAATTGATATCTTCAGGCTTTATTCCTATTTCATTCAGCAAAGGAATAAGTCCGGGTTTTATTTCAATTGAATAAATATCAGAAAATTTATTATTGAATTTATTTCCAATGCCGGTTTCGACCAGGATGAGATCGACCCCATTATCAATAAGAAGGGAATTTAAGGCAATTTTAATTCTGTTCAGATCATCGGAGGGAGTTTTCTTAGTCCAGAGGGTTTTGGGGACAACACCGAACATAGCCCCCCCATCTAAGGAAAAAAATCCTTCTCTTAATCCATATATGTTGAATTTTCCCAATGAAAGTTTTTTGATTGTTACCGGCATAGTTTATCCAGGGTAAGAATCAGATCTTTGCGATCGTAACTGCTGATTTCGATTTCATCCGTATCCATCCGTATGGCATCTTCCGGACAAGCTTCCACACAAAAACCGCAAAAACAACATCGATTGATATCAATAATAAAGGTGGAAGGGTATTTTTGAACCTCCGGATCTTCATCCTCAGTGGCTTCAATGTAGATGCACTCTGAAGGACATACTGTGGCACACAGCATACAGGCAACGCAACGGGGCTTTCCATCTTCGCTTTTCATTAATCGGTGTAAACTTCTATGCCTTTCTGCAACCTTTGGTTTGATTTCGGGATACTGAATAGTAACCGCCCCTGCCCTTTTCGTCTTAATTCCGATTAAATTTAAAATGTGGAAGATCATATTCACAACAAAATGTCTTGCCGTGATAAGACCTCCTCTGATGATTTCAATAAAATACAAAAATTGTTTTAACATTTTATCAAATACTCATTATGATTGCTGTTACGATGATATTGATCAAACTCAAAGGAATAAGAAATTTCCATCCGAAATCCATCAACTGGTCATAACGGAATCGAGGATAAGTCCAGCGCAGTAAGATTTGAAGCCAGCAAAAGAAGAATACTTTTAAGTTAAAAGCCAATATTTGAAACAAAACAACAATTCCATGCGGGAGGATCCATTCTCCTCCCCAGGGAAAATAAAATCCGTCTGTATAAAGCCATGGAATATGGTATCCACCAAAGAATAGAGTTGTCAAAAGACAGGATATAATGAGAACCTTCATAAAATCAGTGAACATAAAAAGACCGTACTTCATCCCACCATATTCTGTGAAAAATCCGACAATCTCGGATTCCCCTTCTGGTAGGTCAAAAGGGACTCTTTCTGATTCTGCCATGGCTGCCATAATGAAAATAATAAAACTCAAAGGCTGCAGAAAAATCCCCCATTTGGGAAGCCATCCAAAAAGAAGAGCTCCCTGTGCCTGAACAATGGAGGAAAAGTTCAATGTTGGGTACACCATAATGAAACCTATCAGGGAGAGACCTAAAGCCACCTCATAGGAAATAAGCTGAGCAGCCCCTCGAAGTCCTCCTAAGAGAGTCCATCGATTGTTTGATGCCCATCCGCTGATCACAACTCCATATATGGTCAAGGACAGCATGGCTAAAACAAAAAGAATTCCTACGTTCAAATCAAGAATTTGAAGCTTAACCGTTTTACCGCCTATTTTAAGCACACTTCCAAATGGGATGACTGAAACAGTCACCAGAGTAAACACAAAAGATATAAAAGGAGCCAAGTTATGGAGAAATCTTCGGGAGAATACCGGTGTGAAATCTTCTTTAAAAAACATTTTAATGGCATCCGCTATGGGTTGAAAAAGGCCCAGAATTCTAAATCCAAAGAAATTTGCGCGGTTGGCACCCACTCTATCCTGAACCACAGCACTTTCTTTTCGTTCCAACCAGGTTAAATAGAGAGTAATTCCCATAAACCATGCCAAGGCACACATAATTTTAATAATTGCGATTAGTGTTTCATTCACTTTGTTTCTCTAAAAAATTTGATTTTGTTTTTCATCTCTTCGTATATATCATCAGATGAAGTGAACTGTTTGTAATATTTAAAATTGATATTTAATTTTTTTGCAATCTCGACTAATATTTCTCTTTCAGAACGGCATGCTCCCCTGCCATCCAAGGCAGGATCAAATTTCTGAACGATTCCGTCGATATTGGTTAAGGATCCTTCTTTCTCCGGAATAACAGCAGTGGGAAAAACAAGGTCAAAAAAAGAATTCAATTCATTGAAACTAGAAGTTAAAAGTATTTTTGTGTTGATATTATTGAATGCATCGGTTATTTGAGATTTATTGAAGTTGTCAAATAAGAAATTCCCAAAAACGATGAGCAATTCTGTTTTCTGAGGAAAATTTGTTAATTCTAAAGGTTTCACATCAAGACCTATTTCTTTAGCTCCTCTTTTATTTGGAGTTCTCTCAGAAGTCAATAGCAAATCATCCCCTTCCTGGTCCGGAGGATCAGTGAAAAAAATGTTTTCAACTTTTAAATCTTCAGTAAAAATCTTACTGATAAGAAAAAGCTCCTCATTGGTGAGGGCTGTATGAGCGACAACAGAAATGTATAAAGTTTTATTCCTGTAATAAATTTTTTTTATTTTGTTTGAAATGAACTCAATGGATTCCTCGAAGGTGATATGTTCATGATTTCCTGCTTTTTTCAAGCTGATTTGATCAATTCTATCATTCTCAATGTAAGAATAATTATAACGTCCTATATCGCAAATCCAGAATTTATTGATGTCATTATTTTCCCGTGCATTGATTCGAAACACTCTTTTTTTAACAGGAAACCGGTGAAAACTGCTGTTGTATTCAATGGTGATATTGCATCCCCGGCTGCAAAAAGGACAAATAGACTCTTTTTTCTCTAGAAACCAGTTCCTGGTCTGAAATCTGAAATCAGAGTCTGTTATGGCTCCCACTGGGCATATCTCAGCAAGATTCCCGGAATAATTGTTGTTGACAACAGCATCTCCATAAATACTTATTTCTGAATGAGAACCTCTCTCAAAAACTCCCAGTTCACCGGTTTTTGTGATTTCATCTAGAAATCGGATGCATCGGGTGCAAAGAATACATCTTTCTTTATCGAGGATGAGATTTTTCCCTATCTTTACTTTTTTATCTTTTCTTTGTTTGTATTCATCAAACCGATTTTCTAATAAGCCGTATTCCTCATAATAATCTTGAAGTTTGCAATCCCCGGCCTGGTCACATATGGGACAATCCGGAGGATGTTCTGCCAGTAAGAATTCTAAAACACCTTTTCGTGCTTCCATGACTTTTTCACTATGGGTTGATATTTTCATTCCCTCTCTGACTATGGTTGAACACGCTGGTTCCAATTTAGGATTTCCTTCTATTTCGATAATACACATCCGGCAACTTCCCTCGGGTTTGAACGCAGGATGATAACACAGGTGAGGAATGGAAACTCCAGCACATTCAGCGGCCTGAAAAATAGTGGTCCCTTCTTCCACTTCAATTTGTTTGTTGTCAATATAAACCTTAACCATTATCTAATCTTAGCCCTCTATATAGGATTCTATTTCTTTTCTGAATTTTTCCACTATGGAGATAACAGGCATAGCCGCAGCATCTCCTAAAGGACAGAGGGTTTTTCCTAATATGTTGTGAGCCAGCCTATGAATGTTATCGATATCTCCTATTTTTCCATTCCCATCTGCTATTCTGTTTACTGTTTTGTTTATCCATGAAGTTCCTATTCGGCACGGAGTGCACTGGCCGCATGATTCATGTGAATAGAATTTTGTCACTTTCTGCAAAACATCAAGCATAGAGACACTCTCATCAATGACAATGATCGCCGCGGAACCGATCATGGATTTTGCTTCCAACAAAGAAACACAATCCATACTTATATCGATCTCTTCCGGGGTTAAAACAGGGGCTGACATTCCACCAGGAATAACTGCTTTCAATTTTGCTCCATTGTTCAATCCGCCGGCATATTTGTATATAATGTCTTTCAAATTTGTTCCAATCGGCAATTCATATATCCCGGGATTTTTCAACATTCCGCTCACACTGAAAATTCTGGTTCCCCCGTCTTTAGGTACTCCTATATCGGTAAACCATTTAGCCCCTTTGAGAATGATTACCGGAATATTGGAAATAGTCTCCACGTTATTGATAACAGTGGGACAATTAAAAAGTCCAATTGAAGCGGGGAAGGGTGGTTTTATCCTTGGGTTTCCCCTTTTTCCCTCCAGCGATTCTAAAAGAGCCGTCTCCTCCCCGCATATATAGGCTCCGGCACCGCGGTGTACATACACATCGAGATCAAATCCTCCCTTTAAAATGTTTTTTCCCAAGAATCCCTTGTTATAGGCTTCTGAAATGGCTGTTTCAAGCCTTTGGGCAATTTTTTCATATTCCCCTCTGATATAGATAAACGCCTTGTTTATTCCTATACAAAAACTGGTGATGATGATTCCTTCTAATAAAAGATGGGGATTATGAGACATGATGTACCTGTCTTTAAAAGTTCCCGGTTCTCCTTCATCGGCATTGACACATAAATACTTAGGAGCTTTACTTTCTTTGGGAACAAATCCCCATTTCACGCCGGCAGGAAATCCGGCTCCTCCCCTTCCTCTCAAATTTGCTTCTTTAACTTCTTGCAGAATCTCCTCCGGTTTCATTTTGAACGCTTTTTTTACAGATTTATATCCCTCTTTTTTTAGATAGGTGTCTATCTTATGTAAATCTTTGATTCCAAAGTGTTCTGTTAAAATTTTTTCTTTCACTTGTCTATTTCAACTTTTTAAAAGTTTCATCTATTTTTTTCTTATTTAAATTTCTATAATAATCATAATTAACCATCATACAGGGAGCTTCTTCACAGGCTCCCAAACATTCTACGGTCGAAAGGGTAAACAGATTATCCTCTGTGGTTTCCCCTGGATTGATACCTAATTTTTCTTTTAAATAATCGATGATTTTTTCAGAACCCATAAGAGAACAACTTAGATTGGAACAAACCTGGATATGATATTTACCCACCGGTTTTCTGTTAAACATTGTGTAAAAAGTGACCACTTCATGCACTTTAATCGGGTTGATGTTCAATAAATCCGCCACTAACTTCTCTTCACTTTCGCTTATTTGTCCGAATTCTTGTTGAGTCAAATGGAGGACAGGAAGAAGGGCTGCCTCTTTTTTCGGATAGCTGGAAATAATCTTGTTAATTTTCTTCTTGGTCTCTTTTGAAAATTCGGAACTCATCTGTCCAGTTCTCCTCCTATCATGTTGGTTGAGCCAAAGGTGGGAATAATGTCGGCAATATAATGTCCTTTAATCATCTCTTCCAGGGCTGAAACAATATGAAAACACGGTCCTCTCAAATGCAAACGGTAGGGGGTGTCTGTTCCATCAGAAACGATGTAGTATCCCAGCTCGCCGCTTCCTCCCTCAACTGAAAAATAGACATCTCCTTTCGGTGGTCTAATTCCATGTTCTTTCATGAAAAATTTGAAGTGACTTATGAGTCCTTCAATATTTGTGTAGGTGTCTTCTTTGGGAGGCACACAGCAATTTTTACAATCTGATAGAATATCCTTATACTTTCCCTTCTCAGAACCTTTAAGATTTGGAGAAAGCTCAATTTTCCTTTTAACGGATTTTTGTCTTGATTGTTTGATGGCTTCAGCTGGTTTAATCCCTTTTGAGCGGGAATGATCCGGTGCGGATGCTTTTGGAATTTGTTCCATTGCCTGCTCCACAATTCGAATACTCTGATCCATTTCATTCATCCGGACCATATATCTGTCGTAATTATCTCCTTTCGTCCCCAGGGGTATTTCAAAATCAATTTTGTCATAGACCAGATAAGGATGAGCTTTGCGCACATCGTACTTAACCCCTGAAGCCCGAAGACAGGGACCGGTGAATCCATAATTGATGGCCATCTCAGGGGGAATAACAGCAACATTTCTGGTTCTGTCGATCCATATTTTATTTTTATCCAGGAGACCTCTCACATCTTTCAATACTTTCCTGGTTGTTTCCATTGCCTTATCCATTTGAGCATTTATATCCGGGTGAAGGTCAGCCCGGACTCCTCCTATTCTAATATAAGAAGTAGTCATTCTTGCCCCTGTGGTTTGTTCAATAACATTCCAGATTTCTTCTCTTGCTTTAATGAGATAAAGGAAGACGGTAAAAGCGCCGCATTCCATAGTCATGGCAGCAAGAGCGGTGAGATGGTCGGAAATTCTTGACAACTCGCTCATAATCACTCTTATGTATTGAGCCCGTTCAGGCACTGTGATATCCATCATTTTTTCAATGGTCATCACATATCCAAGATTATTGATAAGAGGTGAAACGTAATTTAATCTATCCGTATAAGGAAGCAGATTGAAATAAGTTTTATGTTCACAAGTTTTTTCAAATCCCCGGTGGAGATACCCGACTTCAACTTCTGAATTGACCACTTTTTCTCCATCCAGTTCCAACATGATACGAATAGTGCCGTGCATGGCAGGGTGAGAAGGCCCCATGTTTATCATAAAGTTTTCTTTTTTGGCTTCTTTCTGTATTCTTGTTGTCGTCGTCATTTTTTTCTCAATTTAATGATTGGCTGACGTTTGCGAAGAGGATAATCCTTGCGTAAAGGATGTCCTTCAAACTCATCATACATGAAGAGCCGCCTTAAATCCGGATGTCCTTTAAATTGAACTCCGAACATATCATAGACTTCTCTTTCCAGCCAATTGGCATTTTTCCAGATTGACGTTAAAGAATCTATGCTGAGGTCTTTATAAGCTATCCTGGCTTTCACCCGCAATCTATGGTTATTGGAAAGGGAGAAAAAATGATAGACCATTTCAAACCGCATGCTTTCCCCTTGATAATCAACACAGGTTAAATCCAAAAGCATGGAATAATCACGGGGTTGATTTTTTAGATATTGGGCAATGGCAAGGAGAGCATCTTTTTCAATGGAAACAATCTCATCATTAAACTGAGTAGAGATTTCCACTATTTTCTCAGGAAATTTCTCTTTGAGTTCCTCAGTTATTTTTTTTCTTTCCATCGCCAATCATGTTTTTGGTGTTGTATTTTGTCTTGAAGTTTATCCAAAGCATCTAAAATTGTTTCAGGCCTGGGAGGACAGCCGGGAATATACACGTCAACAGGAATAATTTGATCTATTCCTTGAATAACAGCATAGTTATCGTATATCCCTCCGCTCACAGCGCAGGTACCGCATGCAATAACCCATTTGGGCTCAACCATCTGGTCATAAACAGTTTTGAGTACTGGTGCTTCTTTCTGGGTTATGGTTCCCACTACGAATAAAAGATCGGATTGTCTAGGAGAAAAAGTTGTCATCCCTACGCCAAAACGGTCAAAATCCCAATGAGCACATGCCGCAGACATATATTCCATGCCGCAACATGCGGTTATAAAAGGATAATGAAAGATAGAATATTTTCGTCCCCATCCCAACACATAATTGATTTTTGTTCTAAGGAAATCACTTTTATATCTTTCTTTATAATGACTTCTTTTGGTTATTCTTCCCAATTGAAAGCTCCTTTTTTCCAGGCATAAATAAATCCAATTATAAGAAGGAATATATAAACAAACATAAAGACAAGAGCTGATATTCCCATTTCTTTAAAAATCAAAGCCCAGGGAAAGAAAAAAACCACTTCTATATCAAAAAGCAGAAAAAGAAAAGCAACTATATAATATTTGATGGGAACAGGCCTGATTTCTTCTTGAAGATAAGGGCTTCCACATTCAAATGGTTTATTCTTGGTTGGATGGCTTCGTTTGGGGCCCAGAATTTTATTAACCACGACCATAACAGCCCCTAACAATCCAAAAATTAGAAAAACTAAAAATATTTCAGTCATTTTCTTTCAAATTAAAGGGATAAATTTTATAAAAATAATTCTGAATTTGCAAACGTTTTTATTTTTTTTATGGTATCGAATCGAATATTTCTTACACAATAATACTGAAACTCTATAGGAATTGGATTTTCTTTCTTTTTAAACAGTTTTCAAACCACTAATATCATCATAATGAACTGTCTTTTTTACTTGATATATCCCAATGACTTCAGTCTTTCCCTCAAAGCATCGTCCAGGACGACTGTTTCCTTTTCCTGCTTTTTCCAATCCGCTTTCTTGTAATAAGCGTTGATTTTATTTAAGAGCCTAAAACACAACTCTCTGTACTTTCTGTTTTCCGCTAAATTGATAGTTTCTCCCGGGTCTTTGTTCATATCGTATAATTCAATCTGCGATCCTCCTAATTCCACACACTTTTCTTTGGCATAAGGAGATGTGATGGTTTTATTCAATATCAGTTTATAATTTCCATCATTTGTGGAAATTAAAGTCGGAGGCTCTTGGTCGATGTTTCTAATCGCCAGATCTGTCATAAAAGTCCTCTCTTTTTCTTCCTTGCCTTGAATAAGAGGAAAAAGGGACTTGCCGTCAAAAATATTCGTTTTTAAGTGAATATCCATTTGGTCAAGAACGGTGGGAAATATATCGGTGATATCAGCAGTTTTATGAATAACCGTTCCTTTGAACAGAGAACGAGGGAATTTAATGATGAGAGGAATCTTGATTCCCTCATTGTAAATATTATGGTCGTGAAGCCATGCTTTATGATCGTATAACTCTTCCCCATGGTCACTGGTTATAATAATCAAAGAATTTTCGTAGATTCCCAATTCTTTTAATTTGTCTAATACAGGTTTGACCAGAACAAAGTCTGTATACTTAATTTCTCCATCATAAAGATCAACGATATTTTGTTTTTCTTTTTCTGAGAATTCAACATTATATCGGTTTACATCTCCTTTAAAAATATTACCAAGATTGACTTTTTTCCATTTGGGATCTTTGCTCACAAAAGCCTGACCTAAAGGAGAAGGATTTATATAGGGATCATGTGGCTGGTATGTATGGATAAACAGAAAAAATTTCTTATCTTTATTTTGACTCAGCCAATCCGTAGCCAGTTTTCCCATCAATTCCGCTTCATCAAAGCGAATGGATTTATCTCCGTATAATCTTACTCCATAATAAGAGTCAAAACCTTTTGAAAAGCCATATTTGGAACTCAAATAACCTCCTCCTGTCATTCCAGCGCAATAAAATTGATTGACTCTGAGAAAGTCAGCCATGGTGTATATATCTTTGTTCATTTTTTGTTGGGGATAATAGACCTGATGATTGAGACTGTTCAGGGAGGTCAGCATTGAAATATGAGCAGGTAGAGTCCATGACGTTGTGCTGAAGGTGTTTTTGAATACAACGCTGTCCTTGGCAAATTGATCCAAGTTAGGGCTTGTGTCTCTATGATATCCATAACAACCAACATGATCAGCCCGAAGCGTATCCAGAGAAATCAGAATCACATTCATACTCTGCTGTTCCTGTTTGGTATAGATTAGAGGATTAACCCACAGGGGAACCACCGGAGGAGTGTTCTGATCCTTTTTATTGACTTCTGCTTTTTCTGTTATAAAAGATAATTCCCCTTTCTTACCTGAATATTCAGAGAGATCAATTGTTTGGTATAAAAATCCTTTTTGGTCATCCCAGCATATCTTTTTATCAAAGAGCACTTTGCTTTCTGAAGAACGGTTTAATAAAATCTGGAATTTAAAAACTTCATTAGAATCTTTTCTTGGTGACTCATTCAGTATTCCGTATCCGAATTCTAAAAACGCTTTGGATGGAATTTTCAAAGGTATTTGATAGGCACTTTTTGAAGGGGCAATGATTACATTATAGGTATGTTCACCAATTGTAATTTTCTTTTTTATGGATAAAGGATTTTCCTTTATTCCGGAATCATAAATAGGATGTTTTCCCTTTAATTGATATAAATACAGATACATTTGTCTTGAGAGATTTTTCTTTCCTTTGGAAAGAACTCTGGGAGTGCGGTAATGAAATTCATAATTTTGTTCATTGGGATTCAATTTGTTTTTTCTCGGCTGAGATAAAAAGACAATATCAGAGGAGGCAACCATTCTCACCAAACCTAAAGTCACACAATGTTCATCATTTGTTTGGTTTTTAGCACCGGGATTGACCGGTTTCAATCCTATGAGATAATTTCCCATGGGAGTTTTGGTCCGGATTCTGTACCATTTTCTTTTTGTTACTTTTATTTTTTTTATTATTTTATTGTTAAAGGTAACATTGAATTCTGGTTTGTATTTCTTCCATTGTTTATTCACAATATGAAAATCTATGGTGATATTTCCCTCCGGAAGAAATTTCTCGAATTCAAAGGAATTCCCTTCAGGAATCACCACTCCCCTTTCATCTTTGTCATATCCTTCATATTGGTTAAGATCGAGTTTCTCATTTGTATCATACCAATTCCAGCTTGTCTGTTTGGAAGGGAACGAATAAGAAAAATTGACTTCTTCATCATTGCTGAACAGATTTATATCTTCCAGTTCTCTTTTATGAGGATTTCCCAGTATCTGGTGGGAAGTGGTAAACGCCCACATTTCTATAGAAGAAGTGGATAGCTCAGGAATGTACTTCCATTTGTTGATTGCTTTTTCTTTAATAAGCTTGAAATTTTTTATTATATTTTCAAGAGGAGATTCCTTGATATTATCTTCAGAGATATGATCAATAAATCTGTATAATTGAATTTTCTTGAATTTTTTGACGGGGATATGGAATTCAGGCTCTTCTTCCTTTTTGCAATGGAAGGAATAAATTACGATAAATGAGAGAAGCAATATAAAAGTTATTTTTTTTATATAATTCATTAAAATATCTCCACTTTCCAATGATGATGCTGATTGGATTTTTTTTAATCAGAATTACATTGTCTATTTTTTCCGCTATGATTTCATCAAACAAAAAAGAGTATAAAATAATACATATAAATTGTCAAAATATTGAAGTTCCAAAATTTTTTCTGTAGGGCTTGATCTCCGTATCGGGCCGTATTCTGTAGGATTCAATCCCTGTCTTGGACTGCTCTTGATTGAAATTTGTGAAATTGTTTCAATCACGAATTAAGAATATGGAAGGCTCTATCTTTTGTTTTCAATCCAGCTTCCATAACCGCTTCGGAGAGAGTGGGGTGAATATGAACAGAAGAGAATAAATCGGAAATATCCAATCCTTTGTCTATGGCCAGAGTTGCTTCGGCTATGATTTCGCTGGCATGAGGAGAAAGAATATGAGCTCCGATTATTTTATCTTTGTCATCAATAAGGAGCTTCACTTTTCCCTCCGGTTTTTTCATGGTCAGAGCCCGTCCGCTTGCTTGAAGAGAGAAGGAACCAACCTGGTAATTTATATTTTTTTCTTTGGCTTCTTCTTCAGTCAATCCCACCGAAGCAAATTCTGGTTCTGTGAACACAGCCATTGGTAAACACTTGGTTTGCCTATTTTCTAATCCTGATGCATTCTCAGCCGCAGTGATTCCCTCGTGAGATGCCTTGTGAGCAAGAAGTTTTCCCCCTACCAGATCCCCGATGGCATATATTCCTGAAATATCTGTTTCCATTTTCTCATTGACTTTCACAAATCCCTGCTTATCGACAATGCTCTCTGATATTTTCTTATCAATGAACTCAGTATTCGGTTTCCTGCCAGCCGCAAGGAGGACTATATTTCCATCAAATTGGAAATCCTTGTCATCTTTAAGACAAAATCCTTTTAAGGATATCCGGTCTTTTTCGATTATTTTTTCTTTGATGTTCATTTCTGTGTATATGTCAAGCCCCTTCCTTATCAGAAGCCTTTCCAGCCTTTTCGCTGTTTCTTGATCACTCCCCTGAAGGATAAACGGCATTATTTCCAGGACGATAACCTTTGTTCCTAGCCTTTTGAAAATAGTTCCCATTTCAAGTCCAATAGCCCCTGCTCCGATAATCAAAAGTTTTTCTGGAATTTGAGACAATTCTAAAGCATCCCTGCTGGTTATAATTTTATGTTTATCCGCAGATATAAACGGGAGATCCGACGGACGGCTTCCTGTGGCTAGAATAATCTTTTCCGCTTGAAGTTTTGTTTTACCTTCTTCAGTTAGGATATCAATACTTTTGTCATTGTTTAAACGGGCTTCTCCTTTGATGATCTCAACCCCATTTTTCTTCAGAATGAATTCAATGCCTTTGACCAGACGTTGGATAACGGATTCCCTTTCACTCTGAACTTTTTCCCAGTTGCATTTGATTTTGTCAACAGGACCGGATAAATTTTTGTTACTCCATATCTCTGTAACCATTTTCGTTTGATGCAAAAGATATTTGGCAGGAATGCATCCATAATTCATACAGGTGCCGCCAATTTTATGCTTTTCGATCATCACAACTTTGCTATCCAGTTGTGCGCCCCTTAAAGCAGCTATGTATCCACCCGGTCCTCCGCCTAATACGGCGATATCATATTTTTTTTCCATTTTGTCCTCGTTTGATTGAATGAAATTCTTTAATAAAAACTAATACGATTCATAGATTTCATCAAATTATTATACATACATATTATTTTATACAAAATCAAATTTTATTTCTTGACAACGAGGAATAATTCATTAAAAAATAGTGATATTTTAACAACAAGGATATGCCATTGAAAAAAAAATTTGAAATGAAAATACTCATCATTTTCAGTTTATTCCTATTAACCAGAATAATCCTTAGTGCTCAGGAACGGGCTAATCTTTTTGGTCTCGTTTCGGACAGCAACAAAAATCCCATCCCTAATGCCAGTATAAAAATTCTCTCTGATGAAAAACAGTTTGACATAACAGTCCAAAGCAATTCTTCAGGTGAATTCAGTGTATGCGGAATCACCCCGGATATCTTTTCAGTTGAAATTAAAGCAAAGGGATTTAAGTCTCTTGTTCAGAAGGATATTCTATTTGAACCTTCCCAGACATTTTTTTTAAAGGTCACCTTATCTCCTCGTGCAAAAACAGATAAATCAACATCAGAACTCATACGTATCGATTACACCGACAATGTGGTGCAAACCGTTATCAATGAATCTCAAATGAATGAATATCCCAGTGCCCATAATGTATGGTCTCTGATAGAAAATCAGGATCTTTCGGCAACCACCAATCGCATTGACGTAGGAGGATTATGGGAAAACATCCCTGCACTTTTCAGTTCAAGAGGGAGTTCGTCATGGACTCAAAACATCTATCTGCTCAATGGATTTGATGTCACAGATCCGTATTACACAGGAAAACCTCTTTTGTACCCTGATTTCTTTTCCTTTGAGCAAACTCAATTAGTCAATGCGGGAAATCCTCCTGCCTCTTATACTCCAGGTGCCTACTTTAACCTAAAAAGCAGGGAAGGATTTGATCAAAATCACAGTGGTATGTCCGCTTTTTATATAAACCATTCCCTGCAGAGTACGAACATTACTCCTTCTCTGGAAAGTGAAGGTCTGTTTGAAAGTCATACGTTCAATTATCTTCTGGAAGGAAATTTTTATCTTTCAGGGCCTATGATTCCTGATAAACTCTATTATTATACTTCTCTGTCGAATGTTCAATTATCTCAAAATATGGCTGAATATGACAAAGACAACAATTCATCCATTTATTCCGGTTTGTTCGGATTGAAATATAAAGGGTCAGACAGTTTCTTCAGACTTCTCTGGACAGGACAAATTGTCACCCATTCTTCTTATGGAGCCGAACGAGATGTTCCCTTTTCCTCAACATTGAATCGTGAAGACAATTACAGTGTTGTTCAAATTTCATGGGATAAAAGAGTTCAAAACAAGCATTTTTTTAAAGCTGGAATTTGTTATGCTTACGGAAATATCGATTCTGATTTCCAGGAGCGCAGCAAATTACAACACGGTCTCGAAATGTTTAAAAACATTCCCAGCGGAACGGCTCCTATGATAGTCAACGATAAGAGGAGATTGCTAACTTTGCTGTTCAAAGGAGAATCCTTAACAAAGAATTTTTTGAATGCGTTCAACAGGTTTCAATACGGAATTCAGCTGCAGTACGCCTCCTCCAGTTCCTCCAAGGAAATCTATGACAATATTCATCTTCACTTTTTTGAGAGTGAGCCGTTTGAAATTGTGAAGTACAATACTCCAGTCCAGCATGATGAATCCGTTTTCAATATAAATATATATGCTCAAGATTCCCTCACATTCTCCGGGATGTTTTCCATCTATGCCGGATTTCACATTATCTCAAGTCATGGATGGGTGCCTTCCCGGAGTGCTGATATATCATCTCAAATGGAACCCGTTGATTATTCTGAAAACGGCAATAAGATCAACTGGCTTAATATTTCGCCCCGCTTTGGGATATCTATTCCCTTATCCAAGAATAAAACCGCGGCTTTTAAAATATCTGCAGGAAGGTATTATTATACCCTTCCTCTGAATTATTTAACCTATGGAAACCCCTGGGCATTAGGAGGAACAGCGTATTTATGGGAAGACAATAATAACGACAACCAATACCAGGAAGGAGAAGAAAGTTCGGTTTTAAGAAGAACTGGGCCTTATTATTCAACAATCGATTCAGATTTAAAAAGACCCTATACTGATGAAATTGTCCTTTCCTATATTAAAACATTTGGAAAACATTGGTATTTTTCCCTATCTGGTTTTTATAGAGAAACCAGAAACCTAGCCGAAACCATAAATATCGGATTACCGATCACATCTTATGAGCCGTTTACCATCTTTGATTTAGGGGACGATCGAATTCCTTCTCATGATGACCTTGAATTCACTGTGTATAATCAAAAGGTAGAAACACTGGGAAATGACTTTTTTCTATTATCCAATCCGAATCCTGAAACCAGGGTATCCCGATACAAAGGATTGGACTTCGTCCTCCTCCGGAAATACGGAGAACGATTTACATTTTTCTTTTCGTTTACAGCAACATCAGCGGTGGGAAAGACAAGCCCTGGCAATACAGAGTGGGAAAATGATGACGGTGTGATAGGAAGTCTTTACGATAGTCCTAATACTTTAATAAACAGTAAAGGAAGAATGCGTTTTGATCGAGCCTATACAGCAAGATTAGGCTTTAATTATTTGGCTCCTTTTGATATAAGAATAAGTTGTATTATTAAGTATTATGACGGCCAACCGTTCGCAAGGAAGATTATTGTCACAGGATCCAACCAGGGGCCTTTTTACATTCAAGCAAATCCTAGAGGACTTTCAAGGTATGAATATAACAATAACGTGGATATGAGAGTGGAAAAAATATTTAACTTCACAAATTCAAAATTGAGAATCATTTTGGATGGGTTTAATATATTAAACAGCAATTTGGCAACAGAAGAAAGTGAGTGGACGAATTCCAAATATCCTTTTCGTCATGCCACAGAGATTCAATCTCCCAGAGTATTGCGTTTGGGAATTGCTTTTGATTTTTAACATAAATAAACAATCAATCGGTCTGGGTCACAGCCGGATCGATTGGAATGCAATAGGAAGAAGCGCATGGACTTCCCACTCAGATCTTTTGATTGAAAGGAGGCGTTATGCTTACATCCTTAGGGAAACTTATCTTTGCTCTATTAATTATTTTAACGGTTATTGCCTTTCTATCTCCGGTCATCTATCGGATCCGGTTGATATGCCTTGGACAACCGGATCGAAGATTCAATAAGCCTATAAAACGAATAATCAATGCCTTTTACAAGGTATTCTTGCAACGATGCACGCTGAGAAATGAGAGGTTGTTTACCGGATTTATGCATGTTTTTATTTTTTATGGCGCTTTAACCTTTGACACCATGACAATCAATCACACCCTGGAGGGATTTTTCAAGGACTTTTTCTTATTTGGAAACACAAATTTTGGCTTGATTTTCTCATTCATTGTGGATTTATTTGCGATTTTAGTCCTGGTGGGGGTCATCTTTTTTATCATAAGACGATTCATCATAAAACCAAAAGCTTATTTGACCTCTCTTCTTGATTCAGCGATTATTTATATCTTTCTTATTGCCACCACATTAAGCTATATGTATTTTGAAACATTTTCCATTGCCCGTCATCCGGATACCGAACGTTTTTCTTTTTTGGGAGGCTTTCTTGCCGATATGGTCGAAAAATCGGCTTTATCTCCTAATATCATCCTATCCCATTTTAACATAGCCTGGTGGCTTCACATCGTCATTGTTTTTGCCTTTATTTCCTATGTTCCTCATTCCAAATATTTCCATATGTTTTTAGGACCGGTGAACGTTCTTTTCAATTCTGAAAAAGCCATGTCTCAATTAGAGTCCCTGGATATCGAGAATTCAGAAATATTTGGAGTGGAAAAAGCAACTGATTATACCCGGAAGAACTTATTGGATGCCTTCACCTGTGTCGAATGCGGACGATGTCAGGATGTTTGCCCTGCCTATGCCAGTGACAAGCCCTTGTCTCCTAAGTTGATTATAACCAATCTGAAGAATCATCTAATTGATTCCGGAAAGGTATTGTTAAAAAAACAAAGAGAACAAATTCCATCATTAATGGAAGAAACGTATCAAGAAGATGAGATATGGACATGCACAACCTGTGGAGCGTGTATGTATGTTTGTCCATTTGATATTGAACATATTCCCAATATCATCGGTGTGAGGCGAAGCCTAACCCTTATGGAGAGCAAGTTTCCAAGTGAACTGAATTCCTTCTTTAGAAATATGGAAACAAACAGTAATCCCTGGGGAATTGGTTTTGCTAACCGTGCTGATTGGACTGAAGGGCTTGATGTGAAATTATTAAGTGAAAACAGAGATGCGGAATATCTATTATGGATTGGATGTGCGGGTTCTTTTGATGAAGAAGGGAAGAAAATTTCCCAAGCTGTGGTTGAAATTCTGAATCAAGGCGGAGTGAATTATGCCATTTTGGGAACTGAAGAAAAATGCTGTGGTGATTCAGTCCGGAGATTGGGAAATGAATATCTTTATCAAATGATGGCGGAGGAAAATCTACAGCTTTTTAAAAATTATAATGTTAAAAAAATCATCGTCATCTGTCCCCATGGATACAATACGTTTAAAAACGAATATCCTGAGCTATTGGATTTAATTCCTTCTTTTAGTGCTGAAGAAAAGAAAAAATTAAAAAATATCGAGATCATTCATCATGCTGAATTTATTGATAAGCTGGTCAAAGAAAAGAAGCTGCTTCTAACGCCAAAAGACAATGGTCTTCTCACCTATCATGATTCCTGCTATCTGGGACGTCATAACGAAATCATCGAACTCCCCAGGAAAATCCTATCGAGTATCAATAAAAACAAGTTCGTGGAACTAAAAAATAATAAAAAACACAGTTTTTGCTGCGGAGCTGGAGGAGGATTGATGTGGACAGAAGAGACCATTGGAGATAGGATTAATCATCTCAGAACCGATGAAGTCATCAACTCTCAATCCGAAGTGGTTGCCACATCCTGTCCTTTTTGTCTCACCATGTTAAAGGACGGATTGAAAGATAAAGACTATACGAATATCAAGGTTAAAGATATTGCCCAGTTGATAGCAGAAAATATAAAGACCTGAGATAAATAATCGTGCAGAAATAAAACCGCATTAGTTATACTTTAATTAAATCGCCTTATGTTCTTCATTCTTTGAC
>CAZPBN010000026.1:0-23050 GCA_964584935.1 uncultured Eubacteriales bacterium | reverse complement strand
ACTTTTGCTAAAAACATATATTAATAATGTTAGAAAAGTGGTATTATGTCAATAGCAATAGAAATATTCAGGGATTCCTCAAATTTAGTTTTTTCTTTCTCAATTTAATTTATTCATCTTTCCAAAACTCTGACTTTGATCCATACAGGTATCATTTTTCATCTCCTAATTTTTCAAGTGCCTCCTCAACAGAGATTTCGCCTTGATAAAGTTTATCCAGTATTTCGTTTTTTTCTGCCGTATTTTGATAGAATTGAGGATATCAAAAAAAATAAAAGCCTCTATTCAGCATTTATATAGGTGAATGGATCTAAGCAAAAATAAGGGGTGTGCTGATAAACGTTCTCTCTATTATCAAAGCCATTTTTTTCTTTTGAAATAGAGGATCATTCCTAATGCAACCAGTGCCATAATTCCTAAAACTCCAAAATAGGCATAACGCCATTTCAATTCCGGCATAAAAACAAAATTCATTCCATAAATTCCCGCAATAAAAGTTAAAGGAATAAATATGGTGGCAATGATGGTGAGCACTTTCATGACTTCATTCATGCGGTTGCTTAAGGTTGAAAGATAGGTATCGTGCATACTGAAAATCATATCCCTATATGTTTCAATAGCATCTATCACCTGAATGGTGTGATCATAGACATCCCGGAAAAACCGGAGGGTTTCTTTTCGAATAAGAGTTGATTCTGACCGTTCCAAACCATTAATCAATTCTCTCAACGGCCAGACTGATTTACGCAAAAGAATCATTTCTCTTTTCAATCCGTGAATTTTCCGCAGCATATCTTTATCCGTTTCCCCGGTCAAAGAGTCTTCAAGCTGCTCCACTTTATCTCCTAGTTTTTCCAGAATCAGAAAATAATGATCAACAATAATATCCGTAAGGGAATATGCCAGATAATCAGATCCGCTTTTTCTGATACGACCGAGACCGCTGCTTATCCTTTCTCTCAGCGGATCAAACAGATCACCTTTTTTTTCCTGAAAAGACAAAACATACCCATTGCCCAATATTAGGCTGACTTGTTCCTCTAACACCTTCTCTTCTTTCTCATCATATAAAAGCATCTTTAAAACAATGAAAATATATTCATCGAATTTTTCTACTTTTGGGCGCTGCCTTGGGTTCATAATATCTTCCACTGTTAAGGGATGGAGGCAAAATTCTTTTCCTATTTTTTTTATAATTTCTTCATCATGAATGCCGTCGATGTTAATCCATGAAACCGTTTCTTTGTTTTTAAATGAAAGGCATTCTTCAATCTGATCGATTTCTTTCTTTATGAATTGGCGCTCATCATAATCAATAACAGTTATGGTTATCTTTTCTCTTTCTCTTTCACCTGTATATACGGGAGTTCCGGGAGGGAGGCCAACTTTACTTTTCATTTTTTTCTTTTGTTTTAATCTTTTTTTCAATGTTTTCTCCTTTAATAAAATAATCAACACTCCATGAGGAATACAAAAGATTCCAATTTCATTCCCAATTTCTTTACAACAATAGATATTTTTATATGTTCAAATCATAACCTTGATGAAAGAATTAATCAATAAAATTGGAAGTCCCTTCAATTTTCTTTTTATTGACAGAATGAATTTCTTTCGGGTAATATTCAATATGAAGATTTCGGAAGGGTCAACACAGAATGAACAAGAGAAACCATTCGAGTGAAGTCCTTCCCCAAAATTGAATAGTGAGTGAAAGGAGGTGAATTACGTGTTATCAAAAATACCTATAGACCTTGAAAAAATAAAAAAAGAAGATATTGATAAAGAAATTCTTAGAGCGGGGATCATAGCAGAATACGATGCTATAAATTTATACGAACAGATGGCAGCACTTGCAAACAATGAAGATATCAGAAAAGTCATGTTGGATGTGGCAAAAGAAGAAAAAGAACATGTTGGTGAATTCCAAACCTTGTTATTGAGACTAGATAAAGAACTAGGCGAGGAAATGGCAGACGGGAAAAAAGAAGTTGAAGAACTCGTAGGATAATTAAAAAAAATATTAAAAATATATATTCAGTAAAAATAAGAGGTGATTTTTAGAAAAGGATCTCTGCTGTATTGAATATTATTCATTGACAGAATTAAAAAATCATCTTTTCAAAAGATAGAGGCTTTTTACTAAAAATATTCCTTCTGCTTTAAACTTAACATTTCCTTGACACTCCCTCCTACAATAAATATAATTGTACGTAGACTGATATTTTTATAATTAACCTAGACGCAAAGGATTAAAATGAAAAAAATCATATTAATCGAGCCGAAGTCTCCTAATCTTCACATATATTCCCAATATCCCTTGCCCCGGCTTGGCTTATACATATTAGGGAATTTAATGGAGAATAAAGGATGGGAAGTCGAAATCTTTTTTGAAGAGAACCAAAAAATTGATTTTGACCGGATCAAAACAGCTAATCTGTTGGGTATTTCGACTATAACCTCCACAGCTCCGCGAGCCTATGCCATCGCAGATAAAGTGAGAGAAATGAACATTCCTGTCATAATGGGGGGACCTCATGTGACTTTTTTGACAAACGAGGCGCTTAAGCACACGGATTATGTGATTCGCGGAGAAGGAGAAGAAGCTCTTTCTGCCTTTATCGATGCCTGGGAAAAGGACGGAGATTTTTCTAAAGTCCCTAATCTGTCCTACCGTAAAAACGGAAAGCTCATTCATAATCCTCTCAATCCATTTATCCAGGATCTGGATACCATCCCCACACCAGACTTCTCTAAATATTCCTTTCATGCCAAGAGCGTCGGCAGTTTCCGGACCATCCCCATACAAACCTCCCGGGGGTGTCCTTTCAATTGCACGTTCTGTTCCGTAACCGGTATGTTTGGAAGAAAATACAGACTCCGCTCTATTCAAAATATCATCGAAGAGTTGAGGCGTTACAACAATCGCAAAAACTTCATTTTTTTCTATGATGATAATTTTGCTGCCAATAAAAAACGGGCTAAAGAGCTCTTAAGGGCTATGATTGCAGAAAATTTTAAGTTCAAATGGTCAACTCAGGTCCGAACAGACGTCGCCAAGGATAAAGAACTTCTGAAGTTAATGAAAAAATCAGGATGTTATTACTTATATATTGGTTTAGAGTCAATCAATCCCCGGAGTCTCGAATCCATGGAAAAAAAGCAAACTCTGGAGGATATCATTCAAGCCGTCAAAGCCATCCGCCGCTTCCGTATTCACATCCATGGGATGTTCGTTTACGGATTTGACGATGACACATGGACGACCGTTAAAAAAACGGTCAAGTTTGCAAAAAAGATTAAATTGTCTTCCACCCAATTCCTCATTCTGACTCCTCTCCCCGGTTCAAGATTATTTAAAAAAATCGTTGCCGAACGGCGGATCCTGTTTAAAGACTGGTCCCTCTACGACGCCCACCACGTCGTCTTTCAGCCAGCTCGTTTAACTCTATCCTCCCTTCAAAAAGCCCAAATAATCAGCCATAAAAAATTTTATTCCACTATACAAATGATAAAAAATACTTTACGATTTAAATGGATTGAATTGGGAATAGCTCATTACGCTCGCAATCTGAACAAAATCTGGCAAAAAAAGAACAAAACCTATCTTAAAGTGGTCGATCTGTTGACCTTCAAAAAGAATGCCCAAATCAAAGTTGATTATAGACAAGATATTACCCTTGACAGGTGATCAATCCTTCACTTACCTCGAATAAAGAAACAATAATTTTAATCCTTTTAAGCACTGTTGTTCTTCTTTCAAACCTTTCAAAGTGACAGCAATCACAGTCATTTTGGTTTAGAATTGATTCACAACAGCCTTTATTGATTATAATAATGAATGAGATAATGACAGGATATTTGTTTTACTTTAATTGATAAGCTTTATGAAGTTGCAGGGATAACCTGATATTGGAAATCCCCAGTTTTAAAGATTCGTATAAAAGTTCCACACAAAGGGATTTGCTCCACTTTTTATTGGACTGGGGCTGAAGCAAAATGGGTGTCTCAGGGGGAAAAGCTTTTCTCAATTTTTTGATTGGCTCTATTTGAAGTCCTTTTGTTCCAATGATTTTAACTTCTTTAGCTTTTTCCCTGTATTCAGGCATGAAAGAATAATCATCGGGCTTGGGAGATACGGTATACCAGTCTACAGGGAGCTCCCTGTATGTTTTGGCATTTGTCTCAACCTGTATCTTGAATTTCTCCTTTTTCAATATTCTTGTCAGTTCTCCGGGATCTTGTTCCAATGGCTCTCCACCTGTTAGACACACCCATCCGGCAGGGAATTTGCTGTGGAGCTCTTTGATTTTTTTTACAATCTGGGAAGGGAAATAATCTATCCCTTTTTCCCAGGCATATTTTGTATCACAAAAATCGCATCTTTCTGTGCACCCTGAAAAACGCACGAAAAGAGTGGGTTCTCCCTGTCTCAAACCTTCGCCTTGAACAGAAGGAAAGATTTCATTGATCTTCAAAGTATGTTGCTGAGGCATTTTCAGATTCCCATACAGTGACTTCTTTAACCGGGAAAAACTTTTTTAGTTCATAGTAAAATTCTCTGGAGAGATTTTCTGCGGATGGATTGAAATCATAGATTTCATTCAGAAAGCTGTGATCAGGAAGAATTTCAGATAACTTCTTTTTGATTTCTGAAAAGTCTATGCCGATTCCAATATCATTGAGTTTTCGTATTTCCACAACCACTTCCACTAAAAATGTGTGCCCATGAATCTTTTCACATTTTCCCTTATATCCTCTCAAGCAATGAGCTGCCTGAAATTTATCTCTCACTTTAAGTCTCCAGCTCATATTTTCCCTTCCTTTTTAAGCCTGATTATCAGATGGTCTTCATATCCTGTATCATCCCAGGCTTTTTTCCGGAACAAACAGGATGAACACTTCATACAGGGAATCTCCTTCCCATTATAACATGATAGAGAATAAGAATAGTCAGCCCCTATGGAAAGACCTTTTTTGATAATCTCTGACTTGCTTCTATTAATAAACGGAGTATGGATTCTCATTTTACGTTTGTTTTGAAAAGCCCTGATTCCTTTATTTATGGCGCTTTCCATAGCTTTGACAAATCCTCTTCTTGTATCCGGATAATGGGGGGAATCGACGATATTGAATCCACAGGCAATATCCATTAAATTCCTGGCTTCGGACCAGGCGGCGGCTATTGAAAGAAAAATGCCGTTTCTAAAAGGAACATAGGTGGTGGGAATTTCTTTTCCTAACTCTTCCGCTTGTTTGTATTCAGGAACCGGAATCTCTTCTTCAGTCAGAGAAGACCCTCCAATCTGAGCCATATCAAACTTTATTATATGGTGAGAAACATTGAGTTTGCTTGTTATCTTCGCTGCCATATCAATCTCTATATGGTTTCGCTGTCCGTAGTCGAAGGTTAAGGCATGAACGCTCTTACTTTTCTTAACAGCCCAGTAAAGAGTTGTTGTGGAATCGATTCCTCCAGAGAACAGGACAACTAATTTTTTCATTTTTTCAATATCCAATCATCAGTGTTTTTCAGTTTATCTTTTAAATACCATCTCAACGTATCATATAAACCCATCCTCATTCTATTTAAATCATCCATTCCTGTTCTTTTTCTCATAAATTCTCTCTTTAGGGAACATCATACTCAATAATTCCCTAAACATCAATTTTTCATGGAAAAGGATGCGAATTCTGAATTGACCAGTGGGAATCCAATAAAAATATACATTCCCTAAGTTTATTTATTTTTTTAATTTCTTTGTATGGGGTCGCACCTTTATAAATCACTGATTCTATTAACTTTGAAGGATTGAGATTTGTCTTTTCTTTTGATATCCACTTTCCAATAGTTAATCTATTTAAATAGAAACTTAACGGAAACTGACTTGATGCGGATAAATTTATCAAAAACATATATTCCTTAATCTAATTTTTTTTTGTGAATTCCTTTTGTTGCAAAGAAGAGGCAGGAAATTATATAATCGTGGTTTAGAAAAAAAGAAGTGGTGTTATGGAGCAAGAAGAACTTAAAAAAGAATCAGAAACATCTGAGAAAAGGAATGCTGAATTCCTTGAGCACGCCCAAAAAAGAAATGTGACTGTCCGGGATGAACAGTATGAATTTCCTGTCTTGCTCGATGCCATACACCGTTGCAGAAAAGCGGGCTACCGATACAGATTAATAGACTCTGGAAGGTTTGATATTTCCTCACTGGAATGGTTGGGAGAAAAAGGTGCTGATGTTTATTCCTCCGATGAATATCGAATAGACCCAAAGGAACTGGAATTTATAAATATTTCCACAAGAAAAGGAAATGCCATTACTGCATACTTATTCAATAGCTCCTTTGAATCGGAGGAACAGGGAAATAAATCTGAAAATATTTCTTTTTCTGACCTGCTCTTTATCGGAAACAAAGGAATATATATCCACCTTTCCAACAGGAGTCATCAAAGGGACATATCAAAACTCACAGAGCTGGCTGACCTTTGCTATAGAAACGGCAGCTGGCTTGTGTACTATCATCATGGTGACTTTGAAACTGAACTGGTGGAGCTTGTCAAAAATAAAGGCTGGGTTCATATATCTGATAACAATTTCAAGCAGGAGGAAAATCCGTTTCTTTTGGAAGAGGCTTTAAAATCTTCCGGACCAGATGCAAAAAGATTTGTGTTTCATATCGAAAAAAATATTGAACATTCCCAACTCAAAAAAATTCACCAAGCCAAAGCTTATATTATTTTCCCAACCTTTTCGCTTGACCTCCAACCCCGATTCCAATTCATCACAGAAAAGTATAAGAAAAAGAAGCTGGACTTCAGAGCTTATTATCTTTATTCAGAATTCATGCAGTGATCCATAGATTTTTTCGGAGAAAAAGGATCCGAATGTTTTTCTGAAGGAAATATAGTTTATATAAACCGGGATCATCCTCTTTTCAAACGGGAATCAAAGAAGGGGATCTCTAACTAACCATCATACATGGCAATAGGGTTTCTTTCCGCTACAGGTCTCAAATCATTTCGTCCAGTACTCTTCGGATGGTTTGAGCCATATCCCTTGGATTGACAGGCTTCATCATCAAATCCTTTATGCCCACTTCTTTAATCTTTTCCGGCCTTACGGATTCACGGAATCCAGTCATCAGAATGATCGGGATATCCAAACCGGCTCGCTTGATTTCCTCCGCCATTTCCATCCCACTCATCTGGGGTATGGTTTGATCCGTAATCACCAAATCAAAGTCCCTATTGGGATTATCCAGTATCTTTAGAGCTTTTCCGGCTCTTGTCACATCAGTCACTTTGTATCCAAGTCTCTCCAGCAGCCGTTTCAAACTCAGAATCACTTCTTTCTCATCTTCGACCAGAAGGATGTTTTCTTTCCCCCCTGGGAATGGGCTTTTCTGTGGATTCTTCTTTCATTAAAGGGGAATCACAATGAGGCAAAAAGATATGAAAAGTGGATCCCTTGCCAAGTTCGCTGGTGAGTGTGATATCCCCCTCATGATTTTTAACAATTCTTTGAGCCACCGCAAGTCCCATTCCGGTTCCTTTCTCCGATTTCTTGGAAGTGAAAAAAGGATCAAAAATCCGTTCTGCGGTCTCTTTATCCATACCGCAGCCAGTATCCCTTATGGTGATGCCCAAGTAAGAACCAGCATTCAACCTCCAATAAAAATTTCGGTCATGGGGAGATATTTTCATTTCTTTTATGGAAATTTTTATCCTTCCGTTATTGGATCCGATCGCATCAGCAGCATTCTTAATAATATTAACCAAGACCTGTTGGATTTGAACCGCATCGACGTTCACTGTATACGAATCAATACCGAAGGATTTTTGAATCTTAATATTGGACGGCAGAGTAGCTCTTAGAAAATCTATGGCTCCTTTAATGGACGGGACAATATCCAGAGGTTTCTTTTCCACATCACTTTTGCGGCTGTATGTGAGAATCTGCTTTGCCAAATCTTTTCCTCTATAAGAGGCATCCAAAATCTGTTTGAGGAGACCATACTTAGAATCTTCTTTCGATGTATCCCAGAGAAGAAGCTCTGTGTTGACAATAATGGGCATTAGAATATTATTGATATCATGAACAATTCCTCCTGACAATGTTCCCAGAGCCTCCATTTTCTGCATCTGGCGAATATTTTCTTCCTGTTTTATTTCCTCGGTAATATCCCTTTCAATAACAAAATAGCTTGTGATTTTCCCTTGACTGTCATGAAGGGGAGAAAGAAGGGTGTAAGCTTCATAATGAGATCCATTCTTTGTGCATCTTGTCAGTCGCCCTTTCCAGAATCTAGAGCGCCGGAAAACCGCTCTATTTTTTTTCAACAATTCCTTTTTATTCTCAGCTTTCCACAAGACATCAATCGGCTTGCCAATGATTTCTGGCCCTCTGAATCCGCTGACTTCTTCGAAAGTATCATTAACAAAATATATTCTTCTTTTAACATCGGTAATAATAATTCCCTCTCTTAATTGTTCAACAGCACGTGCCAGATCAAATCGTTTCTGTTCTATCTCTTTCCGCCTAGAGATATCACGGGTTACTCCTAAAAAGCCTTGAATGTCCCCTCCCGGTTCACACAAAACAGATACTTTGGTTTCAGTCCAGATAACAGAGCCATCTTTACAAACCATTTTAGCCTCAAACGTTTCCACTTTGGACCGCCGGAATTTTTTATGTTGGAAAGAGTCTAAAACTTTTTCTAAAACCTCAAAGGCAATCCTATCGTGTCCTGGTATTAGGAACTCATCGAATGGCTTATTCAATATTTCTTTTATTCTGTAACCAGTCACTTTAAAAACTGAAGGACTGACATAATTGAATCTCTTGTCCATATTCATCGTCCATATGATATCTGAGATGTTCTCAGCCAATCGTTGATACCGCTCTGCTATTTTTTCAAGTTTTTTCTCGGTTTTTCTTTTTTCTTTTTTGATTTGGGCATCTTGAAGAACTCGTCGGACTGCAGATGGAATGCGAACCAAGTTATCTTTCATCACAATATCACTAGCTCCTTCTTTGAGCATCTCAACTGTTGCTTCTTCCTCTATTTCCCCTGAAACCATAATCACTGGTAGATCATTTCCTTTTGTTCTTGCCAGTTTCAAAACCTCACTGCCGGAAAATTTACTTAACTTATAATCAGAAATAATCAAATCCCAGCCCCCCTCTTTCAAAGCCCTTTTCATTTCATTTCTATTGCTCACTCTTTCGATATCGAACCGATTCCCTTTCTTTTGCAGTGGTTTCGTGATCAATTCAGCATCGTCTTTTGAGTCTTCCACCATAAGGATATTCACCTGTTTTTTCTTTCCGGAAACAATACTCCACTTTGGAGATATCCTTTTTTTGAAGGAGGGTTTTTTCTTTGCTTTGGACCAGAGTTTATTTTGAAAACTTTTTTCTTTCTGAGATAAAAACTTTCTCCCTTGTTTCATTTTTTTCTTTAAAAAATTAGGACTGATTCTCTGGCAATGATATTATGGCTGCCGTTTATTGTCAACAACCCAGAAAGCATCGCTCATTCGACAATGATGAAAATTGTCTGTATTAAGCTAAAGTTCCTTTAACTCCATCACCATCCTTAACCCACGAGATGCAATTCTTGAAAATTATAGTAACCAATAAAAAATTTCAGCTGACAACTATATGTTAAACAAATCCATATGACTTCAATAATGCCCAAACAAACAGATTAAAATTCATTCATCCCGAGGGACTTAATAAGCCTTCGATAATCAAATCTGTGGCATCATCTTCATTCAATCCTCGAGCCATAAGCGTTTCCAGTTGTTTGGAATCCACGCTCCCTATTGCGGCTTCATGAGTGACATGGGCTTTAGGATGCTGTACTTCCACTCTCGGAATCGCCCGAGCCAATCCCTTATCCTGAACAATTTCCTTGCAATCCACATGCCCCCGCGCTCCAGCCGCTTTGGCAACAAGAGTGTTCCTAATGATAGCCTGAGCCTGTTCTCGAACCGCAATATTGGTTGTGAGCACGCCCCGCGAATCTTCCCCTTCCAGGGATGCCTTTTCATTAATCTTAATGATATCATTCCCTCTTCCGCTCACTCTAGCTGACATCTCCAAAATACTTTTCGCTTCACACACAGCGTCATAATCGATATCAATATTCCCCACCATTCCTTTAATCAACTCAAAATCGGTTCTGAACCGGGCTCCCTCTTTAAGATGAACCCGGGCCTTTGGCACAACCCGAACTCCGCCTTGAGGACCGTGGACATGGCGTTCAATATAGGCATACTCCGCATTCTTCCCTATGGTAAGGTCAGCATCCATGGTATGGAGAATATCTTCAGCAAACGGAAATGTGCAGCTGGCAACAATTCCCACTTTTGCGTTATCTTCAATGATGGTATGAATTGTGATTTCCTGGATTCCTTTCTCAGGCATCATCCCGAAACAGATTTTAACCGGTTTCTCGATTTTTGTGTCTTTGTCAACCACAATTTCCGCTTCAATTCCTTGTTTCAATTCCTTTGCCTCAATATGGAGTCCTTTAACCAGGTGAAGCCCCAGAACTTTATTGTGATGGATTTCCACATGAGCCACTCCCTGCCCGTGCTTGTGGGATTCTCCAATACTCTGATACATCTTTTTAATCAAATCGTTTTCATTCATTTATATTCTCCGGATCTGGTTCGTTTTTATGATCACAGGGAATGCATTTATCTCCAAAAAATTTCTTGAGTTTTCCAATATTTCCTTTTTCAAGCAGTTTCCCGCAACAGATAAGAAATCCGTGGTCTGCCTGTTGAAGGACTGTCATACTGTGTGTGATGAGGAGAACAGTGCTGCCGTTTTTTTTAAGGGTTTGGATAGCCTTAAAAATATGATTTAAAGCATCAACATCAATACCGGAATCAGGTTCATCCATCATAACCAGCTTGGGATCCATGATCAATATGGAAGCCAGCTCGATTCTCTTTCTTTCTCCCCCTGACAAGGTGGAATCAACCGCCCTGTTCAGATAACGATACGGATTCAAGCCCACCATTTCAATCACTTCGCGGACTCTTTCAATTGATTTGTCTTTCGTTCCGGCTTGAATAAAACTCTGAACTGTCAATCCTTCAAACCTGGCAGGCTCCTGCCAGGCCATGGTTAATCCCATTTGGGCACGCTGGTCAATAGAAAGGTTGCGAATGAATTTCCCATCAAAGGTAATATCACCGGTAAAATGAGTGTATCCTGAAAGCCCCATAATAGTGGATGCAAGGGTTGATTTTCCAGCCCCATTCGGACCAACCACTGCATGAACATATCCGGGCCAGAATTCCATTTTTAGATTATTGAGAATGGATTTGTTTCCCAGGCGGAGTCCCACATTTTGAACATCAAGAATAGGTGTTGGTGTCATGATAACCTCTTCTTAAAAAAATTATTACCTTTACACTAATTTAATGATTCCCATCATTCTTTGCAAGAAAAATCATTAGTTCTTTCCAATTTCCATCCTAATCGGCTTTTTTAACAGATATAACTGTATTCACATTTTCTTTTAGTAAAATTAAAAATATTAACATTGGAAATCCGGTTCAAACAGGAAATTGTTTTGCTTTTCCATTCAGTGCCCTTTTTGCTCCGTTTTCCTCTTTATAAAAAATCCGGTATGCTCTTACTTGACATAAGAAAGGCTTCAGTTTATAGTTCCTCTTCATGAAAAAGGGGTCATTTCAAGCTGCTGGCTTGTTCATGCTTCACCAATATGCTTTTTCTCTGTTGGTGCTTTGGAATTTTCCTTTTTACCGGGAACATCTCAAAAGGAGTTCACATGAACAACAAAGTCAAAAACAAAGAATATATGGTTTTTTCTTATTTGGAACTTAGAAAAACCATAGGTGTTTTAGGAATTTTGTTGCCTTTTATTTTGTGTCTGGGCGCTTTGATCTTCTTTAAGACCGGCATCCAGGATTCTGTGAGCTCCTATTACCACACAGATATGCGGGATGTCTTTGTTGGAATGCTGTTTGTGATCGGCTTTTTTCTGTTCTCTTATAAAGGTTATGAGCGTACAGATGACCTGGCCGGAGACCTTGGCTGTGTGTTTGCCATGGGAGTCGCACTGTTTCCCACCACCCCCGGCGGGGAAAGCGGGCCTTCCCTCACCGGATATATTCATCTGGCTTTTTCCGTGTTGTTCTTCTTAACCTTGATTTATTTTTCCCTTTTTCTGTTTACAAAAACAGAACCTGACACAGCGCCCACTCAAAGAAAACGGCAAAGGAATAATGTCTATAAGGCTTGCGGCATCACCATGAGTGCATGCATCCTGGTTATTGGTGTCTACATCCTTTTACCGGATAAACTCGCAACGCTTATCAAACCGTATAAGCCTGTTTATTGGCTGGAAGCGCTTTCCATTTTAGCTTTTGGTATTTCCTGGCTAATTAAGGGTGAAACCTTATTGAAAGATAAGGTTTAATTTCAACGAACTCCCTCAGCCAAATCGGCAAATAGGGTCCCCATTAGAAGAAGGATGTCAAGAAAATCGACAAATTCATTCAGCTTCCCACTCTCACCATTTTGCACAGTTCCCAAATATTGGGCAGATTACCTTAATTTCAAGAAAATCAATCAATTACAATATTAACAAGGGAATTTTTTAACAATGTTTTTCACAAAAATCGTGGAAAACTACCATAAAAAATCTGTCGGAAGAAGAACAAGTCTGGGGTTGTTATTCTAAGTGCTGGATGTTGAATTTGAGTCTACGCTGAATTATTCATGCTACTAGGAATATGATAAATCCATGGGTTCAGTTCTTATAGGACTTGATCGGTACTATGCAAGAAAAATCATTGAACTTCTAACCATATCAATCACAACTTTTTATGATGAAAAGATATGGCTGTATCTATTATTCTTAGAACTAGAAATAATAGCGGAACCGCAGTTCAAACCGGAAATTGTTCTGTTTTTCCCCGAATTCAGTGTCTTTCTTGCCAACAAGAAAAATGGCTCTGGCTCTCAGTTCGAGGTCAGTAACCGGAGCATAAAGCAGTTCCGGGGCCAGGGAAAAACTTCCATCTTTCAGGTTAGCGATACTGGTGAACGAAGGAGTGAAATAAAGTATATGAAACGGCTCTTTCTGTATGATGCGCCAATAAAGGTAGTTTCTGCCTGGAGTAAAGGAACGAAACTCGGTTAAAGAAGATGCCAGTCTCAGATCATCTTCAACTCCTGTTTCCAAAAACAAAGCATAAGCTTGATCGATAGCTGAATTCACTGGGATTCGAATGCTTCGGAATATAATAAAGAGCAGAATGGGAGGCAGTTTAAAATTAAGATTATTGCTCTCATACTATATCCATTGACAGAAGGAACCATTTTCTTTTAATATCATCAGCAGAGTTGAAAAGGTATGGATTGAATGACAAGGAGCATCCTATCAGGAATAAAAAGAATCCCTATTTTTAGGGAATACTTTTAGAATTAAAAAGACAAAGGAAAAGATATTTTGGAAGAAAGAGAACAAAGCATTCGTTCCATCACTCTCTGGGGAGGACTGGTCAATTTTCTTTTGTTAGCTCTCAAAATAGCCTCCGGACTCCTCATCCATTCGTCAGCCTTGCTTGCCGATGGATTTCATTCTCTCTCTGACTTAGCCAGTGATTTTATCGTTCTGGCTGGTTCTAAAATATCCCACAAGCCTCCAGACGAAACCCATCCTTACGGTCATAAAAGGTTTGAAACCATTGCCTCTCTCGGCGTTGGTTTTATTCTGCTACTGGTGGGTCTTGGCTTTATATGGTCTGCCGGAAACGCCATTTTCAAAGGCAAGGTGAATTACCCTGGTTTTTTGATGCTGGTGGTAGCAGGAATTTCTGTTGCAGCCAAAGAGATAATTTTCTTCTTCACCAGGAAGATATCCAAGAAAACACACAGTTCCTCCCTGTATGCCAACGCATGGCATCATCGTTCCGATTCTCTCTCCTCACTCGCTGTCTTGATCGGAGCCATTGCCAGTTTATTTGGGTGGGGGCATGCTGATCATGCGGCGACTGTATTGGTGGGACTAATGATCGTTGGTGTTTCGGGAAAAATCTTGTATGAGGGATTAATCGAGATCACCGAACACTCAGCTGATAAAGAATCGATTCAAAAAATCCAATATATTCTGGATGGAGAAAAAGAGGCTTTGTCCTGGCATGCATTGCGTACAAGAAAGGTGGGAGGAGAGCTGTTTGTGGATGTGCACATTTGCGTGGATCCAACTCTGTCTATTCAACACGGCCATGAAATCTGCGAACAAATCGAAAAGAAAATCAAAAGGGATTTGATCAAGCCAGTGAATATCTTGATTCACTTAGACCCTTTCAAGAATAAAAATAATAATGAATAATAATGCCTTAGCTGGGTGACCTTATATTTTCTTAATAGAATTTCATCTTTTTCTACATCTCAGTAAGTACTACTCGTTGAAGTAATCATCACTGGGAGTAAGATAAAAGTTGTGCATATGAATTTTTAAAGTGAGATAAAGGAGCAGCTTTATTGGAAGTCGCTCCTCTCATTTATCCTCAATGCGGTTGCCAAATGCCTGCCTGTGCGTTGCACGCAGACAGGAAAATCATCTCCTTTATCAAAGTCCATAAACTCATTGATAGACTCATCAATCGCTGTAAACTGACCTTTAAGGCAGAATGTCCTCCTCCTGCACAGACTCAGCTGGCTGTAACAGCTGTACACCTCCTAATTTTTAGATTTGACCTTGCGGATAGTCTATCATACTTTAGACTTCCGCAGGAGATGCATCACATCATCATGTTACCTATATTTTTTGCGGGAATTGAACAGGCGATTTTGTCAAAAAAGAATCCAGATATTTTTTTTGTGTAATCGAAATGCAGAAAATATCGGTCTGTTAACGGCAAGGCTCCTCTTAACCTGTCTCTATCCAGGCGCTAAAAAATAGTATTTAACTTGAACCTGTTTTCAGTTAAACTGGACCCATGGAAAATTTCATACATTTCAATGACATTCTCAATGATGAAGAAATTCTCATTCGCAAGTCTATCCGTGAATTTGTTGAGAATGAGTTTTTGCCTATCATCACTGAATACCACAGAAAAGGCAAGTTTCCTGAAAAGATAATTCCGAGATTAGCAGAACTGGGTGTTTTCGGGGCTACGCTCAGTGAATACGAGCTTCCTGGTTTATCCGCTGTTCCTTATGGTCTCATTATGTTGGAACTAGAACGGGGTGATTCTGGGCTGCGCAGTGTGGCTTCTGTCCAGAATTCTCTTGTCATTTATCCTATTCACCAATGGGGTTCCAAAGAACAAAAAAACCACTGGATCCCCAGGCTCGCTTCTGGTGAGCTCATCGGATGTTACGGGCTTACAGAAGCAGATTTCGGATCCAATCCTGGATCAATGAGAACGAAGGTCAAAAAAAGCGGAAAAGGGTATATCCTTAATGGAAGCAAAGCCTGGATTACAAATGGATCCATGGCTAAAATTGCCGTCGTCTGGGCTAAAGATGAAAAGGAGAATATTCGTGGTGTTCTTGTTGAAGAAGGAATGCCTGGATTTGAAACAAAGGAATACAAGGGAAAGTATTCATTGAGAGCTTCGGATACATCTGAACTATTTTTCAGTGATGTGTTTATTGATGAAGAGCACATATTGCCCGGGACTTCCTCATTGAAACATCCTTTTATGTGTTTAACTGAGGCAAGATTTGGAATTGCCTGGGGAGCAATAGGATCGGCGATTGCTGTCTCCGAATATGCTCTGGATTATGCCAAGTCGCGGCTTCAATTCAGGGGAAAACCGATTGCTACTCATCAAATCATACAGGAAAAGCTTGTTTGGATGCTTACAGAGATTTCCAAATCCCAACTGCTTGTTCATCATTTATCCCGCCTTAAAGATAAAGGCAAACTGAATTTTTCTCAGGTTTCAATGGCAAAGAGGAATAATGTCTGGATGGCACGTGAATGCGCCCGGTTAGCCAGGGAAATTCTAGGAGCTGCAGGCATTGTGGATGAACACCCTGTGATCCGTCATATGATGAACATGGAATCTGTTTATACCTACGAGGGATCCCATGACATGCACACGCTGATACTGGGACAAGCTCTGACCGGATATCCGGCTTTTAACCCTCCTGAAGAATGATCACCGAATGAGAGAAGGTATGGTTTACGGAATCATGACTTTTCTCATTTCCAGTAAACCCCTTACCATATAAACTCAAAAGATTTTTTGAATAGCTATCCATTCAGTATGACTGATTTATATTGTTAAAATGATAGAGTTAGTATCACCTTTAAGGATAATCTCTGCCAGAGGAAAAATTAGCAATTCATTATTATCCATAAGTTAAGTCAACCAGGCTGGATTTATAACTTATAATCTGCCCGAAATCATTGCGGATCCATTGGAGAAAAGGTATCAACAATATCTGGATTTGATCGATCAGGAATCCGGTTTTGAAAAAGGGCCTCAGCTTTTAATCATTATTAAAAGCATCTTGAATTTTGAAGGTGCGTTCACAGAATGAGGTTTGTGAGCGGGCATGAGAATCATGTGTCCTGATTCCACGTGGTGTGTAATTTGCTCGATGATGATTTCAGCTTCCCCTTCTATGATCCATACAAGTGCATCATAAGGAGTGGTATGCTCGCTTAAATTCTGATCTTTATCAAAAGCAAACAGCGTCACAGTCCCACTTTTGCGATCAATGATGGTTTTGCTAACCACTGACCCTTTTGAATATTCAACAGCCTTTTTTAAGTCTTGACTTTGTTCTCTAAACTCATTGATTTGATTGGTCATGTTGAAGCTCCTTGTTTGATGTAGCCTTGAATGGTGATAATACTCCGTTTTATATCAAGGGATTTTCCTGCTTTTTCCAGAGCTTTCTCCACAATAAATTCAATTCCGCCGCAGCATGGGACTTGCATACGTACAATATGGATGGAACGAATATTTTTTGTTTTGAATATTTGAGCCAATTTTTCAATATACCGATCAATTCCCTTATCCAGTTTAGGACACAGATTGATAACGATTTTGTCTTTAAGAAATTGTTTATGAAAATTTGCAAATGCAAAGGGTGCACAGTCTGCGGATATAAGCAAATCCGCGTTTTCCAAATACGGAGCATTGGGATTTAAAAGATGAAGCTGGATCGGCCATTGACGGAGTTCAGATGTCATTTCAATTGAACTTGCTTTGGATTCTGGTCTGGATTTGATCTCTTGAGCTTTGAGTCCAGGGCATCCTTCTGAAACACAGGCAGGTTCAGCCTGCTCATTTGGGATAGGGATTCCTTTTTGTTTAAGGATTCCGACGGCATGATCGTAATATTCATGTTGGTTGTGGTCTTTCAAATGCTTCAGATGAGCTTTTATGGTATTCGGGCCTGCTTTGACGATGTTTTCCATGACTCTGGATTCGTCATAAGGTTCGGCGTCTCTCTGGACAACGGAAATGGCGCCTTCCGGGCATTCGCCAAGGCATGCCCCAAGGCCATCACAGAACAGGTCGTTCACCAGCCGAGCTTTTCCATCGATGACCTGCAAAGCTCCCTCTGGACAGTTGGGGACACACAGTCCGCAACCATTGCACTTTTGCTCATTGATTTCTATGATTTGACGTTTCATATTATTCTCCTCTATTCATAACAAATTATTCAAAGTGGTTTGGTTTAAAATGGTTCCAATGCTCTCCTGCAGTTCAGAAAGTTTTTTGCTTATGAGACAGTCAGGTTGTTTGGGACAAATCCCTTGCTCAAAGAGACACCGGTTTAGACTCACAGGACTTTGGGCAGTTCGGACAAGGGAAGTTAAAGTGATTTCATCTGAAGCCAGCCCCAGGAAATACTCCTCTCGGGACCCTCTTTGACTCTCCATAAAGCCAGTGTGATGAAGTTTCTGCAAGAGTTTGCAGGTGAGTTGACAAGGAATATTTTCTTTTCCAGAGAGAACCCGGGCAGAAAGCAGTTGTTGACCGTATCTCAGGGCCGGATTCAGTCCAAAGCACAGGGCATAGTCCGTATTTCTTCTTATAATATCCATTATTCATCTCAAGTGTGTTTATAGGACTAATATAGTCCTAATTAAGGGGTATGTCAAGTGCTTTTTGTCCTATAAGTCCTTGAAGATCACCTTGACCCAAGTCTTTTATTTAATGCAGTTCTCGAAAGAGCCAGAAATGAGAACGGAGATAGAAAAAAAGAATGGAAAAATCACCGTAATCAACGTAATTCATTTGCTCTATATCAGTGCTGCATTTTCTGTATTGAGAGAGGACCTGGCTTTGAACTTCATCCAGAAATAATCATTTGGTTGAGAAAACAAAATCAATGGGAATTATTATCAGGAGGTTTCAAGATTCATGGATGTTTTTTAACGCCTGGATAGAGACGGGCTTAAAAGGGGGCCTCACTGAAAAAAGTCCCATATCTTCCGGGTTTTTTTGGCAAAGAATTTGGAGTGTATCATAAATAACAGGGGAACATATCCGGCCCTGACACGGCCCCATGGTGCACCTTGTTGATATTTTAAGGCTGTTAGGATTGTGACAGCCCATTTGAACCGTATTCTTTATGCTCTTCATATCTACACTTTCACAGCGGCACACAATGGTATCATCTGGAATCTCCAGGATTGTTTTTGGTTTGATCCTATAAAGAGAGTTAAAACACTTTACAAAGCTCATATGATGCTTTCTCTCTTTTCTTAATTTTTTTTGGATGGGAACCAGTTTTTTCTTGTCTTTGATTCCTAATTGTTCAAGGATGGTATAAGCTGCGATTTTTCCCTCATTCATAGATTTTTGAGCTCCCCCGATCCCAGTGATCTCTCCAGCCGCCAGAATGCTGTCTTCGCTGGTTTCCATACGGTCATTCACATGAATAATCCATCCGCCTTTTTCCTGAGAATATTCCAGTTTGCATCCGGCAAGCTGGGGAGCTTCTATATTAGGAACAAACCCATATCCAACCACTAAAGCCTCTGTCTGGTAGGTTTTTTCCGATCCACTTATCAATCCGCCGTTCTTATCCAGCTTTCCAACCACAACTTCCTTAAGGGATCCCTCACCCCTTGCCTCGATGACCTGGTGTCGATACTTCACTGGTGTTTTTGAACAGTATATTTTGGATAGATACCTGGCTCCTTCTGAAAATTTTGGCAATTGGTGAAAGATCTGAGGAAAGAATTTTATCTTGTTCCAAAAAGGAGATTGTTCCATTATTCCGAGAAGTTCTCCTCCGTTTTTAAGAAATTCATAGGCAGCGGCAAACAGAAACAATCCAGAACCAGCCATGAGCATTTTTTTTGCGGGAAGAACACCTGAACTTTTTATAAGGACTTGCAGCATTCCAGTAGAGCACACCCCTGGAAGAGTCCATCCTTTAAAAGGGAGAAACCTTTCTCTGGCTCCAGTGGCAAAAAGAAGAATATCGTATTTCAGAGCAATTGTTTTTTCTCTGTTATACTCTAAAAGTATCTCATTGTTTTCATAGACTCCCAGCAGAACTGTTTTGTTCATTAAAGTGATTTTTTTGCTTTTGACTTTGTCTATGAAATGAAATCCGATCTTTTTTATTTTGTCTGACTTATAAGAGGAATATTCCCCTAATTCTTCCGGAATCCTTCTCAAAAGCTGTCCCCCAAAATGGATGTTTTCGTCAACGAGAAGAATGCTCAGATTATGACCCGCCAAAATATCAGCAGCAGTGATACCTGAGAATCCGCTTCCAATGATGATGACATTGTATCGGCTCTTATCCTTGATCATTTGTCTCTACGACCATCCCTTCCTGGACTTCAGTCATACAAGCCCTGGTATTGGGGACACCGTTTATGGTCACAGCGCATTCAAAACAAATCCCCATTCCGCACAGTGCTCCTCTAGGCTTTTGACTCACAGGATTGGTTTTCAACGTTTTATATCCAGAGGCGATTAAGGCTGCCAGAACAGTCTCTCCTTCGTAGGCTTGAATTGTCTCCCCATTAACTGTTAATTTGATTTTATGCTTTCTTTCTATGGAATCGATCCTTAAGTCTTCCATTTTTCTGTATGTTTTGTATGGATTTTTGTTTCATTAGATTATCTTGCGCTATCCGAATTGTCAAGCGTTGATTGGCAATATCCTAATAATTTATTATAAAAGCAAAAATATTCACAACACTTTAAAGAAATGTATAGATGCATAAAAAGGGAGGAATAACACTGACTTTTTCTCGAGGGGTTCCTCCCTTCCTTTTTTGAAACTTGAAAAAAGAAATTAAAAAATAAAATATGGTTTCCCCTTGACAAATTTCTATTTATTGATTATATTTTAGTCATATGACCATTCTTATTGGTCATTTGACCAATTTAATTGGTCGGGAGTTAGAAATGTTTAAGGCAATATTTGGCTCAGAAAAAAAGGGTAAAATACTTTTATATATTTATACTCATGGTGAATCTTATCCTAGGGAAATTGCTAATCGATTAAATTTGTATTTATATGGAGTCCAAAATCAATTGCTGAATTTAGAAAACGATGGCATTCTTTACAGCAAACTCAAAGGAAAAGTCAGGCTGTATGGAATAAATCCTAGGTATCCTTTTAAAAATGAAATAGAATCCCTTCTCGAAAAAATGTTATTATTTATTCCTCAAGAGGAGAAAGAAAAGTTATATATGCCAAGATTAAGGCCTCGCCGTACTAACAAACCACTTTAAATAAACACATATGAGTATAAAGGGTCTCTCATTAAAAGATTTGGCTATCGTCATTTCTGATTATTTGAGCAGAAACGGCGTTGAAACCGTTTTGTCAGGCGGTGCATGTGTTGCCATTTATACAAATAACAAATTCATGTCCTACGATTTAGACTTTGTACTGATTTCTAGTGATAAACAGAAAACCACAAAAGAACTCCTAACAAAAATCGGATTTTGCCCTGAAAACCGATATTTCAGACATAGTGATACTAAATATTTTCTTGATTTTGTTCCTCCTCCCCTTTCAGTTGGACAAGAACCCGTTAAAGAAATCAAAGAAATAAAAAAGGGAAATCGCAAGCTCAAGCTTTTGTCACCAACTGATTGTGTTAAAGACAGGTTAACAGCATTTTACTATTGGAACGATTTCCAATGCCTAGAACAGGCAGTTCTAGTAGGTTTAGATAATAATATCGATTTAAGTGAGGTCGCCAGATGGTCAAATAAAGAAGGCATGGACGATAAATATAAAGAATTCGAAATGTTGCTTGCAGAGAGAAAAACATAAAAGCGCTAGAAATCCAAATTAGGATACTGCCCCATGGTTGGGAAGGTTTGACTTAGCGGTGTGCCTGTGATAAAAAAATATCTCTTCTGGACTCTTCGACTTTGGAAAAAATTGGCGATTAAAATAAGAATAGAGACAAAAAAACAGTGACTCCAGTCTTTGAAAGAATATTTTATTCCGCAGAAAACGAAATGATAATCAGAATGCCGCCATTTTTTTATGAATGAGTTAGGTTAATTTAATTTAAGGTAAAAAAATGAATAAAACATATGACTTTGCTGTTATCGGGGCTGGAATCATTGGAATGGCAACAGCCTATTATTTGAGTGATGCCGGCATGAAAACAGCAGTGATAGATAAGGAGTACATGGGTTCAGGATCCACAGGACGTTGTATATCAGGCATAAGGCAGCAGTTTTCCACTCCCACTTCCATTGGAGTGATGAAGGAAAGTGTCTCTCTTTTTTCTCAGATGAAGGATGAGTTTGGATTTTCAGTTGATTTCTCCCAAAGCGGATACCTTCTTATGGCTCACAGTGAAGAACTTCTGAGCATTTTTGAGTCGAATATCAAAGTGCAGAAAAAAGAAGGAGTCAATGTTTCTTTATTGAGTCCCAAAGAGTCTCGATCCATTGTGCCCACATTGAATACTCAGGGTCTTTTAGGAGCGGCGTATTGCCCGGATGACGGCCAGGCTTATCCTTTTTCAGTGTTGAGGGGATATAAGATCAAAATCAGTGAAAACAAAGGAGATTTTTTTCTTTACAATCCGGTGGTTACCATCCAGAAAAACCAAAATTTTTTATTAACTTTAAAAGACGGGACCTGTGTTGAAGCAGACAAGGTTCTGTTAAGTGCTGGTCCCTGGACCAGGGAGCTAGGGGAACAATTGGGACTTGACCTCCCTCTTTATCCGGAGAGACATGAAGCCATCATCACAGAGAGAATTCCCAAAATTATAGAACCCATGCTGGTTGATTACCGAAAGGATGGCTGCTATTTTCAGCAGCTTGTGACCGGCCAGGTTATCGGATGCTACACCCCTGATCCTAGTGTCCCGGGAATCAGGCATGATGCTTCCTTAGGATTTTTAATTGAAATGGCTAAAAGGATGGCCCGTCTTGTTCCTGAATTAGAAAAAGCAACCATTCTAAGACATTGGGCCGGGTGTTATACCATGACTCCGGACGGCAATCCTATAGTGGATCTAACCCCGATAGATAATTTGTATGTCGCCTCAGGCATGTGCGGCCACGGATTTATGTTTGGACCCGGCATCTGCAAGCACCTCTCCCATTTTATACTCCATGACCAGTGGGATACAGACTTCAGTGAATTCTCCATCAGCCGCTCATTTGAAAGTAAAGAAAGCCTCAAATAACTTCAAAGGGTCAAATCTTTACAAAAGTTCCCTCAAAAATTGCTTCAGGATCTGTATAAATTTTCATTTATCAATAAGTTAGTTAAATTTGAAGGTGAAAAACCAATTTTTGGGGCACCTTTGCCAGCCCTTCTCCCCGCACGCTCCCAATTTTTTAATTTTGCCTTGAAGTTGAAGATAATTGTTAGAAGCAAAGTTTACCTTTTCTAGTAAACAGCAAAAGGAAGGCATTGACAGGATTATATCTTTACGGTAGAAGTTGAGAGGAGAGAAAATGATTAAAAATGAGTCAAAATCTCAGTCTTCCAAAAAAAAATTCCTGTCTTTTTGAATTCCCTTCGGCTGCAAAAGGCCAGCCTTATATATTGCGCTGAAAGACAGATCGTTGT
>CAZPBN010000025.1:0-24817 GCA_964584935.1 uncultured Eubacteriales bacterium | reverse complement strand
GATTAAACCGCATTAACTGAATTAACCGTATAAACGCCCCAAACGCAACCAACGCTATGAAAATACGGGACATGTACTAATTTTTTGAAGAAAAATTGGTTACGTGTCCCTGTATTTTCAATAACCAACGCAAGTAACGCAACCAACGCAACAAACGCTATAAACGCAACAAACGCAATAAACGCAAGCAACGCAACAAACGCTATCAATTCTATTATTCATCCCATAAATATTATTATATCTCGTTCCAATCCATCTTTGCTTAAGCAAATCATTTTACAATTGACAAAGAATTCGTCATATATTATGCTAAATGACGAAAATCCCGAAAGAAAATAAGAAGAATAAAAGATGCTTAATAAGGAAAAGCCACACCCCAACTCAACAGCTAATGCCACTCTCTCCTCTTTCGCTTTCTATCAACGCAACCAACGCAAGTAACGCGAGTAACGCAATCAACGCAATAAACGCAAGTAACGCAATGATCGCAAAAAACATCCCTTTTATCGAAAGGTCTCTGCATCTCCCGTCTCTTCTCGAAAAAAAATCCCATTTTCTCTTCGGCCCACGTCAAACCGGAAAGACTACCTTGATTCATCATTCTTTAAAAAATGTGAGGTTTTATGATCTCCTGGATACAACTATCTTTTTAGCCCTCAGTCAAAATCCCGCCCGTCTCTCTCAAGAGCTCACCCCCCAGGATAAGTGGGTGGTCATCGACGAAATTCAGCGTTTACCCATCCTTTTAAATGAAGTGCATCGGTTGATCGAAAGAAGGGACATTCATTTCCTTCTCACCGGGTCAAGCGCCCGCAAACTTCGCCGCGGCGGCATCAATCTCCTTGGGGGCAGGGCTCGCACGAGATATCTCCACCCCCTCACCTCCAAAGAGCTGGGAAATAAATTCGACCTCCATCTTGCTTTGGAACGGGGACTACTTCCTTCTATCTACTTTTCAGATGATCCCAAGGCAGACCTCCAGGCCTATACAGGCGCCTATCTCCAGCAAGAAATTGTTGCTGAAGGAATGACCCGGAATATTCCTGCGTTCAGCCGCTTTCTTAAAGTAGCTTCCTTCTGCAACACTGAAATTGTGAACTTCACGAATGTGGCCAACGATGCCCAGGTCCCCCGTACCACCGTTTATGAGTACTTTGAGATTCTTAAAGACACCCTTATTCTGTATGAACTTCCCGCATGGAAGAAATCAAAGAAAAGAAAACCTTTGTCCTCTTCCAAATACTATTTCTTTGATGTGGGAGTCGTGGCAGCCCTCCAAGAACGGCAGTTCCGGCCAGGCACACCTGAGTTCGGGGATGCCTTTGAGACCTTCATCATGCACGAAATAAGCAGTTACAGCGACTATATATCCGGCGAACAAGTGAGTTATTGGCGTTCGACTTCCGGATTTGAAGTGGATTTCATCATAGACGATCACACCGCCGTTGAAGTGAAGGCCAAAGAAAACATTGCCCCTAACGATATCAAATCACTTCGAGTTCTTGCCGAGGAGAAAAAATTGAAACGTTATCTATGTGTCAGCTTAGAACCCCGGAAGCGAAAGATCGGAAACATATCAATTCTGCCTTTTCAGGTCTTTCTGGACGCACTGTGGAGCAGAGAATTCACAGAATAATGGGCTTTCACTCTAGGCGTTGCAAATTGCGGGGTGCAGTTCCAACGCTATAAACGCAAATAACGCAATCAACGCTATAAACGCAATCAACGCAAGCAACGCGAGTAACGCAACAAACGCAACCAACGCAACAAACCCAAGTAATGCGAGTAAAATGCGAGTAATAGACTAAACGAGCGAAATAAGCTAAAATACTCCTAGAATAGATAGGTGATAATAAGTAAAATAAATGCCTCAGGAAAAAAATGAGAAACTCAACTATAAATAAACTCATAGAAGATTTCAATCATCTCTCTCTTGAAGAAAGAGAATATTTAATTGAGATAGCCAAGAAACAGCTTATAGAAGCCAAAAGAGAAAAGATCGCAAAAAGAGCAGCAGAGGCAGAAAACAATTATCAAAAAGGCAAAGTAAAATCTGGTTCAGTTAAGGATTTGCATAAGGATCTTGAAAGTGATTGAGATCACTTGAGAACAATCCTTTAAGCGCTCTTATAATAAAAGAATTAAAAACAATAAAGAGGTTAAAGAGAAGTTTTGGCATTCTCTAGAATTATTTTCTAAAGACATCTTCAATTCCAAATTGAGAACCCATAAATTAACAGGAAGGTTAAAAGGGTTATGGGCTTTTAGTTGTTCATACGATTGTCGTGTGATTTTCAAATTCATAAATAAAGATAGGATCTTACTCATTGATATAGGAAGTCACGAAGAAGTGTATTAAAGTTTGTTTTCAGACCAACCAGACAAACCGAATAAACGATAATGAAAAATTCCCTTCTCGAAAAAATCCGAACACACACAGCAAAGATCGGCGTTATGGGCCTGGGCGGTCACTGTATTCCCATAGACCCCTTCTACCTTTCCTGGAAAGCCCGGGAGCTTGATTTCAGCACCCGCTTCATTGAACTGGCCGGTGAGGTCAATACGAACATGCCCGGCTATGTGCTCGAGAAGCTCTCAGACGCGCTCAACAACCAAACAAAATGTATAAAAAACTCAAAAATACTGGTACTCGGCGCTTCGTACAAAAAGGACACAGATGATGTCCGTGAATCTCCGGCCGTGGAGATCATTGACAGATTGAAAAAAAAAGGCGCCAAAGTCTTTTACAATGACCTGTATGTTCCCCGCATTCACAATATGAGAAAATATGATTTGGATTTTCGATCATCGCCCCTGAGTGAAAAGCTGCTAAAGGAGATGGATGCGGTTTTGATCATAACCGACCATTCTGATTATGATTATGAATGGATTGTTCAAAACGCCCGGCTGGTGGTGGATACGCGCAATGCCACACGCCGTGTCAAATCCAACCGCCATGAGATCATAAAAGCAAAGTTTTCCCTTAGACAAAACAAACGAGTCCCATGAATCCTTTTATTTACGGAGGCGTTGGTTCTCTTGCTTCGCTCCAGTCCTCCTTATGTCATTCCCGCTCGAGCCTGCACCTGCAAAGCTTGTGCTGGCGAAAGCAGGTGTCATACCCGTTCTCCTTCTGTCATTCCCGCAGCAGCGGGAATCCAGTGCTTTCTCGCTCGTCTCGCCTTTCTCGCTTTTTTTAACGCAATAAACGCAAGTAACACTTTTATATTACTCCGCTATTGCAATATAGGTGCCGAAAAATTACAATAGCACTGCAATATAGCCATAATTTCCATGGAAAAAAATAAGCTGAAGCAGTTAATCATAGAGCATAAACAGAGATTTTTATCCGCTCAAGACTTAGTGAACCGAGAAAATCAAGAGACCATCAAATCTTACCTCGAACAAAAAGAAATAGTCATTATCACAGGTGTCAGGCGCTCTGGAAAATCTTCACTCATGAGATTAATCAGCACTGATATTATGAAACATTATGATATCCTGCATGATAATATTCTTTATCTGAATTTTGAAGATGAAAGATTTATTGATTTTTCACATAATGACTTTGAACCTCTTTATGAAACATTTTTAGAGCTCTTTCATCCAAAAGGGCAAAAGTATGTTTTTCTGGATGAGATTCAGAATATCAGAGGCTGGGAAAAATGGGTTAATCGACTGTATGAATTTGAGCATATAAAAATATTCATCACGGGTTCAAATGCCACTCTCCTCAGTTCAGAGATTGCCACAGATCTCACTGGAAGAAACCGGAAAATCACTTGTTATCCGTTCTCTTTCAGGGAATTCCTCGCTTTAAAAGACATTCAATTTAAAAAAAATGATGTTTACCTCCGGGAAAAAAGAGTTGAGATAAAAAGTTTATTCGCAGAATACACCAAATTGGGAGGATTTCCCGAGGTGCTGAAAAATAAAGACGCCACACTCCTGGAACAGTACCTTAAGGATATCATTTATCGAGATATCATCGCACGCTACAACATAAAAAACACCAAAGAAATAAGGGAGTTGATTTTATTTTTATCCTCCAACACGGGAAAAACACACAGTTACAACAGCCTCAAAGACATAATAGAGGTCAAAAGTTTCAACACAGTAAAAAATTACTTGGAGATTTTGGAAAATGTCTATCTGTTTTTTAGTATAGATCTCTTTGATTTTTCTATAAAAAAACAGATCTATAATCCATCAAAGATTTACTCCATTGATCCGGCTCTGAGACGTTCGATTGCTTTTAAATTCTCACAAGACAGAGGACACATTTACGAGAATTTTGTTTTTATAGAACTCTTGCGCAGGAACAAAGAAATCTATTATTGGAAATCAAAAAGAGGAAAAGAAGTTGATTTTCTCATAAAAGAAGGATTGAAAGTCAACCAAGCGATTCAGGTATCCTTATCTCTTGAAGACAATAACACAAGAAAAAGAGAGACAGAGGCACTCCTAGAGGCCCATAAAGAACTGAATGTAAAAAATCTCCTTATCATCACTGAGGACGAAGAAGGAGAAGAAAAAGCAGGGGATACAAAAATCAAAATCACCCCTTTCTGGAAATGGCTCCTCCAAACCCAACCAACGCTAGTAACGCAATAAACGCGATAAACGCGAGTAACGCGACCAACGCAATAAACAATAGACTTAATTAAAATTTATGCTATTATTATTAAAAAAGGAAAGATAATGAAAATCCATAAAAGAATAGATATCAATCCAAAAATAATGTTCGGGAAACCAGTTATTAAAGGGACTCGAGTTACTGTTGAACAAATTTTGCGTAAATTAGCCGCAGGAATGACTGTAAAAGAAATCATTAAGGATCATCCTCATTTAGAACCTGAAGATATTTATGCTGCCCAAAATTTCGCAGCAGATTATTTAAGCGAAGAAGAGATTGTTTTTAGTTCCGGAAATAAGCTGTGAAATTATTAGTTGATGAATGCTGTGATTCCGCATTAGTTTCTTTTTTAAGAAAACAAGGGCATGATGTTTTATATGTTACAGAGGATAATCCGGGCTCACTTGATTCTGAGGTACTTGTTAGGGCAAAGAATGAGAAAAGAATAATAATAACAGAGGATAAAGATTTTGGGGAACTTGTTTATCGACTTAAGTTAGAAGCTGAGGGAATTATTTTATTGCGGTTTAATGTGAATGAGGCTCAAAAGAAACGCCAAAGAGTAAAAGTCCTTATGACAAAATATAAAGATAGATTAAAGAAACATCTTGTAGTCGTGAATCCAGATGGATTCCGCTTTCGCCCCCTGTAAAACCCAACCAACGCAACCAACGCTATAAACGCAATTAACGCAAATGAAACAATCCCTTCTTAGCAAAATTAAATCCCACAATGCTGTTATCGGCATCATCGGCCTGGGTTTATGACGTTAATTTCCCTCTAACTTTTAAGCTGATAAAACAGAGAAAATATCTTGAGAAAATAAGAAATGTTTTACCAGAATCGAATAAAATTCAAAAGATTTATGCCTCGGTTAATTCTTATTTGAATAAAAGATTAAGGAATTAAACCAATGAAATACTCAAATTTGGTTAAGGACATGAAGAGATGAAAGGAATCATACTGGCTGGAGGAGCGGGATCCCGATTATATCCAGCGTCTAAAGTGTATAGCAAACAGTTGATACTGGTTTATGATAAACCCATGATTTATTATCCTTTGTCCATTTTAATGTTAGCTGGATTGAGAGAAATTCTCATAATATCAAATGAAGATACAATCCCTTTGTATCGAAAACTCTTTTCAGACGGTTCCCATCTCGGATTAAAAATACATTATGCGATCCAGGAAAAACCTAAAGGAATTGCAGACGCTTTTATTGTGGGAGAAGATTTCATCGCCGATGATTCGGTCACATTGATACTGGGAGATAATATATTCTATGGTAAATTAGATTTCATCCGAAATGCGGTAAAAGCCAATACAAATGCTACGGTATTCGGCTATCATGTGAAAAGTCCCCAACGCTACGGGGTCGTAGAATTTGACCGTAAGGGACGGGTCTTGTCTATAGAAGAAAAACCCAATAAACCCAAATCGAATTATGCCGTAGTCGGACTCTATGTTTATGACAATGAAGTAGTAAATATTTCGAAAAATTTAAAGCCCTCTGCCCGGGGCGAGCTGGAAATTACCGATGCCAATAAAGAATATTTAAAAAGAGGGAAGTTAAAAGTAGAATTATTCGGACGGGGAGTCGCTTGGTTGGACACAGGGACTCCGCAGTCATTAATGGAGGCGACATCATTTATCGGCGCTATTGAAAACCGGCAAGGTCTTAAAGTAGCCTGCTTAGAAGAAGTGGCATATATGATGAACTTTATTGACCTGGATCAGTTAAAAAGGAATATTCAAAGTGTTCCGGATTGCAGTTACAAAACGTATTTAACGAACGTATATAAAGACCATTTATCTTATACCAAATACCAAAATGAATAGGTTAGATATAACCCAACCAATATTTACCATAGCTGGATGTGTGTGGATCCGGAAGAATCCATTGCAGTCAATATTCCTACCGAAGAATATAACTACGAACAACCAGATGAACACCGGTTAGATCCTCACTAAAATGACATACCTTACCAATTTTTATTGACATAATGAGAATAAAATGAAATCGTGGATTGCAGGTACAGAATACACCTTAAAGGAGTCCTTTGTTGTCCAGACAATGGGGAAACCCTCATAATAGTCTACTAAAAATAGTTAAAGAATCAGGGATTGGTTTCTCTGGTGCTTTAATTGGAACAATTTTAGCATATTTTTGGCTGATTATTCTTACTAGGGCATTAAATCCTAAAGAATTCGGCACTTTTTCTTTGGCTGAATCAATAATTAAAGTTTCATTGATATTTGTATTAATTGGAATGCCGAAAGCATTAAACAGATTTATTCCCTATTACAATGCAGAAGGAAATCAAGGAAAAATAAAAACACTGATTTATAATATAGTTAAAATCACATCAGTTTTTAGTATTATAATTGGATTCATTATCTATATAAATTCAGAATATCTTGCAACCAAGATATTTGAAAACATTGATCTGTCCCTGACATTAAAAATAATGGCACTTAGTATTCCATTATTAACCTTCATAAGAATTGTATCCTTTTCATTTATTGGATATAAGGAATTACGTTATCAGGTTTATTTTCAGCGTATATCAATACCTGTTACAAAAATAATATTTGCATCAATTGTTTTAATCTTTGGTCTAGGTCTGATTGGATGGACCTGGCTGTATATTCTTTCTCTTAGCATGACTTCACTGTTATCATTTTACTTCTTTAAAAAAAAAATAATATCCATTCTTTCCAAAGTAGTAAAACAATCCATTTCTTTTAAAAAAATATTCTCATATTCTTGGCCATTGAGCATAAATGACATTCTTATATTAACTTCAGGGCAAATCAGTTTGATTTTCTTGGGTGCATTCTCCTCAGCATCTGATGTAGGGAGTTTTAGAATATATATATACATAGTAAGTTTTTTAGGAATAGTACTTCATTCATTTACTCAGATTTATAAACCTGTAATCTCAGAATTAATATCAAAAGACAAACTTGAAGAAGTTGATCAAAATTATAAAAGAGTATCCAAATGGATTTTTTTCATTAATGCATTTGTTTTTTTAGTAATCTTGATATTCGGAACTAATATCACAACCCTTCTTTTTACTAATAAATATTTAACGGCGCCCATAGCACTAGCTATCTTAGCTGCGGGCCGATTTGTAAATTCTGCGGTAGGACCAACAGGGATGAACCTTGAAGCCTTCGGCAATACTAGATATTTAATGGTGAATTCTTTGATTATGGTAATACTCAATTTAATTTTAGCCTATCTTCTAATACCTCCTTTGGGCATAGTTGGAGCAGCTATTGCTACAAGTGTATCGTATTCCATAGTTAGTATGATTGCATTAGGAGAAAATTACTTTCTTTATAGACTTCATCCATTTACAAATGATTACTTGAAATATATTTTTATTTGTCTAGGTATAAGCGGAATAATTTTTTTGATAAAAATGCAATTACACATAAAGTTAAATACTTTAATATTGATGATTAGTTTGCTATTTGGAACTTATTTTTTCAGCCTATATATATTTAGATGTTTCGATGAAACAGATTATAAAGTTTTTGGTCAGATTAAAGCAAAATTTTTAAAAAAATAACAAAAATGCTTCCCAATTTTCTAAGTGTAGGGGCACAAAAAGCAGGAACTACAACCTTATATGATCTTTTAAAACAGCATCCTGATATTTATTTGCCCAGGAGGAAAGAAATACATTTTTTCGATAAAGAAAGTAATTATAAAAAGGGAATTTCTTGGTATGAAAATGAGTTCTTTTCTGAAGTGAAGGGTCAAAAAGCAATTGGCGAAATAACGCCTATATATATGTACTTAGATTGCGTTCCTAAAAGAATATATGCATCTCTAGGTAAAGAAGTGAAACTAATATTTATCCTGCGGAATCCAATTAATAGAGCCTATTCACATTATTGGATGAGCTTCTCCAGGGGTTATGAGAAAGAAACTTTCGAGAATGCGATTGATTTGGAAAAGGAAAGACTAAAAAGAGGACCTTTTGAGAAGAGCCACTTTAGTTACATTGATAGGGGGTTTTATTCAGAACAAATAAAAAGATACTTAAAATATTTTTCTAAGGAAAATATGTTATTTATTATTTTTGAACAATTTATACAGAATATTCCCGATAGATTGTATCTAGTCTATAATTTCTTAGAAGTAGAACCTAATATTAATTTTGACTGCAATAAAAAAAGTAATCCAGCTAGTATTCCTAGATCAAGTTTAATAAATAACACTATTCATGGCTCCTCTTCACTAAAAGAAATAATGAAATATTTCTTCCCTGATAAAAAAGCTAGATTATTTCTAGCTCGTATAATCGATAAAATTAATAAAGCACAGTTCAAAAAACCAATAATGAAATTCAGAACTAAAAAATTATTGATTGAAAAATATAAACATGAAATTAAAGAATTAGAAAAGATAATAGAAAAAGATTTAAGTTTTTGGACTGAAGGATAATTTTTAAATGAAAAACAAGTTTAATACACCGCCCATAATCATTATCGGCATGCATCATTCTGGTACAAGTATGATTACTGGAATTTTTAAAAAAATAGGCCTATTTATTGGATGGGAATTAGGTGATCACTATGAAGCAAGATTTTTTCTTCATAGAAATGAAAAAATATTAAAATCCTGTAATGGTGGCTGGGATAATCCAGATTCAATAAATCATTTATTGAATCATAAAAACATAAGAAAAAAACTGATGGAAAAATTAAAAAAGGATTTAAATTCTTTAAATAGTATTTCTTTTTTAGGTCCAAAATATTACTTTAAATACAGATCAATATTTAATATCAATCTCCCTTGGGGTTGGAAAGATCCAAGAAATACATTTTTGTTATCATTTTGGCTATATGTATTTCCAAATGCAAAAATTATACATATATTTAGAAATGGAATATATGTCGCCCAAAGTCTTAGAATCCGAGAAAAAAAATGAATAAAAAGAGTTATTGACCGTGAGGAAAATTTTTTTAAAAATTCTGGATTTCTAAAACTAAAGAACATGAAATCTTTATTTAAAAAACTAGATCCGCTTTCAAAATATGAAGACTTAAGAGTGGAATCTTGTATTTCATTAGAAAATGCATTTAATCTGTGGTGCATATATCTAGAAAGGGTTAAAAATACAATTAAAGAAATTATAGTGTCAAATTGGTTGTGTAAAAAAGAACTATTTAATATAAGAATAATCCAATGAAAAAAAAGTTTTTTAAATTAACAGGAATGATTGTTTTTATGGCATATGCTTTTTTCTCATGTAGAACAGAACCCCTTCCAAAAGTCGATCGGGTAATTATTTCCACTATTGATAATCTTAGAGCAGAACATTTGGTATGCTATGGTTATCTCAGGAATACTTCCCCTTTTATTAACAAGCTTGCCAAAAAGAGCACAATTTTTTTTAGAGCTTATTGCCCTATGCCTACTACCGCTCCTTCCTTAAACTCCCTGTCAAATTTCCTCTTCTTCCTGGGTCTTCCCATTTTGAAACCTCCAAGTCTGATATTATGTCAAACTCTTCGGTGTGTCCACTATTTCGGGGGAAGGTCAGAGAATAAAAAATAGTGACATATTTATCATATTTTTTGAAGTTCCCCCAAAAATTTTAAGGGTAAAAGAGAGTGAGTTAGGAAGGGAAGTGGAAATGAATGAAAATACTAATTCTCCAATTATAATAATTGGTATGCATCGTTCTGGAACTAGTGTTTTAGCTCTTGTGTTAGAAAGTTTAGGTTTATTCATTGGAAAATCAAAGGATGAAAATCAAGAAGCAATATTTTTTCGCGCGCTTGATGATTGGATGATAAAACAAAGTGGGGGCTCATGGGAATATCCAGAGCCCGCAAAGTTTTATTCTAAAAGTACATTAGAAAAAGAATTAGTAATGGATTATATTAACCACGTGCTAAAAACGCCGAGAATTATAAATTATTTAGGACTAATTAATTACTTTAAATACAGGAGATTAGAAAATCTAAGTGTTCCATGGGGATGGAAGAGTCCTCGTAGTACTTATACATTACCTATTTGGTTATATATTTTTCCAAATGCAAAGGTAATACATGTCATTAGACATGGTGTTGATGTTGCTAATAGCTTAAAAACTCGTCGGGAGAAATTTATAGAGAGATCGAAAAATCAACATGATAGAAGAAAGCAGTATTTACTTTACTTTCTATTCCGTAAGAGGGGAGGGTTTGGGGGAACTATGCGTTGTTCAACTTTGGAAGGAGCGTTTTCACTTTGGGAGGAATATGTAGTAACAGCAAGAAATCACATGAAGTTATTAAAGAATAGAGGGATGACTATAAATTATGAAGATTTGCTTATTAATCCAGAGAAATCATTAAGTAAAATTTCTTCCTTTTGTGAATTAGGTTCAATTGATAATTTAACATTAACAAAAGTATCGAATATGCTAAATTCGAACAGGGCGTATGCTTACAAAAACCATAAAGAATTATATGATTTTGCTATAAAAGTTGAAGGTCGATTGAAAGAGTTTGGATACTACTCTGCTTAAGTTCTATTTAGAGAATATTGAGCATCTCCCCAAAAAATGGACAACCCAATAAGTTGGATTTTGACCTGCCATAATCCGCAAGGAGGTATGGTAAAATGGTCAGTATGCGAAAGAAATACAATGCCAAGTTTCGGGCAAAGGTGGCCTTAGAGGCAGTCAAAGTTGAGAGAACTATGGCTGAGTTATCGAATGAATTTGGGGCACATGAAAACCAGATAGGGAGGTGGAGGAAACAGCTTTTGGAGCTTAATGGCAGGTTTAAAATTGAGAGCCATTTGATTTTCAGTGAGCTGGATGAGTTTAAGGAATTAGAAAAAATTGTTGATGATCGAATCCATTATTATAATTTCGTTCGTAAATATTTGGCGCTTGGAAATAAATCGCCGATTAAATATTTAAAAGAAAAGGGCAAGCTGGAACTCTGAAATGTTAGAGCAAATTAGCCTCTTAATTTGTTCGAAAAATAGGGTCATATCCAAAGGATCATATTTGCCTTTTGAAAGTCTTTATTGTGCTAATAGGCTATCTTGTAAGAATCGGGCTCATAAGAACTTCTATCGCAAGATTTTAAATAATATAAACAGACGAATTGCATTCACGCCGAGTGTGTTCTTGATAGGATGTAAGGCATGACTGATAAATTGAGGCCAGTTATCAATTCCTCATCAGAGGTCTGTGCGGTGATTACAACGTATTGTCCAGACAGGGGATTTCCTGCGCGAGTGGAACGCATAAGGCGGCAGGTAAATTTGGTTGTGATCGTGAATGACGGAGAATCGGCCGAAAATGTGGAGATCCTGAATAAGTGGTTCTCGGAGATACCGGATGTGATTCTTCACCATAACTTAGTGAATAGCGGCATCGCTGCTGCACTGAACACTGGCGTATCCATCTCTAGACGCGAAGGTTATCACTGGGTATTGACGCTTGATGACGATTCAGTCGTTGAACAAGATATGGTGAAAAACCTGATAGAAACGTGGAATCTTGTAGCAGGCAAGGGTGGAAAGCCGGTGGCGATCATGGGGATTGCGCGTTCAGGTAGACAAGCCAGTAGGTTCAGTTCTTGTCCGGCGAAAAGACGTCTATTTGTTGAGAAGCGCGGAATCATCACATCTGGGAGCCTAATGCCGCTGGATGTGTATTATGTGGTCGGGCCCTTCCGTGAAGAGTTTTTCATCGACTCCATTGACTATGATTACTGCATGCGTGCACGAACCAGGGGCTTTCGTGTGATTGAAGCATGCCGGTGTGGAATGATACATCCGATAGGCAACTGCATCAAGTTACGTATTGGGCATCTGACCTTTAAAAGTACTAACCATACGCCAATTCGTCGATATTATACATTTCGTAATTCCACAGTCCTTGCGCGAGAACATTTCATAAATGATCCCCTATATGCACTAGCAGTATTAGTTTTTCATTTGAGAACAATAGTCCTAATACTTATGCTCGAAAATGATAGATTCAAGAAGATAAATATGATTTTCCGTGGTCTTTTAGATGGGTGGCAAAAACGTTTAGGGAAATTCATTTTAAATAAGTAAAAAGAAATTTATTTCCAGAGGGTTGAGATAATAATATGGATGTGTCTCTCTTCTAAGGGCTTTTGATGGCGAATTCACCGATATTAAATAGAATGACCGGTACAGCAACAACTACACCTTTACACCATCGTCGTGTACGTACTGGTTTTTTCTTAGCTTGCTTATATGGTATTGTAGGATTGACGAGCATCATGTTTGTTCCGTCTAATCCAGTGCTACATCTGTCTACCCTTGTCCTTGTGCCGATTGTTCTAACTTTGGTTGCGACTGGTCGACTTGCTGATGCATTTACTCTTACTTGGATCAATGAGATTTTTTTTGGGGGGGCAGGACGTTGGATTGAAGTAGGACCAATATCTGGTAGGTGGATATTACTATTAACTTTACTAATAATTTTTTTATTTATAACCACATCACAGAAGCTTTTGTCTAATAAACCCAGGAGAAACAAGAATCCTCTAAAGCGACCACATTTTTCCACGATTATTATGATATATGGTGGGCTTTTCCCATTATGGTTAGTATTCTATTCTGTTGTATTCCAGGGTACTCAATTCTGGACAGCACTGGCAGATGTTAACTTCCTTTTCGTTTTGCTTGCGTATTTTCCTTTACGGTGTCTCCTGAATCGTAATTTTGATATATTTCGTGGCTGGATAACTGGCGGCATTTTTATGATTGGCGGAGTGTTTATCCTGATTGCATTCCTTCACTCACACTTGGCAGGATTCATATTTGATGCTTTAGCAGGAAGTCAAGTGAGGTTGGGAAGGACTGTGTCAGGTATAAATAGAGCAGCTTTATTGATTCAAGTTTTTCTTTTTCTTGGGATATTTATAGGTAGTCTGTATACCCTGGATAAGCGAGAAAAGAAGTTAACTAGAATTTCTGGTCTCGCGTTATTCTTTATATCCATTACACCATTCGTGCTCTTTTTCTTGCGTGGCCCATTGATGAGCTTTATAATTGTAACGATAATTTTCCTGCTCGCTTCCTTCAAACATAATAAGGCCCATCTTATTAGCATTAGATTGTGGGTGGCGTTGCTGATTTTGGCATTGTGCGTATTTGTTTTTTATTTTTTTTTCCTTCCTGAGGCAATAGAAAAATTCACAATAAATGAGGGCGGAATTACTACCTTTGTCACCGAGCGCCGCCTGAATGATTCTGCTCACATGCTAAAAGCATTTTTACAGAAGCCTTTTTTAGGATATGGAGTTGGCGTTCCGCTAGATGGAAAATTGGACTTTGAACTTCAATACAACATGCTACTTTATCGCCTTGGGGCTATAAACTTTGTTGTGCTTATTATCCCAATACTTTGGTTATTCATGGAACCTTTTCGAATATTGCGAAAAGAACGTAGCATTCTTTATCACAGAAATGGAAAGTTCACATTTGTGGTGTTGCTATCAGTATTAGCGACACTTATTGCAGGGATTATGAACCCATATTTGACCGCAATTTATATGCCCTTCCTTATTATCCTCTACCTGTCCTGCAAAGAGATTGTTTTTATGAGGGGGAGAATGTATAACAAAAAATGATTGTATGATGACCTTCCCCCAAAATAATGGACACACTGAAGAGTTTGACATAAATCAGACTTGTTTATTTCAAAATGGGAAAACCTAGAGAAAAAAGGAAATATGAAAAAGAGTTTAAAGAAAGAGCGGTAAAGCTGGTCTTAGAAGGAGATCGTCCTGTTCGGGAAGTGGTCTGTGAAATGGGAATCCATTAGAACATGTTCGACCGCAGGAGAAGGGAGTATCTAGACTGGATTATTCACGGGCCGAGGTAGCTGCAGATGCGAGGCGCAGGGTATGAAGCTGTGGTCCTTCACTGCGAATGCCCTGCAACGAAGCAGATGCAGGGAGATCGGCTCGCTCGAAGGGTAAAAAATGGCGATTAAGATGAAAATATCAACAATGAAAAACGTTCAGGTTGGACCTCTCATAAAAATCATGTAAAGACTTTGTGGCCCAAGCCTTAATAAAGGCTTCTACTAAGCGTGCTCCTCAGCCCGGATTTATTTTCCACTCTTATCAAGGGAGTCAGTATGCCAATGACAAAGTGAAAAAGATATTAAAGGAATGGTCTATTCATCAAAGCATTTGCGGTAAAGGCAGCTATTTTGACAATGCCATTATGGAATCGTTCTTCAGCTCGTTGAAAAAAAAACTCGTTCACTTAATGATATTTCACAGCAAGGATCAAGCTCGTAGGGCTGTTTTTGATTATAATGAGATTTACAATTTTTTCTAACAGGCAGAGAAGACATCCCGCCTTGAATCAAAAAGCCCTTTGGAGTATTATCAGGATGCCACACAAGCTTTTTGGATGTCAGTTTTTTCGGGGGGAGATTACCTGAATAATTAAAGAGAGATAAGATAAATGGATTTAAGTATTACTATTGCATCTTTTAATAGTTGTAATGTGACATTAAAAGCTCTAAGGTCCATATTCAATAATACAAGAGGGCTGATATATGAAATCATTGTAGTAGATAATGCCTCTGAAGATGGAAGTGCTGACATGATAGAAAAATTTTTTCCTTCTGTCCATCTTATACGCAATGAAAAAAATATCGGATATGCTGCAGCTCATAACCATGCTCTTTCTTTATCAAAAGGGAAATTTCTTTTGGTTCTAAATAGTGATGTGCTATTTCATGAGAATGTAGTCAAAAAAATGGTTGATCGTTTGGAAAATGGTCCAGATAAAGTTGGAGCCATTGGACCACAAATTTTAAATCCTGACATGTCGCTTGCTCCGTCATCGAGACGACGTATATTTTATTCAAAACCTTTAATAGGATTGTCTGTATTTAATCAATACTTTAAATTTGGGAATCTACTTCCTATTAATTTTTTGCAAAGAACCTTTAGATTTCTTTTAGGGAAAATCCATGATAACTTTGATCCTCCTTTTTCTCTACAGGAGGTAGAATGGGTTGATGGTATGTGTGTTATGTTCAAGCGTGAAGCCTTAAAACATGTCGGATTGTTTGATGAACAGTTTTTTTTCGATTATGAGATGGGAGATCTACAAATTCGATTGCGCAAAAAAGGTTGGAAAATAATCTTTGATCCAGAAATCAAGATTATTCATTTAGGAGGTTTTAGCCGAAAGAAGTTGTCACAATTAATCTTAGAAAATCATCTCAGCCAATTAATCTACTATTCTAAACATAGACCTGAATATATTCCTTTTTTAAAGAAAGTACTACTATCTGTTATTTGGCTGAAGTTGCATCTTATGAGATTAAGGATTTATTTTTCAGAACCCAAGGGAAATTTAAAAGATTATATGCAAATACTAAAGGAGGCGAGACAACTTATTATGAATTTTGATCCTAAATCAGTTAAAGAGAAGACAAGGATTCCTCAGTTATCTCATGAATAAGTTTACGTAATAAAGGATTTTTTTAATCGAAGAAATACAATTTTATACTTTTTAATCAGTGAGAATTTTATAATTATAGTTTTTACTTAATACTAGCGAGGATGTAAATGTTTAAAAACAAAACACTTCTCATCTCCGGAGGAACTGGTACTTTCGGCAATGCAGCATTGAATCGGTTTCTGGATACTGAAGTTAAAGAAATCCGCATATTCTCTCGCGACGAAAAGAAGCAGCATGAAATACGCCTTTTTTATAATAACCCCAAGATTAAATTTTATATTGGGGATGTGCGCAATCCAGAAAGCTTGAAAGATGCAATGGCGGGAGTTGATTTTGTGTTTCATGCAGCGGCGCTAAAACAAGTTCCTTCCTGTGAGTTTTATCCCTTGCAAGCCCTGTATACAAATTCCATAGGCGCTGAGAATGTAATGAATGCTGCAATTTCAGCAGGAGTAAAAAAGGTTATACTCTTAAGCACAGACAAAGCCGCTTATCCAATTAATGCTATGGGCATGTCAAAGGCGATGATGGAAAAGCTGGCGGTTGCAAAATCCAGGGTTGCGGCTTATCGTGGTTGCACGATTTGTATTACACGATATGGTAATGTGATGGCATCCCGGGGTTCAGTAATTCCATTATTTGTGGAACAGATTAGGTCTAATAGACCCATTACCATTACTGATCCAAATATGACTCGTTTCATGATGACTATTGAAAATGCACTGGACCTTGTTCTTTATACTTTTGAACATGGTGAACCAGGAGATTTGTTTGTACAAAAGGCACCAGCGGCAACCGTAAAGACTCTAGCAAAAGCATTGAAAAAATTATATAAATCAAATAATGATATCCGTATAATAGGGACAAGACATGGTGAAAAGCTTTATGAGACTTTGCTCACTAGAGAGGAAAGAGCTCGGGCTCAGGATTTGGGAGATTATTTTAAAGCACCTCCAGATTCCAGAGATTTAAACTACAATCTTTATTACACAAATGGTGCTCTGGAAATGTCTAAACTGGAAGATTATCATTCACATAACACGAGACGGCTGGATGTGGATGAGATGACGGAGGTACTCCTGAAGCTTGATTTCGTACGTAAAGATATCGGGCTGACTTTACTTGGCAATGAACTAAGGGAATTTTAGGAGAGTTTTAATGGATATAGCCTATCGCAAAGTAGTTGTTACCGGATCAAAAGGTTTTATTGGTCGGAACCTGATGGAAGCATTGAATCGCTACCCGGAGGTTGAAGTTCAGGGTTTTGATATCGATAACTCATTTGAGGATCTGGCCAATGCTCTTGTAGAAGCAGATGTTGTATTCCATCTTGCCGGAATCAACCGTCCAGAAAGAGTTGAAGAGTATGAAGAAGGAAATCACCTGTTTACAAAGAAATTATGCAACATTCTTGAAGAAGCCAACAAAACACCTTTAGTTGTTTTTTCATCATCCATTCAAGTAGAGCTGGATAACCCATATGGAAAAAGTAAGCTCAGAGCAGAGGAAGCACTCAGAGATTGGTCTAAAAGAACAGATGCTGGAGTTGAGATATTCCGGCTCAAAAATGTATTCGGAAAATGGTGTCGCCCAAATTACAATTCAGTTGTTGCCACATTTTGTCATAATATAGCAAGGGGATTGCCCATTTCAATTTCAGATACGGCTAAAGAGATTGAACTTGTTTATATTGATGACGTAATATCAGCTTTTGTGGATTGTCTTGAAAAACCACCTCAAGGGGATGAATATAAAGATGTTTCTCCATCCTTTTGTATTACTTTGGGCGAATTAGCTAATCAAATTAAAATGTTTAAGGATATTCGTCAATCACTTTTATTGCCTGATTTCTCTAATCCTTTCACAAAAAGGCTATATGCGACATATCTATCTTATCTTAAGGAGAATGACTTTTCTTATCAATTGGAAATTCGGGAAGATGCTCGGGGTCAACTTGCAGAGTTTTTGAAACAAGCACATTTTGGTCAGATTTTTATCTCCAGAACAAAACCTGGTATCATTAGGGGCAATCATTATCATCACACCAAAGTCGAAAAGTTTCTTGTGGTTGAAGGAAATGCTGTCATAAGATTTAGAAAGATAGACGGGACTGATATTATTGAATATCGGGTAAGTGGAAAAGATTTTAAGGTTGTTGACATTCCTCCTGGCTATACGCATAACATAGAGAATGTTGGACAAGGAGAGCTCATTACACTCTTCTGGGCGGATGAGGTTTTTGATCCCAAAGATTCAGATACCTATCGCTTAGATGTCCTTGGAAGTGATAAGAAAGAGAAAAATTCATGAAAGTTGCAACAATTGTCGGAACCAGACCTGAAATTATTCGTCTTTCAAGGGTTGTTGCAGCGTTAGACAGGCATTTTGATCATGTTCTCATTCATACTGGACAGAATTATGATTATGAATTGAATCAAATTTTTTTTGAAGATCTGGACATCCGAAAACCTGATCATTATCTGGAAGCTGCAGGCAAGACTGCCGCTCAGACTGCAGGGCAGGTTATCTCTCAAAGTGACAAGGTTCTTCGTAAGGTTCACCCCGATGCTGTACTTATTCTGGGCGATACGAATTCATGCCTTGCAGCTTATTCTGCAAAAAGACTTAAGATTCCTGTATTTCATATGGAGGCTGGAAACCGCTGTTTCGATGAACGGGTGCCTGAAGAGATAAACAGGCGCCTAGTAGACCATATAAGTGATGTGAATCTTCCCTATAGCCAGATATCGAGGCAGTATCTTTTAGCCGAGGGATTACCTGCTGACCGTATCATCGTCACGGGCAGTCCAATGTACGAAGTCATTCATCATTATATACCGAAGATCGAAAAATCAAATGTTTTGGAAAGGCTTGGCCTGAAACCTCTGGAATATTTTGTGGTGAGTTGCCACAGGGAAGAAAATGTGGATTCTGATACCAATTTTCGAGGTTTAGTTGAAATTTTAAATAATCTCGCTCGTGAATACTCTAACAAAGTTATTGTTACCACACACCCGAGAACAAGAATGAGAATTAAAAAAGAAAAAGTTGATTTGGATGAGCTTGTAGAATTGCATAAGCCCTTCTGTTTTACGGATTATGTGAAACTCCAATTAAACGCTAAATCTGTTCTTTCCGATAGTGGCACAATTACAGAAGAATCCTCTATCTTGAATTTCCCTGCATTAAACATCAGGGAAGCCCATGAAAGGCCGGAGGGTATGGAGGAGGGGGCGGTCATGATGGTGGGGTTGAAATGGAGGTTAGTCAAGGAAGGGTTGAAAATCCTGATGAGACAACCTCGTGGCCAAGATCGAGCTTTACGAATTGTTAAAGATTACGATGCTCCAAATGTATCAGAAAAAGTCATAAGAATTATTTTAAGTTATACAGATTATATTAACCGTACCATTTGGAAAAAGGAATAAAAAAGCCAATTAATGATTACTGTGAAGGAATAATATTTAACTGTAACATTTTTTTTTAAATAGACGATGCGTTTTTTATATATTGCTATTGCATATCCAGATGTATCTAAAACCAAGAGCATGTATACCTACTTAACTCATGAATTAGTGAGCTTGGGTCATGAAGTGCGTGTTATTGCTCCTACATTTGATTCGACTACAGAAATTAGAAATGAAGGTGGGATTCCGGTTTTAAGGGTAAAGAGTGGTCCGATTTTTAACACAAATTTAATTGAAAAAGGATTTAACACCCTTCTTTTAAATTATCGCTATAAAAAGGCTATGTTTAGGTATTGGTCGGATTGGAAAATGGATTGGGTTATTACTTCCACACCACCAATAACTTTATCTCGGTTTATCAAAAGCCTCAAAATGCCCTATAACGCACGTCTATTTTTGATATTACGAGATATTTTTCCTCAGAATGCTAAAGATCTCGGCATAATCAGAGATCCATTTACATTCGCATATTTTCGGCATAAAGAACGTCATCTTTACAAAATTTCTGATCTTATTGGGTGTATGAGTCCAGGTAATATTTCATATTTGAAACGGCATAATCCACAGATCTGCAATGATGATAAGGTAAAATATTTCCCTAATTGGATTAAACCAGTTTCTCTAAAAAATCAAGTGGAATCACAAAATACTTTACATAGTAAATTCAATTTGGAAGGAAAATTTATTGCTTTATTTGGTGGTAATTTTGGAAAACCCCAAAAAGTTGAATTCGTCTTAGAACTTGCAGATAGAGTAAAACATCTGAAAGACGTTGTTTTCTGTATAATTGGAAGTGGAACAGAAAAGAAGAGAATACAAGAAATTGTAAAAAGAAAGGCTTTAGAAAATGTGATCATTATAGAACGATTGCCGCGTGAAGAATATCAACAGATGATTCGAGATGCGGATATAGGCTTAGTTAATCTAAGTGAAAAATTTACAATCCCCAATATACCTTCAAGAACCCTGGGATATTGGGATGCTTCTCTACCTGTACTGGCTGCTACCGATCGTAATACAGATTTGAATAAAAATTTTCTAAGAAAATATAAAGCAGGTTTATGGGTAGAAACAGGAGATATAGAGGGCTATTATAGCCAATTTATGAAATTATATAGAAACAAAGATCAAAGAAAAAACATGGGTCAAAGTGGGAGAAAAGCTGTTGAAACAGAATTTTCTGTAAAAAGGGCAGCTCTCAGGTTATTGGAACAGACAAACAATATAACTTCAGAACTCATGACATAGGGCAAAAAATGTTGCTCTTCAATCAAGCATTATAGTATCTTTTTAACTTTAAAAAACATGGTTCCTTTTCCACTAGGAGCAGGAATTTTCATATGATTGATCTGTTCACAGAGATACTCTGCTGCTCTTTGGTATCTCGGGTTGTGAAGAGAATCAAGCAGGATAAGCAGGCGATCATCATCGATCCTCTGGATGGTTCCCGGTTGTTTCAAGATCAAAATTAACACACGGCGAAAGTCACGGGAATCGTTGTATTCCTTTGCTAGGATATCAAGCAGCCATTCCTCTGCATTGTAGGCCAAAAGTTTTAGACTATCAACAAGCATCTTCTTCTCTTGATAGAGTATCTCTCGGGCACGACTGTCTCCCAGTTGGGAAGCCGGTATTTTCTTAGGCATCTGCCTGTGCTGAGTATTGAGTTGTTTGAGAGATTTTTTTATCTCAACCGTTCGTTCCTGGGATTTTTCGATCTCTTTTCTTATCCGCTGGCTTCGTTCCCGTTTTCTTGAAGCCATCAACTTCTCGGCTAGAAAATGCTCCAGCTTGGCTAACTCTTTCTCTAGCTCCTTCTTTATATGCCGATTCTCCCTTCTTTGAGGGTTCTTTACCATCACTACCTCTGGACTTTCCTCAGCCAGGTGACTCAAAAGAGAATCCAAATGATACTCTCTGGCCATATACTTGAAAAAGTTCTCCTGGCTCCACCGGTTAAACATCAGAGTGGCAATCTGCGGGACAGTTCGTTTGAAGTCATTGGTCAGAATAAAAGTCTGTTTCTCATATTTTTTCCGTACAACCAGCCGGTAGTGCTGGGGACTCATACCGATGTATCCAAGCTCAGCTAATTCCGCCTCCTCCTCCCGACATCGATACTCAATGGGGTGTTGGTCAAATGCTGAGGGCTCAACACGCTCTTTAGCTCCACGCAAATAGGTAATGAACGTAATCCCCTCACTATCTAACGTTCGAAAAAGTTTCGGGCAAAACCCACCGCGATCAAAAACTATAGTAAAAGTCTCCTGCCTCGTAAGCTCCCGAACCTGTTCGATAATCGCAGGAATCACCATGTGCATTGTGTTATTGGCCGACTTGAGCCAGAAGAAGACCGGACGGCCAAAAGCTCCGTTGAGGAAATACTGATTCTGGCCTGGAACAGCCAGCCGACGCCGGGTGAAAAAACCCTTATGCACATTCCTCTCCCCATAGTAGGGAATAAAATGCCCATCAAAGTATAAGACACCACATTGGACAAGACCTATCTCTTGGTAACGCCGGGCCAAGTGGGTTAATAAACTCAAAGCCTTTTTCTCAAAGGATAGTTGAGTCAGTTTGCGACGCAGAGTGCGCAAGTCCATGCCCCGTACCCCCTCCCAGAAGAGGCCCAACTGGCGTTTCTCCAACGTCTTATAATCCTCAACGCTCCGACAACGCTGTAAGGCTAGCATCAAGATGGTTAACATTGTCTCCCTTACAAAGAAAAGACGAGCCCGAAGAGGCGAGAATATCCTGTTCACTATCTCCTTAAACCCGAGCAAATGAAGAAATGGCCAGAGAAAAAATAAGCCAGCTAAGGTTTTCTTAGCTGGACCAGGTTCTAAGAGATCATCAGAAGAAAGAGCCTCTCTTGCCCCTACAGGCTCCAGAACTTGCTCCTCTCTCGGTTCTTTATCCTCCTCAAGTGGCAAATCCATAGTTGTCAACTTGGTTGAACTTTTCTCAAAAAGACTATCACGAATGCGTTCGATTGATTTACGGCTCAGCTCTAAATCAAATTCCTCTTTGAGCGCTTTGAGAATAGCCGCAACACCCTGATTCTTATGGAGTCTTTCCGCGATGAACCGGTGCACCTTTGAGGTTATCTTATGCGGCCCCTGAGGACCTGTCTTGGTCATGAATAAACCTGCTAAGCCATATCTCTCAACATTGGATAAGTAGCGACGGGCTGTATCTCTGTTGACATCAAAAGCACGGTCAATTTCGACCTGCTTGGCTGCACCAATTCGAAGAAGTGTAACGATGGAGGCCACCTTCGAGAGCATGTCTTCCTTCTTATATTCGAAGAGATTATGGTGATTGATCACAATCCTGATATGGGAGCCGAGGTCTTTCATGTAAGCCACGGAACTGATCGTGGTGATACTTTTATCCACAGGAAGAGGAATGAGGCTGGGTTCCATAGGTAAGCTCCTTTCTCATCAAATTTACCAATATGATACAGAGAAATCCCCATTTTGTCAAGAATTAAATGCGTCATAATTATGTCGTATTGCATAAAATTATCACTTTTCCTGTGGTTTCCCCTTATTTTTTACTACTATAGGTATCGTTCTTCATGTATAATGTCATGAGTTCTGAACTTAGTAATAATTATATGAAAACCAATATCGGAATCACCTGCGTCGGAAGTGGAATAGGCCAGTCTGTTGTAGACGCTCTGCGTATATGTGGTGATTCTTACCGGCTTATTAGATTTGATACAAATCCTTTGGCATTTGGAGGATTTTTCTGTGATGTTTTTCAGCTATGCAAATTCTTTTTTAATGATTGGAGATAAATTTTCTTTTTATAATGGCCAAGAAAAAATGTTTTTATAAACATGGGGGGAAGCGGTTTTTTGACCTCGTTTTAACTGTTCCGGCGCTTATTGTGTTGTCCCCATTAATGGCTGTTATTGCTATTCTTGTGAGGCTCAATTTAGGTAGCCCTGTTATTTTTCGGCAAAAAAGGCCGGGTTTGAATGAAAAACCATTTACTATTTATAAATTCCGTACAATGGCTGAAGAAAAAGATTGCGAAGGGAATTTACTCCCGAGTTCTAAGCGATTGACAAAACTTGGAAAAATTATTAGAAGTTTAAGCCTTGATGAATTACCGGAATTATGGAATGTTCTGAAGGGAGATGTGAGTCTTATTGGCCCAAGACCATTACTCTTAGAATATTTGCCGTATTATAACGAAAGACAAGCGCTTCGCCATAATGTGTTGCCTGGCATTTCAGGTTGGGCACAAATAAATGGGCGAAACGTATTATCATGGAAAGATAGGTTTGAGCTGGATGTGTGGTATGTTGAAAATGTATCATTTTGGCTTGATGTAAAGATTATTTTAATTACGATAAAAAACGTTTTTCTTAGGATTGGAATTACGCCCACTAATCGCGATGTAATGACTAGGTTTGATTCTATAAAAAAAAAGCGGCATAAAGAATAATTATATTGAATAAACATAAAGGTGCATTATTATGGGTTCCAATTTTTCTTCAAAAGACTCTAATATAAAAAAATTAGGAAAAAGTTATTATTCATTCTCAAAATATGTGTCAAAAGAAAGGATGATAACTTTTTGGTATCAAATAAATGAGGTTTTAAGCTGCGAATCCAAGAATATACTTGAGATTGGTGCTGGCCCAGGTATTGTGTCGTCAATTTTAAGAAATTATGGATTACTAGTAACAACAGCGGATATTAATAAAAAACTTGACCCAGATATATGTGTTTCTGTCCACAACCTCGATAAAGTATTTAATGAAGGATATTTTGATTGTGTTTTATGTGCTCGGGTTTTACACCATATTCCATTTTCTGAATTTGAAAATGCAATTTATCAAATATGGAAAGTCACCAATAATAAAGCAGTATTAACGTTACCTGTAGATGATTTACGCATTTATTTTTCCTTTAGAATTACTTCCCGTCCAGCTGCCATAAAAACTATATCGCTTCCAATATCAATTAAGAAAAAAATATTAAGATTAACAAATAAATTAGATAATTCCTATTATAAATTATGGAAAGTCAATTCTCAAAAGAGGACTTCAATTGCGAATATTAAAAAATTATTAGATCAATTATTTATTGTTAATAAAATATATAGAATTCCTGAGGATATGAGTCATTGTGTTTTGGTTTTGACTAAAAAAATGGCGGATTCAATAATCTAATGCAACACTCACATAAAAAAAGTAAAATGCGACAA
>CAZPBN010000024.1:0-33646 GCA_964584935.1 uncultured Eubacteriales bacterium | reverse complement strand
TCCCTGTAAAATGTGATTCACTTCTCCTTCATCCGCCACTTTCATCAAGTCCTCTTAGTTTTTAAAGTTTAATGATTTCTTGGCTTCTATTTTCACCTGGAACTCTAAAAGTCTATCAAATTTCATCTTAATCTTGAATGCCTCCACGGTACACTAACACTGGAATCTTCAAGGACTCTGTTATAATAAATAATACAAAATTCATAGAAGATTTCCTTATGGCTTTAGATTGAAAATAGAGAAGGGAAAGGCCCATTCCCAGAACGGGCCTTTGAATACACAAGTTTTGGTTAAGATTAGTTTAGCTTTTCTTTAATTTATCCAGTTTACCCGGAATAGCCAGAATGGCTCTGATCACATCAATACCAAGATAATAGATAACGAAAATGATATAACTGAAAAAGGGAAGGAGACCAGCCAGAATAATCATAAAACCGGTGTTTTTTCCGCTCGCCCATACACTTTGGGCTCTAATTCCGAACACTCCGATAAAGTCGATAAACAATATGATCGTCCCTACGGCAACTCCAATTCCAAAAATAATAGGGACTAGTCTCATGAATCCTTTTAAGAAAAAGACAATAATGCCAATCGCTTCCTGCCCTGCGGATGCTTCTTTAATAATATCTGTCGAAGCTGTTTGGGGATTGAATGCCACCAAAGCAAAAAATTCAAATAATATAAATACTACAAGTCCCCAGAAAAATGTTTCCCATCCGGCTCCTCTCACTGCATTGATTAAAGAAACAATAAAAATGATAATCCCTCCCAGTGCGGAAAGGAAACCAAAACAGTCAAGAAAAGCCTTTGAAGAAAGAGCTGTCGGATTGTTTTTTACCAGTTTTTCCCCAGCATCTGAAAACTTATAGGCGGTGTACTGGATAACAAAAACCAAAGCCACCCATCCAATACCAAATAGAAATGCATAAAACGAATTAATCCGGATAGCATAAATGAATGAAAAAAGTAATCCAATGGCAGCAGCAGCGATTAATCCAAAATGACCGATTTTTTTTAACCACGAGATAGAGAAATCAAGGACTTTTGAGGAGAGGGTCTTCTTAATAATATCAACTAATTTCTCCAGAAGATTAACCACAAAAAATTCATCAAAATTCTTTTTTTTCTTGGGAGATGCTTTCTTAGGCATAAATATCCCTCCTTTTAATAAAATTGTTTAACGAAGATATTCTATAATTTTAAAATAATAATGCAAGGAATTTGTATAAATTTTTTAAGCTCGTGTTGAAACTTCAGAATGTTATGAGAAGGAAAGTCATTCAATGGATGAAAAGGGGTGGCACGAGGATGGGGAAGTACCGTGACAGGACCCCTTAAACTTTGAGAGCCTAAAAGTTTTTATAGAGAACTTAAAAAATTTCGGAGCGTCAATAATTTTTCCTGTTGACATTATATTTTTATTCTCTGTATTACCCTGGTTAAGGAAATCCGGAAGTGGCAATTTATCGAAAGCAGATTGGTTGGTTGTTTGAATGCCTACTTCGCCTTATTACCAAGATGACTCAGAGGAAAAAATATTGAGTCAAACGGGTAAAAAAGATAAAGTCATATTAAAAAGAACCTCAGATTACAATCCTTTAAAAATCCAATCCATCATCAGCTCAGGTCTGAAAGAATTCAATCTCACCTCTAAAATAAGCGGGCGCATCACCATAAAGCCCAATATCGTCCTTGCTCATCACAAAGTGGCTCCGTCGGCTTATACCAGACCTGAATTTATTGACGGGCTGCTCTCTGCACTGGAAGAACACGATGCGGGAATATCAAGCCTAACCATTGCCGAAAAAACAGGAGTGGGGCTTCCCACCACCTGTGCTCACATCTTGAATCTCAATCCCTGGAAGATTGATCATCTTCGCCTGGCTCATGAAAGGGGATACGGTCCCTTAGACCTTAAGGATATTGAGCTCAAAGGGGATGTCTCCCTTGAAGAGATACAAAAAAAGACCAAAAACTAGGATACCGGATATAGAAAGATGGATGAAGCAGACTGCAACTTCCGTATCCTCTGTGGTAAACCCTACTGTATTGGAGGATGCCATGGTGTTTTTCTTGACTGGCTCTATATGCTCAAAGACCGAAAGCCAAAGTTATGGGCACATCTTCCGGAATGGACTGTGGTGATTGGAAAATACGACGGAGATGTCACAGCCAATAGATTGATGATCATTGGATCCTGTTCAGAGATTCAAGGAAAGGTCAAAGCCGGAAGGCGTCACAGAATAAAAAATTGCCCTCCTAAGCATAAGTCTCTGGTTCTGGGTTTTGCTTTAAAGACTTTTATTTTTTCACCTCTTTTTCGTTTGGACCTCATCTTTGACGCCTATTTCTTTCTTTTTATTTCCTGGTGTCGAAAGATTTTGAAAGGAAGATTCAAATGATAGAGAAATGCCTTTTCATTCAAAATGAGTGGACAGAAGCCACAGAGTTCATAGCATCGATCAATCCAGCAACCCTGGAAACCCTCGGTCAATCCGGGTTAGCTTCGAGCCAGGACTGCCTCCAAGCAATCCAGTCTGCACAAAAAGCGCATCCCGAGTGGAGAGATATGTCTATACAATCCAAGAAAGAAATTTTTAAGAGAGCCAGACAAATCCTGCTGGAAAGAAGCCTTGAAACATGCCAGTTGATCACCAGGGAAAAGGAGTCTCCTCTGACTGAATCCATGATAGTCGAGGTCTTCAGTTCACTGGAAGCTCTGGATTATTATATCCATAATATGGAATCACTGATCAAGTCTAAAAAGATGAAGCACTATGTCATCTTATTCAGAACCAGGTGCCATATGGGGCGGGATCAAACAGACCGGAATCGGAAGAAGCCACGGTCCCATTGGATTTAAAGAACTGGTTTATGCGAAATTTGTCAGCCGGGATTTCAGCAAAAACAAACGGTTTCTCTGGTGGTTTCCCTATGATAAAAATTCCCTCGAAATCATAAAAAAGTCTGTTTTTCTGTTCCATTCCGCCCGATTAGGGAAAAAGATCAAAGCCCTTTTATCTTTGACTCCTTTTTTGTCTCGAATCAGAGAAAGAAGCCCTCTTTTAAATTTCATTAAGGGGATTTCCCGCTTGTTGAGAAAATGAAAAAAATGAAGTTGTGGCCAGTCTCTTATTCAATGAATAAAACAAAAGGAGTTTTTTTCTATCACACGAATTGTAACTATGTTATTATTTTTTTGTGACTCTCTTTTACCTCCTTGTATCCAGTTAACTCAAATTGGATGTGTTGTGGAGTGGGGCGCGCCCCTGTAAGCTCCTTTGTCCAAACCGATTTGAAATAATTATTTAAATTCTTTAAAAATATCCCTCTAAAAAGCAAACTCTTGTAAATAGGACTGTTGTCCTATTTTGCTTTTCAAATATATATAAAAGATTTCATAGCTGGATACACAGATTCAAACAGGATCATATTTGAAGGAGTCTTTTATGAATGTGGATAAATAGAAATCCTTTTATAATTCACTTATTGTTTGGTATAGTATATTTTTAATTCATTTAAGTGAGAACGGTTTTATAAAACTAAAAAATCATAATAATAAATAAAACTTTTATGAAATTCTTTTCTATATTATAAATAGAGATAAGGAATGGATATTAAAATCATGATCAATTATTTTTCAAGGAGGAATCATGCAACCTAATAAAAGTTTTTCAAAATGGACAATCGTTTCAATGGTGGCTGTGGCCCTTGTTTGTTCACCGGTCAACTTACAAGCTAAAGAAAAAGCTAAAGCCTATCAGTTCACCATAACCTCTGAAGTGAAACACACTCCAGTTAAAGACCAAGCCCGCACCGGGACTTGCTGGTGCTTTTCAACCGTCTCTTTTATAGAATCTGAAGCCATGCGTTTGGGAGCTGAATCCATGGACTTATCTGAGATGTTCATCGTCAATCACAATTACCGGAAAAAAGCAGAAAATTACGTCCAGATGCACGGCACAGCCAACTTCGGTCAGGGAGGCTTAAGCCACGATGTTATGAGCCGGTTAAAGGAAAATGGAATCGTCCCTGAGTCAGCTTATGATGGGATGAATCTGGACCTCAATTATCATGACCACAGTGAGATGTTCCGGGTCTTGAAGGGCATTGTGGACGGAGTGATAGACTCCCGTCGTCCAACCATCCAGTGGAAAGCAGCTTTTGCCGGGGTCCTGAATGCCTATTTGGGCACTCCTCCCAAAAGTTTTGAATATGAGGGAAAAACTTATTCTCCTCTTTCTTTTGCCAAAGAGAAGGTCATGATCAATCCTGACGATTATGTGGAGCTCACTTCTTTTACCTATGCACCGTTCTACAGCCAGTGCATATTGAAGATCCCTGATAACTGGATTTATAATGATGATTTTTACAATGTTCCCCTTGATGATTTGGAACAGGTGGCAGACTATGCGCTTAAAAATGGCTATTCTGTGGTCTGGGACGGGGATGTGAGTGAGAAGTACATCTCCAGTCGGAACAGAGGTTATGCCATTCTTCCCAAAGATGAGATTAAAGGATTAATCAAAGAACCTGTGGAGGAAATTCAGGTTACCCAGAGCAACCGGCAGGAAACCTTTGACAATTACAGCACCACTGATGACCATCTGATGCATATTGTCGGCTTAGCCGAGGATCAAAATGGAAATGTCTATTACTACATTAAGAATTCCGGTGGGCCTGAAGGAGTTTACGAGGGATACCTTTATATGTCCAAGCCTTACTACCGCATGAAAACCACAGCCATTATGGTGCACAAGGATGCGATTCCTCCGTCTCTAAAAGAGAAATTAGGGATTTCCTAAGCTTCGAATCAGAAAAAAAATAATTTTCAACAGTCTAGCTGTGATCCAATAGAGAAGAGAGAAAAATTTGTGCATGCTGGTCAATTCTTATAGAATTAATAGGGACATGGTTTTTTATTGGGATTGAAGAACAATTGCACCCTCATTTCTCTTTGCGAAAAAGATGCAAACCGCCATCATATTACAAATAGAATAAAAACAGGAGGTCAAATTGATCAAAATTATAAAATCTCATTCATTCCTATTTTTATTGATTGCCCTTGTGGCCATTAGTTCATTTTTATTTGCCGATCAAGAAAAAAACACCAAAAAGCTTTCTGCCGAAGACTATTCCCGAGCTGAAAAATTTTTAAACTATAATACAGATCCTCTTGTGCTAGGTGCTGATGTGCATCCTCAATGGATAAATGACTATTGTTTCTGGTACCGAAACCATTTTTCTGACGGATTTGAGTTCATATTAGTGGATGCCACCGAACCGTCAAGAGAACGGGCTTTCGACCATAAGAAACTAGCGGATGCCCTCTTTAAAGAAACAAGAGAAAAATACAAGCCTTTCCAATTACCGTTCAGAAACATTGATTTCATCCATAACAAACAGTTCATCACATTTAAAATTAAAAACAAGCAATACCAATACGATATCCAGAAAAACGCATGCTCAACCGTTGAAGCTCCCAAATTGCTCACGCTTCAATCTGTAACCTCCCCGGATGAACAATATGCCGCGTTCATCCATGATTATAACCTCTGGATCCGGAATCTAGAGACAAACAAAGAAATCCAGCTCACCACAGATGGAGAAAAGAACTTTGGATACGCCACAAATAATGCCGGGTGGACAAGGAGCAAACGCCCTGTTTTACTCTGGTCTCCGGATTCCAGGAAGATCGCCACTTTCCAACATGACGGACGAAAAGTGGGAGGAATGCATCTGGTCTCAACCCAGGTGGGACATCCCAAACTGCATTCCTGGAAATACCCGCTTCCTGGAGATAAACACATTTTTGAGATCCACAGAGTTGTGATTCATGTTGATGATCCTCATGTGGTGAGACTCCAAATGCCACCCGATCCTCATCGCTCCTCTGTCTGTGACCATGTCACATGCCGAGGCGAGGGATTTGCCGACGTGAAGTGGAATCCGCATTCTTCTCAATTGGCTTTTCTTTCCACCTCCCGGAACCATAAGCACGTGGTCCTCCGGATTTCTGATCCTGAAACAGGAGCAGTGAGAGATATTCTGGAAGAAACGGTTGATACGTTCTTCGAATCGGGCCGCAATACTTCCAATTGGCGGGTGCTGACTGAATCTAAGGAAGTGATATGGTTTTCCCAGAGGGACAACTGGGGGCATCTTTACCTCCATGATCTAGAAACTGGCGAGTTTAAAAATCGCATCACCCAGGGAAACTGGAATGTACTTCAAGTACGCAGGATAGACAGGGAGAATCGTATGATCTACTTCACAGGAGCGGGCAGAGAACCGGGTAATCCCTATTTTCAGTACTTTTACCGGATTCAGATGGACGGAACAAATCTGGAGCTTCTGACTCCGGAACAAGCCAATCATTCAGTCCATCTCTCTCCATCCGGGAATTTTTTTGTGGATAGTTACTCGACTCCGGTCGAACCTCCGGTTACGCTGGTTCGGAATCACCAGGGAAAAAAGCTTCTTGAAATCGAGGAAGCAGATATCTCCCCTCTTATCGAATCAGGCTGGAAACCGCCTGTCCCTTTTTCAGTCAAAGCCAGAGATGGAAAAACAGACCTTTATGGTCTTATGTTCAAACCGACAGACTTTGATCCAGCCAAAAAGTATCCCATTATCAACTATATCTACCCGGGCCCGCAGACAGGGAGTGTTAGAACCCGCAGTTTTGCCGCTTCCAGAGGAGATAAACAGGGTCTCGCTGAATTGGGCTTTATCGTCGTCGCCCTCGATGCCATGGGAACGCCTATGAGATCCAAATCATTTCATGATGCCTACTATGGAAATATGGGTGATAACGGCATTCCGGACCAAATCACAGGAATGAAGCAGCTTGCTGAACGGTATTCCTGGATTGATATTGATCGGGCTGGAATTTACGGACATTCCGGAGGTGGGTTCGCTTCCACTGATGCCATACTCCGCTATCCTGATTTTTTCAAAGTTGCTGTGAGCGGAGCAGGCAACCATGACAACCGCAACTACGAAGATGACTGGGGAGAAAAATGGCAGGGACTTCTTAAAACCAATCCAGACGGAACCACCAACTATGATAATCAGGCCAACCAGCTTTTAGCCAAAAACCTCAAGGGAAAACTGTTATTGGCACACGGAACCATGGATACCAATGTTCCCGTGTACAATACTCTTCTAGTCGTCAATGAACTCATAGCAGCCAACAAGGATTTTGACCTCATCCTTTTTCCAAACCGAGGTCATGGATTTGGTTATGAACCCTATATGATTCGAAGCCGTTGGGACTATTTTGTGAAACACTTAATGGGAGCAGAACCTCCAAAAGAATACCCATTCAAAAAAAAAGATGGGAACCAATAGAAGATTGAAAAAATTTTGATTGGATTTATTTATCCTTTGTTGGTTTTCTTTAGAAACTGGATGATTTTGACTGAACCAGAGGGAAAGGGATAGTCCTGAAATTCCTGAAGGGTGATCCATCGATGAGTTTTTTGATTTAGTTGAGGTTTTTCTTTCAATCCGCATTGATAAGCATAAAGATCTACCCGGAATTGAGTGTAGAAATGGGTCACTTGAGTGAGATATTTTTCTTTGTCCACTTCCACTCCCAGTTCTTCTTTGATTTCCCTTTGAAGGGCTTGAAGAGGTGTTTCTCCATCTTTTATTTTTCCTCCCGGAAACTCCCAGAGATCAGCCATAAGTCCTTGGGAAGGTCTTTTTTGAATTAAAAAACGATCATTTTGTTTGATAATTCCCAGAACCGCTTTGATTTTGAGAACACTTCTTTTTTTGGGAGTGGGAATGACTTCCTGTGTTCCATCTTTAAAAGCCTGACAGAATTTTTGGACAGGGCAGAGGAGACAGGAAGGATTTTGGGACCGGCAAACCAGAGCCCCCAATTCCATCAAAGACTGATTGAAAAGGCTCGATTTTCGAGGATCAAAAAGGGAAAGGAGGAATGGTTGCAGAATTTTATCCACCGAAGGCTTGGCTTCTTGATGCAATCCTTTAAGTCTCATTAGGACTCTGCGTACGTTTCCATCCATCACAGGATAGGGCTTATTGAAAGCAAAACTGAGCACAGCCGCCGTGGTATATGGGCCAAATCCAGGGAGCAAATGGAGAGATTGATAGTCTTCAGGAATGTATCCCTGATATTTTTTGAGAATGATTTTTGACGCGCGGTGAAGGTTCTTGGCTCTCTGATAGTAACCCAGTCCCTCCCAAACCTTGAGGACTTTTTGGATGGGCGTTTGACTCAGAGTTTGGATATCGGGGAACAGTTGGATCCATTTTTTGTAGTAGGGGAGAACTGCCTGAACCGTGGTTTGCTGAAGCATGATTTCCGAGATCCATATTTTGTAAGGATCCCTGGTTTCTCTCCAGGGCAGCTTACGGTGATGGCTCTGGTACCACCGCAGCAGTTGCTTACCGAATTCGAGTTGATCCTTTTTTTTGAGCATAACCCAAGCTCTACTCACTCTATCTGAAAGTTATTTGATTTTAAAATTCTGTTTGTTTCTAAAGAAAAGACAAGTCAAACAAATCGTTTCATTTGATTTTTGTGGCTTCCTGGTAGATATCCCTCTGCCATAAAACCAAACCCGTGATTTGACCTTTAGAATTTTCCGTAAAGCGTATTTTTATGTAAGGATCCCGTGAAAAGAAGACCATCCGGGTTTCCACATAGAATTTGGTGGGAGTCTGTCCGGTGGGTTTTATAACCAGATAATAATTTTCATGTTTGACTTCCAGAAGGTACTCGGGATTAATCTGATACACTCCTTCATATTGTTGATACTCTCCCTCTTTAAGCCGGTAAAGTGTTTTTTCCAGTGGTTTGAAATGAGGCCAGTTATACACTTCGGAAACAGCTCTGAGAATCTCATCAATAAGATAGGCTCCGTTATCACTATTGGTCATGATAACCGCACCCTGTCCTCTAACTGGATAGCCCACCATCATACAATTGAAACCGTAATTTTTGCCTCTTTTGAAAAAATAAAGGTCATCTCCCTTGTCCTCCACATTGACTCCCAGACCCGATGTGCTTATATGACGGGTCAACATGGTCCTGGCTGAAGGGGGAGAAATAACTGTGTTTGAATCCCCTATAGCTGTTTTCATAATCTCTATGACCAACAACGCCACATCTGAAGAAGTGCTCCATAATCCTGCAGCTGTTTTCTGGGGATAATACCGGTAGTTTCCTTCCAGTGGTTTTCCATCTCTTAAGTGTCCGGATGCTGTTTTGGTTTTTATTTCTTCAGAAAGGGGGCATTCAAAAGAACTGTGGATCATACCTAAAGGATTGAAAATATTTTTTTCCATAACCATGGAAAATGAATCGTCTTCCAAATCTTCAATCAACTTCTGGAGAATGGTGTATCCCGCTTCAGAATATACGTTTTTTGTTCCAGGAATGTAATTGATTCGAACAGTAGGGGAGTGGGCTGGTTTTTCACCTGCCAGTATCTGTTTCAGTGACGGCAGTTCCTCGTCCTGTGTGTATCCAGAATACTCGGATTTGATCACTCCGGCGCTATGGCTCAATAAACGGATGGCTGTTACCTTCTCCTTCTCATTGAACCGGGTTTGGGGAACTTTCCAGGATTTCAGATAATCATTAACCGAGGTGTCCAGATCCAGAACCTGTTTTTCTGCCAGACGGAGAATCTCTACAGCTGTTGCGGCTTGACTGATGGAAGCAGCCTGAAAGAGAGACTCGGTCGTTGTGGAATTGTGTTTCTTATTGTTTAAAACACCGTACGCCTTGGTCCATTCGATCTGATAATTATCTATAACCGCTATACTCAGTCCTGGCACTCCATAATACGGCATTCGCTGGGAAAGCTTCATCTTTTCCGGTTTTTGTCCTTTGAACACAACAGTTTTGAGCAATCCGTTTTCCACAGAGTTCATTCTTTGTTTGGAGACGGATTGAGATGTCTGGCATCCATAAAAAGCCAGAAAAAGGATGAATAGAGCATTGACTATGAATATATAATGGAATTTTTTGAACATCTATATCAGTTTCTCCTTATCCCTGCTTATACCAAAACCAAATCACCTTTGTCAAAAGTATAAGATTCAAACAAGAGAAACAGGCGAGACTAGAGAGAAAGGTATGAAGGAGCAAGACAGGATTGATAGCGTTACTTGCGTTGATTGCGTTATTTTTGTTTGTTGAGTTCATAGCGTATTTTTGTTGTTTTATTTTTTATTCTTTTTCATGCTTTTTTTTATTTTTTATTCATTTTATTCAGCTTGGCTGATTTATTTCCTTATAATTCAACAATATAGAATTTTTGTTCCCCTGAAGCATTTTGCTTAAAATGGATTTTTTACGCCTTAATTTGATTTTAAGAGGACATATCTTATCATGAGTAGCAAAAGTGGTTCTATTACGAAATGATATGTCAATATTGCCAAAAAATCTTAAACTCTATTTTTCCTTATAAATTTTTCCTTTAAGAATTCTCTTTCCCTGAATGCAATTCTGTAATTCTTTTATTTTCTTTATGATAAATCAGCCAAGCTGAGTATGTGAGTATGCACTAAATGGATGAGTATGGGATATGGAGTATGATGAACAGAGTATGAATAAAATTTGTATTGAATCTGAGGTCTTATAAATAATAAAATAAATATTTGCTTGATACCCAAGCTTATAATGAAAAGGAGGTCTTATGAGATCAAACCACAAACTTTGGATTGTCATATGGATAGTCAGTATCGTTTTTTTTACCCAAACTTTCTATGGAGATGAAAAAAACGCTGCGAACAGCTCCATTGATATCCTTATCAAAAATGCCAAAATTTTTGACGGATCATTCAAAAATCCTTTCCAAGCAGACATTGCTATTAAAGGAGACACCATTGTCGAAGTGTCTCCTTCCATTCATAAAAAAGCCCGTAAAGTGATTGATGCGGAAGGGCTCTATCTGTCCCCGGGTTTCATTGACCTTCACACCCATGTGGACAGAGGTATGTATTTTCCGGAAAACCGGGCCTGCTTGAATTATTTGAAACAAGGGGTGACTTCCGTTGTGGTGGGGCAGTGCGGAAGGAGTGCTTGGCCTATTTTTGAAGAAGGCGAGGATCAAATGAGCCGGTGGACTGAAGAAGGGATTGGTCCGAATGCCGCATTTCTCATCGGTCATGGTCAGGTTCGCGAGATGGTCATGGAAATGGAAGAACGGGAGCCCACATCCGAAGAACTGGAAGAAATGAAAGCAATTGTCAAAAAAGCAATGGAACAGGGAGCCTCAGGTCTTTCCACCGGTTTGGAATATGAACCAGGAGAATTCGGAAAAACAGATGAAATCATCGAATTGGTTAAAGTTATTGCTTCCTATGGAGGGATTTACCACACTCATATGAGAAGCGAATCTGATAAACTTTTGGAAGCGGTTGAAGAAGCGATAGAGATTGCTAAACAATCCGGAGCCAGTGCTCATATATCCCATTTCAAAGCGGTGAGAAAAAAGAATTGGGGGTTGGTCAAGGAAGCCTGCGAACTTATCGAAAAAGCACGCAAAGAAGGAATTCAAATCACAGCTGACCAGTATCCCTATCGTTTCTCCAGCGGATATCCTTATAGAACTTTAATACCCAGACCATTATGGATTGGAGAGGAAAAGACGGAAATCTTGAAATCGTCTGATCTGGATGAGATATTCGATCACCTTCGGGATTCCCAGCTTGTGGACCTTTATAAAAAAGTAACCCCATATTATCCTATTTCTGAAAGTCATCAAGAGTTTTTGGATGGACTCTCCCGCAAAAGACTTGTCCAATATGTCCGGAGTCATTTTTTAAGCACCGGATATTTTCAAGGACCCTCAAACACCAGAGAACGAATGTTTTTCATCAAACGAATGAACAATCCTGAAGAAGCAGAGAAAATACGGGAAGAAGTCAAAGAATACATTGACGATATGGCAGGAGCTGAAAACGTTATTGTGGGCATATGTGTCGAAAAAACATATGAAGGGAAATCACTCAAGCAAATTGCTGAAATGGAAGGAAAATCAGTGGCAGACACTGCCATTAAGTTGGAATTGATGGGAGCCAAATGTGTGCCGTTAAGAATGTGCGAGGAAGATATCGAATACATCATGAAAAAAAATTACGTGGGAACAGGAAGTGACGGAACAGCTCCTTTTTACGGAATCGGATTGTGTCACATCCGTTCCTATTCTGCTTTTCTCCACAAAATAAAAAAATATGCCCTTCAAAGAAAGACTGTCTCTGTTCCTCATGTGGTTCGTTCCCAAACCTCCCTGGCAGCCGATATTATGAACTGGAAGGATAGGGGATTGATAAAAGAAGGATACAAAGCCGATATCAACATCTTTGACCTGGATAATATCGTAATCAATACCTCTATTTCCAATCCCCATCAATACAGCGAAGGAGTAAAGTACTTGATTATAAACGGGGAAATCGTGCTGGATAATGAACAATACACAGGCAAACTTCCTGGCAGGGTGCTTAAGCTCAAAAAAAGACAATCAATGAATTGAAATTAAAAATCTATTTATCAAGCATGTAAAAATGCTTTTAAATTTTTATGTTTATTTCCTCATGTCCTTCATAGAGAATTTGTCCTGCTTTGTATATCCGGCTGGCGGCTGGTAAACACTGGCATCGGGAGTTTTTTTAGAGATCTCAATCACTTCAGTTGTGGTTTTGCTGGTCTGGCCCATTACTTCTGTTGAGGTTTCACTGGCAACAGTGAAACCTTCAATCTTCATTAATTCCTGAACAGCTTCATCGCTGAGTCTCATCTGTGTCTTGAGCATATTCGCCATCATGTTCGTATTGTAGTCTTTCCAGTCAAAGGGAACATCTTTGGTTGCCCACATCAGCATTTTTATTTCCATCATCATCACATTCATAACAACTTCATATCCTTCAGCAGTCCAATTTTGGATTTTCTTTTTCTGCCCAAGAGGAGTCACCTTCACTGTGATCGAACCCATCATCGAATCCATCATACCTGCCATTTGTTCGGGCATGTAATCCTCTAAATTGATAGGAAGGGCCATAGGGACATATGTTTTTTCGGAATGATTGATGAAATAAAAGACCTTCTTTTTTTGATCGATAATAGAAGAACTATCTGAACCATGAATGGCATAACAGTCTTCCCCGATCCATGTTTCCTGGATATCATCTTTTGCTGGCTGTGTCCGTCCCATTATAGTCACAGCATCGGTATGTGTTTTCTGTTTGATATAGACATCAGCACCTGCAATTCCAGCGAAAAAAAACAATGTTAACACCAATATACATATTTTTTTCATATTGCCTCCTGTTTAAATATTTTAAATTTTAAACTTTATTATACTTTAATTTTATTTCATCTCCTATCTTTTTTAGGAAATCTCTCATTAAGATTTTTTCAGCATATCATATAAGCCTTACGGATTTGGTAATTTTTGCGCCACTTCGTGTGCCCGTCCCTGTGAATTTTTTGCATCCCACGATATATCATTCAATTCCATTATGATTTCACACTCTATCATTAAATAGAATATAATTGAATAAAAAGCAACTTCAAGATGATTCTTGACATATTTATACGCTTGAATTAAACAATTGTAAAGAATTAAGGGTATGAATTAATTTTCGGTATAAAAAAAATATTATCTCAATCAAGCTGGAGGGTAACGGCCAGTTCTTTTTCTGAAATAAAACCAAAAAGCAATCACAAGCACGACAACAATCAAAACAAGGATGATGATCATAGACAAAGAAAACTCATCTTTGACATCTTTGGATATCACAGGCAGGATGACATGGGAGGCATGTTTTTTGTTATGGTACACAGAAACCGAAGGTGGGGGAGTCATAGGGATGGTCTGGGTATTATCTTTGTCAGCACAAGTGATAGCAATCCGTATTCTGTTTCCTTCATTGAAAATATTAGAGGTGGGATGCATGTCGAAGACCAATTGAGTCGGTTTACCAGGAGTGAGCTCCACAAAATCTTCTTTGAAGCTTCGATGGTAAGGAAGTCCAAGATTGTCATAGGGCGGCTCGTGTAAACGCCGGTAAGAAGCTCTGAGTTTTCCCTCGGTTATGTAGTGAGAAAATCCTTCAGAATCCACTTCTTCCAAATAGGCAAAAAAGTTTCCATCTTTGGCGGTTGAACTGATCCAAAGATGAACAATGATGTGTCCGGTCACTTCAATATCTTCTGTCAATACAGCAGTTGTGTAAGTCAATGCTTTTTGGTCATTTTCTGTCATATCCGGGTACCCAAAGTCCCCTCCGACAGCATTATCCCAGCGCGTGGAGGTTCCTGTGGAGGTTGAATAATCCACCTTATAGGAATCGAACCCCTCTTTATTTTTCGGAAATTCTGTATTAAGGATACCGTCATTCACAGAATCAATGCTTCCGGATGGTCCGGAATGAAAAAAATATAAAGTCTTTTTTTCCTCAGGAAGCGGCCACTGGGTGGATGTTCGCCACTCATAATCATCAGAAGTTTTCATAACCTGATAACGGATGGAATCTTCATCCATAATACCATTATCAATACCTTTGAGCCAGTAATCAAACCAGCGAATGGTTTCCACATTCATGGGTTTGAATTCCATTTCAAGGATCTTAGAATCCCTGGGCGAATGAGACCAGGCACCAATCACCATTTTGCGGGGAACATCAAAATTCCTGTACATCAAGAATCCATCTTTTGTGAAAGAATCAAACCATCCACACCAAAAATACATGGGTACTTCAGATTCATTAATTTCCTCGACAAAAGCCGATGGATGCCACTGCAGCAAAGGAAAATCTCCTGTCACTTCATCTTTTAAATTCCGATAAGGAAGGGGTTTCATGATTTCCCAAAGTCCTCTGCTTTGTTTATGCTGCTGAATGGCTTTATTTAAGAGAATTTTGTCCTTGTCTTCATCAACCGGAGCCGCAATACTTTTCAAATCTAATATTTTTGTCAGTTCACTCCAGGTTTTAATAAAGTCATCATGAACCACTCCGCCTGGACTTACAATATTATACAGATCAAAAAGAGCAACCATTGGAAAAATGGCTTTCAAATGAGGCGGTTTGGTGCTTGCTGCCATGAGCTGAGTGATCCCCAAATAGGATCCACCAAACATTCCAATATTTCCATCACACCAGGGCTGGGAAGCCAGCCATTCAATCACTTCATAGGCATCCTGGGATTCATCCCGGTCAAAAATGGCTTGTTTGCTGTCAAAGGATGCCCCTGAACCTCGGACATCCACAGCCGCCACAATATATCCATGTTTCAACAGGGAACGAACATCAGAATTCTGATCAATACTTACAATCTTACCCTCTTCAATATAAGCACGGCGGTAGCGAGTGTGCATCCACAAAACAGGAAGAGGTTTCTTTTCCACAATGCCATTTTTTGCCGGCCGCAGAATATCAATAGCCAGTTTTACTCCATCCCGCATAGTCAAGTAACGGGAGCTTCTTAACCAGCTATCATAGACTATCTCTGAATATCCTTTATATTCTCCAAATCGGGATATTTTTTCTTTCTCAACCTCCTGTGAAAGCAAACCTGAAGAAAAAAGAATAAACAAAAAAGCAAAGGTTAAAATAGAAAAAAACGTTCGTTTTTTAAATGATTTTCCTGTTTTTATCAATGACATATCATTTCTCCTTCTTTTTAAAATGAATTGAGATAAAAAAGATATTACTTCTTTTGTTATTCCAACTCTCCTATCCAGCCTGTTCTGATTTTATATACTTTTATTTTTTGATGGCAGACCGGACACACAATGGTGTCTTTTTCTCTTTGTGAAGAATTGACTTTTGTAAAAGTGCTGCAGTAAGGACAGCAGACGGAATCTTTTCCTTTATAATACTCTTGAAGAATCGAATTGACCTTTCCTTTTCTGTAGATCTTGACAAAAGCATCTGAAAATCGGGGATCAAATTGAGTTCCTCTCTGCTTTTTGATTTCTTTGATGGCGATATCCGGATCAAGCCCTTCTCTATAAGGCCTGTTACTGGTTAAAGCATCAAAAGCATCAGGGACAGCAAGCAATCTGCCCTCCACAGGAATATCAGTCCTGGATAGTCCAAATGGATAGCCGGCTCCATCAAACCGCTCGTGATGATAAAGCACAAAAGGAATAGCTGGTTCAAGCGCTTTACAGTTTTTGAGCATACGGACACCTTTTTCAGGATGGATCTTCATTTGTTCATATTCCTTGTCAGAGAGAGGATCATTCTTTCTAAGGATGGAATCTTCCACTGCAATTTTACCGATATCATGGAGAGGGCCGCCCAAACGCAGTTTTTCCATCATCTCTTCATCCCAGCCGACTTCTTCAGCCAGGGCTTCAGCAAATTTGGTTACTCTCCAAACATGACCCACTGTGTAATGATCTCTTCCTTCAATGGCATTCGCAACCACAGAAAGAGTCTGGATTCGGGCTCTCTCTATAGTCTGAGCATATTCTTTGAGGGCTTGAATATACCGGGCATTGGTGAAAGCAACCGCTGCCGGTCCGACAATGGCACTCAACATGGCTAAATCTTCTTTGGGAAAAGGTTCTGTTCGACCTGTGGAATCAACATACACAACCCCAAGAATTTTTTTATTATAAATAATTGGAGCACACATTGCTGATCGAATATCCTGAGCGAGGATGCTTTCTCCCGGTTTGATTCGACCATCTGAAGAAATATCATTCATCACGAGTCCTGTTCTTTCTGATATTACTTTGTTAACTATGGTAGAACTGATTTTTATTGACTCTTTATTCTGAATGTTTGTTCGTGTACGGATACTGAAAGGCTTGAGATTTTCTGTCTCCTCATCTTTAAGCAAGACCACCCCTCTGTGAGCGGGAATGAGCTGGAAGGCATAGGAAAGAATTTGATTTGCCAGTTGCTCGATGTCCAACTCACTCTGGATCTCTGTGCATGCCTGAATGAGTATATTCAGGCGTTTCTGGTCCGATGTCGAAACCTGAGGAAACAAAAATGACAGAGGGTTCTCACTTTCAGCTTCAATGGTTTCTCCCACTTTAAATTGCTCATCCCCATTGGTTAAAGAAGCTTTCTTGGCTCCTTTTCCTTGTTTTGTGCTTTCAGAAGGAGACTGAACTATGATTTCAAATTCCGTGTTTCCAATTTTAATTCGGTCTTTGTCTTTAAGCGTGCAATCTTCTATTTTGTTTCCATTGACAAAGGTCCCGTTAGCGCTGTTTTCATCCCGAATTATAAATTTTCCATCCTCATGAACAATCCGGGCGTGATTTCTGGACACAAGTTTTTCAGCTATATGAATAGAGTTTCCGGGATTCCTCCCTATAGTCATAGGATTGGAAAAAGTGTATTTCTGGCCTTCAAACAATCCGGAAATGGCTTTTAAATAAAGTTTTTTCATACCTTTATATCTTTTCGAAAATTAAAAAAACCTCATTCATCATAGCAAATATTGACAGGAAAGAGAATGACAACCTCTATTGCTTGTCATCACGTCTCACGTCTCATGTCTGACGATTTCATATGTCACTGCCCATATTGATCAGGCAATCCAAACCGATGCGGCCTGTTCGTGGACCGCGCCCTACAGAATAATTCCGTCTCACATCTCACAATTTTAAGTGTCATTGGCCGGCTTGACCGGGCAATCCAAACCTATGCTTTTGGTCTCTTTGGTCTAGACTGTTTTGGAACAAGCCCATACATTTCTAATATTCACATCTTACGTCTCACGTCTTACGTCTTACGATTCTTTTATATTTCCCCACTTCAATATCAGCCATTCGGACCGGCTCTGGAATTCTGTATTTTTTAACACATGTCATTATGATTTCGGCAGATTCCTTGAGTCCGACTTTATAACCAGGTGAAACAAAAACAGGCTTTACATTATCTCTGGTTCTTAAAACAATTCCCAAAATATCTTTCCCTGATTTGTCATAAAGAAAACTTCTATCTCCTTTTTTCAAACCAGGTTCTTTATATTCGCCGGTTAATTTTGATTTGGCGCACCCTATGGTTGGAATATCCAGGATCAACCCCATATGAGAAGCAATTCCCAACCTTCTTGGATGAGCGATTCCCTGTCCGTCAAAAACAATCAAATCAGGAGATTTCTCTAATTTTTCGAATGTTTTCAAAAAAAGAGGGCCTTCCCGAAAGGAAAGAAGCCCTGGAATGTAAGGAAATGTGACTTTATCATAGTAAGAATACACCTGAAGAATTTCCAAATCAGGATAGCTCATCAAGGTGATGCAGCAAAATCCCAATTCACGGCTTTTGTCAAAACACAAATCAGCCCCGGCGATTGTTTTTATCTTTTTTGGCTTCCCTCTGCATATAACTTTTGCGCCCAGATTCTTTTGAAGTTTTATCGCTTCAGAAGCAGCTAAATCCCAGGAATGCATGATTTAATATTAATACTTTTTTATTGATATACAAACACTTTTTTAATAGTATAAATATTCTTATGACAATTTATCATTCATCTCTATCTCGAAAACCAACAAAAACAAATAAGGAGGAATTTTATGAACAATAACAAAATCTTCTTAGTTCTGATTGTTTTTATCATAAGCTTATTTTTTATCATTCAACCCTATGCCCACGGACAGCCCCTTGAGAAAAATGTTCTCAAAGCATTTACTTATCGAAGCATCGGTCCAACCAGACAGGGAGGAAGATTTGTTGATTTTGCTGTTCCCAGCCAGAGACCATACACATTTTATGCAGCAACCGCTTCTGGAGGACTTTGGAAAACCACCAACAACGGCCAATCGTTCAAACCCATATTCGACCACGAAAAAGTATTTTCCATAGGGGATATTGCGGTGGCTCCTTCCAAGCCGGATATTGTCTGGGTAGGAACAGGTGAAGCCAACAATTCCAGAAGCTCCTACTGGGGAGACGGTGTTTACAAATCGACCAATGCCGGAAAAACCTGGGAAAATATGGGCCTCGAGGAATCCCATCACATCGGCAGAATCGTCATCCACCCGGATAATCCGGATATTGTTTATGTAGCAGCCCTGGGGCACCTCTATTCAGAGAATCCGGAACGAGGATTATACAAAACAGTAAATGGAGGGAAAACCTGGACAAAAGTTCTGGATGTGGTGGTGAAAGGAAAACACATCGGAGTGGTGGATGTATGCATGAACCCGGAGAACTCCGATGTCCTCTATGCCTGCACCTACGACAAGGAAAGAAAACCATGGACTTTTAATTTGGGAGGACCGGGAAGCCGAATCTACAAAACCACAGATGCCGGCCAAACCTGGACCCAATTGGGAGGAGGCCTTCCCGAAGGAATGCTGGGAAGAATCGGAATCGATATCTATGATAAAAATCCAAACATTCTTTACGCCACCATTGAAAATGCCAACAAACCGGGCATGTCAGACGAAAAACGCTACCAGGAACTCAGAGAAGGAAAATCCAGTCGAGGAATGATCGGGGGAGAGGTTTATCGATCAGATAATGCCGGCCAAACCTGGAAAAAAGTAAGCCCTGATGACAAGAGTATCGGAGGAGCGCCCGCTTATTATTACGGGCAGATCATCATTGATCCGAATGATGACAAAGTGGTTCACGTTCTCAGTGCTGCTTCCTGGGGAACCAAAGATGGAGGAAAATCCTGGCAGAGAAGACCCTTGCGATTCGGGGGAGATGACCATGCTCTGTGGATAGACCCGGATAATTCTAATCATATGCTTTTAGGATATGACCACGGAATGGGGGTTACCTTTGACGGAGGTAAAAACTGGTACCATCCGGATTTTATGCCGTTAGCCCAGTTTTATGCTGTTGGCGTGGACATGTCTTATCCCTATAATGTTGCGGGAGGAACCCAGGATAATGGTTCTCTTATGGGACCGAGCACCAAGAGAAGTTACAGCCCCATAAGGCTTGAAGACTGGAATCGAGTCGGAGGGGGAGATGGGATGTATAATGTTTTCGATACAAAAAACAACCGCTACCTCTACAACGAATCCCAATTCGGGCCTCTTTCCAGACTGGACCTTAAAACCGGAGAAAGAAAAAACATTGCCTACCAGAGTATAAGAGAGGATCTGAGATGGAACTGGAACTCTCCTGTGTTGATTTCTCCTCATGACAGCAATGTTATTTATCATGGAGGAAACATTCTGGTTAAATCAACCAATAGGGGAGAATCCTGGGAGGAAATAAGCCCTGATCTCACCACCAATGATCCCAAAAAGCTCACCACTGGAAAAGGCGGAGATGGAAATATTCAGTACTGCACCATCACCACAATCGATGAGTCTCCTCTGGAAAAAGGACTGCTCTGGGTCGGAACAGACGATGGAAATGTGTGGGTCACCAAAGATGACGGGAAAAACTGGCAAAAACTCAATGACCACATCAAAGGAAATCCCGGCTGGTGGGTAAGCAGAGTGACCGCATCCTATCATGATCCGGGAAGCGCCTATGTTTCTTATACGGGATACAGAAGAGACGATTTCAAAGCTTATGTTTACAAAACCACTGATTATGGAGAGACCTGGATTTCTATAGCTGGCACTCTTCCCGAAGAGCCCGTCAATGTGATCAAAGAAGACCATAAAAATCCAAATCTTCTTTTTGTGGGATCTGAATTTGGCGTTTATGTTTCCATAGACGGCGGAAAAAAGTGGACAAAAATGGAATCAAACATGCCGACTCAGCCGGTTCATGACTTGCTCATTCATCCCAGAGAAAATGACCTGGTGGTTGCCACTCATGGAAGGGGAATCTTTATAACCGATATCACGCCGCTGCAGGAGCTCACTTCTGAAGTTCTTTCCAAAGATGTTTATCTTTTTGATGTCGAGTCCAAAGTAAGATGGGTTGATAACGATTTTCATGTTTCCAGTTCATCCAATTTTAACGGAAAAAGCGAGCCCAAAGCCATAATAGTCAATTACTACCTTAAAGAGAATACAAAAGAAGATGTCAAATTGACTGTCTACAAGGGAAATGTTGTTTTCAATGAAATACGAGGTTCCAAAAGAGCGGGAATCAATAAGATTCTGTGGCATATGGACAGGCAGAGAAAACGAACAGCAGAAGAGAAGAAAAGGATTAAAGAAATGATCAAAAGGTATGCTGAATACGGATATCACATGGATGTCGATATCGAATACAAAAAAGTTCCTGTGCCATTGGGAGAATACCGGCTTGTGCTTTCCGTTGGGGATAAGAATTTCACCAAGAATGTATCTGTTTTAAAAGATCACTGGTTTGATAAACAGTAAAATGTATATTGCTTTTTTGCTATATTGATTTTCATCGTGAGTCTTACTTCTAACGATACTAAAGGAATTTCACTTATGAACAGGAATTGACAGAGCAGAAGGAGTTGCGGCAAGTCCTCCTTTGGCAGTGCATCTGAGTTCCGATGGAAGCATTTTTCCAACAGAAAAGGAGGCATCAATGGTTTCATCCAAAGGAATGGGATTTGTGTATCCCCCCAGGATGAGATCAGCACACACAAAGGCACTTGATACAGCTGCAGCATTTCTTGTGTGGCAGGGGATTTCACAGATTCCTTGAACCAGATCGCAGACAGAACCCATGGTGTTTTGAAGCGATATGGCAGCCGCATCCATTGCCTGCTTAGGATTAGCACCGTAAATCTCCGACACAGCTGCTGAAGCCATGGCTCCGGCGGCTCCGATTTCAACCTGACATCCCGCTGTTTCTGCGGCAAATGTAGCCCGGTTTTTTATAATCAATCCAACCGCTGCAGCAGCGAACAATCCCTTGATCAATTTATCTTTTTCTATTTTTTTATCCTCAGCTAAGGAAACCAAGACTCCAGGAAGCACTCCTGAGGACCCTCCTGTGGGAGCCGCGCAAACCAGTCCCTGGCTGTTGGAGATGTGCAAAGCAGCCATGGCTCTTGCCGCTGCTCTGGTATGAATCCCGCCTATAGCCACTTTTCCTCTGGATTCAGAATCATAAATATTCCTGGCAGAAGGCTTTAACAACTGCATTTTAATATTTTTTTTGTGAAGACCTTTGTGTACAGAATCATTCATTATACGGTACCGGGATTCCATTTCTTCAAGAATGTCCTTTTCGGATAATCCCAGTATTTTCGATTCATAAAATAACGCCGCTTCTCCCAGGGAACACTTTTGAGATACTGTAAAATCAAGAATATCTTTTCCACTGGAAAAAAGAGACTCTCCTTTTTTTACGAAAAACACAGGATCGCATGATTTGATATCGATAACATCCGGCATGTTTTTTATCGTTTCGATGATTTTCTGGGGAAGGGGAGAGGTCATTTGACAATGGCAGAAAGATGTCTCTTTCTTTTCAATACATTCCGTTTTTTTTTCCATATGATCAGAAATTAAATTGATAACTTCATCCTTGGCTCTGCTTTGAACTTCGATAAGAACGTCATAAGATTTCCCTGTTATGGAAACAGGCCAGTGGTTGATTGTTGTTATTTCAATCCCTCCGCCCCCTGTGGATTTAGCCGTGAGGTTGAGCTTTTTTCCGCTTCTGGAAATCAAACGGATTTCAACTGTATTGGGATGACCGGCATTTTTAAGCTTTGAACTCAAGAAATCAATCTTTATGTTTTTGTCTTTGCCTATTTTCAGGGCTCTGTGAAAACGGTCGTCAGTAATCTTCCATCCCATCAGGCCTGAGGCAAATCCAAGATCAGCACTCTGCTTTTTGTAGGTTTTTATATAGGAACCCTCTGGGTCAAAAATAAATGATGCTGAAGCTGGCTCTTGCCCCAGCAAGGATCGAGCCATTCTCCCAATACGAAAAGAACCTGCTGTGTGAGAGCTTGAAGGACCATACATCACAGGCCCTATCACATCATTAAAAATGCTGACAAAATCCATTTTTTTACTATAACCTAAAGACAAGATTATTCATTTCTCTAATAATTGCATTAAATAATTTTTTTAGAATAGAATCAAGTCCTGTCTATAAATTCTGAAAGAGCCTCAAATGTAAACAATGATTTTTAAACTTAATTTACCTTCTCTTTCATCTATGTTTTTTCATATTACTTCTCATATCTGAAGATATTTTTTTCATCTGGTTTCTTACGTCTGACTTCTGACTTCATTATATGCCGTTATTTTTTCCTTTCATTGGAGCCGGTCTCACCGCATCTGCTTTGTTGCAGCGCATTTTCGGTGGAATACTGTCATCTCATATTTTACATCTCCGTCTCACGATTCTATATATTTGACAGGTATCCCTGGCTTTGATATAAAAAATTTTCCTTTAAAATTTTTGTTAAAGGAGACTCAAATGAAGTCTAGAAGAACTCCGATTTTAATTATTTTAGTATCATTATTTCTTGTTTTTCCTTTATGGGGAAATGATCGGATCCGAAATAAAGACACCTGCACAGATATTGTTGTCGGTAAAAACGCCTCTAAAGATGGATCGGTCATAACCTCTCATACGGGATGCTGCAGCGAATGCAGAGTCCATGTTGTGCCAGCTAAAACTTATGAAAAAGGCACGATGGCTCCTGTGTACTACGGTCTTCAAGATGTGAGAAAACCGCTTCACGAATATGGCGAAATAATCGGATACATTCCTCAGGTTGAAAAGACATACGCTTATTTCCACACAGGATACCCCCAGATGAACGAACATCAGTTAGCCATAGGGGAAAGCACCTTAAGCCAGAAGGATGAACTGAAAGTCACCCGCTCCACCGGCAAACAGATTATGACCATTGAACAGGCAATGCTTTTTGCCCTGCAGAGATGCAAAAACGCCCGGGAAGCCTTAAAACTCATCACCTCCCTTGTGGAACAATATGGATTTCTTCCCTCCTGCGGCCCTGAATCAGAAGCCCTGTGTATCGCAGATCCTGAGGAAGCATGGATATTGGAAGTTTTCAGTGTGGGGCCTGACTGGGAGCCTGGAAGCGGAGAACTCGGTGCTATTTGGGCTGCCCAAAGAGTGCCCGATGATCATGTGGCTATTGTTCCGAATTGGAGTGTCATCAAAGAGATTGACCTTGATGATCCGGATAACTTTATGGCATCAAAAAATTATATGAACGTCGCTATCGACCATGGATGGTACGATCCGGATGGAAATAAACCCTTTATCTGGCAGGAAGTCTACTCCCCAATACCTCGAGAATGGGCTCTGAGCCGTTTCTGGCTGTTTTTCAGCACCATGGCGCCTCATTATACCAATTGGCCGGAAAAACACCTCAAATCGCCTTATAGCAGTTATGATTCCTATCATCAGTATCTGGAACCTCTTTCTTTTTATCCGTTTTCCATAAAGCCTGAAAAGAAAGTATCGGTCCAGGATGTGATTGCTTTTCAACGATCTGTCTTTGAAGGAACCATATACGATATGACCACAGATACAGACTGGCTTGTTCCTGACAGCAAGGGTCAATTGACAAAAAGCCCTTTAGCCACACCCTTTCCCACCAGAGATATGAGACAATTACTGGATCTCATCTGGAGAAGAATGGTCTCCAGAGGGGGATACGGAATGGTTGCCCAGCTTAGAGGCTGGCTGCCTGACCCGGTTGGAGGAATCTACTGGTTTTATCTGGACAATCAATATGTCAGCACCTATGTTCCGATTTATGCGGGTGTTCAGGAAATCGATCCCCTTTATAAGACCTATAATCCGGATAAATTCAGTGAAAAATCCGCTAGATGGGCTATAGACTTTGTTGACAATCTTTTATATTTGAGGTGGCAGGAAGCCATCAAAGACCTTAAGAAAGCAAGAAATGCCCTGGAAGGCAGTTTTTTTGAAAATCAAACTTTAATAGAGAGTAAGGCAGTCAAACTCTTTGAAAAAGACCCTGAATTGGCAAAGGAATATTTAACCGAATACACCCAGGAAAATATGAGAAAAGTTGTTAAAATGTACAAAGAGCTGCGTTATCTTCTCATTTCAAAATACACCAATAACAAACTGGGATTATAAATAAAGGAGGGATTATGATATTAAGAAAAAATAAAACAGTCAGAATTTTATTGATATTTTCTTTTCTATTGATCATGGCTTCAAACACCCAACCTGAAAAAAAATCAACCGAACTATCTAAAGAAAAACAATTCATTCTGGATTGGCTCAGCAATCCTCAAATCATAGAAAAGTTTGGAAAAATATCAGACTCCATATGGTCATACGCAGAGCTCGGTCTTCAGGAATTCAAATCATCAAAACTTCTTGCGGATACTCTTGAAATGGAAGGATTTGAAGTCGAAAGGGGAATGGCCGGCATGCCGACTTGTTTTGTGGCAACTTATGGAACCGGAAAACCGGTTATAGGAATTCTTGGTGAATTTGATGCCCTTCCCATGCTTTCCCAGAAGGGGAGAATCCCTCATAAAGAGCCTGTGGTCGAAGGAGCTCCGGGTCATGGATGCGGTCACAACATCATGGGAACAGCGGCTTCCTGTGCGGCAATTGCTGTCAAACACGCTATGGAACAATACGGTTTTGAGGGAACCATAAAAGTATTTGGCTCTCCTGCAGAAGAAACGCTGATAAGCCGCCCCTATATGATCAGAACAGGCCTTTTTGATGACGTGGATGTGGTCATTGACAACCACAGCAGCAGCACCCTAGCAACAGGATATGGAATCAGCGGAAATGCCATGTTTTCGACTGTGTTCACATTTAAAGGAAAAACTTCCCACGGGGCATCTCCATGGGGAGGGAGGAGCGCCCTGGATGCTGTTGAATTGATGAACATTGCAACAAATTATTTGAGAGAACATCTTTTTTATACCTACAGGATGCATTATGTGATAACAGAAGGAGGGGAAGCCCCCAATGTGGTTCCAGATATCGCCAAAGTCTGGTATTTCATAAGAAACAGCGACGACAGAGTCGAAGATATGTATCAAAGAGTCATCAATTGTGCCAAAGGCGCTGCATTAGCAACAGGAACAGAATTATCCGATGTCCGGGTTCTTTCAGCTATTCACCAACGCTATTCCAACAAGATTTTGGCAGAAGTTTTGTATAAAAATAGTGAGATTGTGGGAATGCCCGAATGGACTGAAGAAGAGCAAACTTTTGCCAGAAACCTTCAAAAAGAGCTTGGAAAAGAGGAAAAAGGATTACCTGATAAGATAGGACAAATTTACGATTCCAGTAAAACAAAATTTGTTGGCAGCGGATCTTCAGATGTTGGAGAAGTCACCTTGATTGCCCCTACGGCAACATTGCTATTTCCAGGACAGGTGCCTGGGATCATTAGCCATCACTGGTCTTCTGTTGCCTGTAATTATGGATCCACAGCCTGGAAAGGTTTAAACACCGGAGCCAAAGTAATGGCTTCTTCAGCTATTGATATGTTCACCAATCCTGAAATCGTTGAAAAAGCAAGAACTGAATTTGAAAAGACCAGTGAAAAACATCCCTATAAATCCTATCTCCCTGAGGATTCAAAACCACCTCTTGATCTCAATGCAGAGCTAATGAAAAGATGGCGCCCTTTAATGAAAAAATTTTATAAGGAACACTAGGACAATTTTTGATTCATATACTTAAATTATTTTAGTGTAAATTTTTATAATATTACTATATCTATAGGTATTATAGTATATATTTTATTTTTTAGACCTATATAAGTCGTTAAATCTTTTTATCTCTTTATTTTCAATAACTTACATCTCATGTCGGCATGCCGACATTTTATTTTATTAATTCTAAATAAAGTGGGGAAGAGGTCAATATTTTTCATTCAATAATTATTTTTTTAAGCTTGAAATGATATTAATATTATTATATTCTATAGAAATATTTTGGAGTCATTCTTGATAATTACAATAGCCAATCAAAAAGGAGGCGTTGGAAAAACAACAACAGCTCTCAATCTTTCTTCAGCAATTTCTTTTTTGGGGAAAAGCACACTTTTAATCGATACAGATCCTCAAGCTCACAGCACAATATCTATAGTCAATGATCCTTCAAAATACAATATATCTTTATATGATGTTTTAACAAATGATAATCACACCCTTAAAGACATCACTGTTGATTCAACAATTCCGGGTTTAAAAATAGCAATATCTAAAATATCAATGGCAAAACTTGAATCGACTTTATTGGGGGAGATTGATAGTCATTATAAATTGAAAGATGTTATTGATCCCTATAAAAAAATGTATGATTTTATTATTATAGATACTCCGCCGACTTTAGGACTAATCACTTTAAACTCGCTTGTTACTGCGGATTATTTATTGATTCCAATTCAATCATCTTATCTTAGCCTGGAGGGGACTGATGATTTACTTGAAACTGTTGATAAGGTAAGAAAAATAGCCAATCCTGATTTAAAAATAATAGGAGTTCTTATAACGCTTTTTGATAAAAGGACCAATATCTCAAAAGACGTGTTAAAAAAAATAAAGCAAGTATTTGGCAATAAATTATTCAATACAATGATCTCAAAGAGCGTCAAGCTAGAAGAAAGCCCTGCTTATAAAGAATCTATATTCACTTACGCAGCGAAATCTGTCGGATCTATTCAGTATCAAAATTTAGCGCAGGAGATACTAAACCGTGCCAAAAAATAGTAAAACAGGATTACCCAAAGAGTTTAATTTAAAACATGATACTCATTTTGTGGAATATCTTGATGAAAAAAGTGCAGGCTCAAGAATAAGAATGATCCCATCCAATAAGATTGATCCCAATCCAAACCAAGCAAGAAGTGAATTGGGAGACTTAACGGATCTCATATCATCTATTAAGAGTAAGGGAATTATAGAACCTGTCATTGCCAGGCAAAAAGAGGATCGTTATGAGTTGATTGCCGGAGAAAGAAGATTTGTCGCATCAAAAAAAGCAGGATTGAAAGAAGTTCCATGCATCATTATGAACGTTAATGATAACGAAGCCATGGAGATTTCATTAATTGAAAATTTGCAAAGAAAGAATTTAGATATATTTGAAGAAGCTGATGGATTGAAAGCTTTAAAAGATTTATACGATTACAGCCATAGTATGATTGCTGATAAAATCGGAAAAGCTCGATCTACTATTACAGAAATAATCAATATAAGTAAAATACCTAAGGATATTAGAGATTTTTGCAAACAAAATAATATAACAAGTTCAAGCACATTGATTGAAATTGCTAAGCTAAAAACTAAAGAAAATATGTTGAATATGGTAAAAAAAATAAAAGATAAGGGATTAAAAAGAGATGATACTAGAGAACTTACAAAAGAAATTAAAGGTTCTGGGAAAAAGAAAAGTAAAAGTAAAATAAAAAAATATGTATACAATTACTATCCGGAAGACACAAATGAATATAAGTTAAAGATTGAATTTAATAAGGAAACCGTTGATAGAAACGATATTATAAAGGTATTAGAGGATGTTTTAGAAAAATTGAAGTCTTAATATATTTTTTATATATATTAGTTTACATAATATATCTTATGCGACACAATATTATCAATAAATATAACATATTGATAATAATACAATTATGGATTATTCACACCTGTGGATATCTTATTTACCTATTTCATGTGCAATTGTGGAAAAATAATTTATAGATTTCTATATTTTTAAAAGACCTTTTTTGTATAAATAATATCCATTTCCAACCACGACATATCCAAATAAAGTAAATTTCTTTAAAACTTCATAAAGATTTTTATCATTTTGAATATCATCATATAATTCTTTTGTTGTATCTATCAATTTATCAAATAATTCTTCTGGAATTTTTATAATTGGATCTGGATTTCTCATTCTTTGATTAATTTTGTTATATATTGAACTAAGAACGAAATGTAAAAATACAAGGTCTTCATTGAAATCAAAATTAAAAATTCTAGGTAATACTCCATATATACCACTGAAATAGTAAAGCTTTAATTCAGGATTTTCTTGTTGTTCCATCTGTTTTAATACAAATCTAATTTCATTTAATATCTTATTTTTGTTTTCTTTACTTAATTTCATAATATTCTCCTAAGAAAGACTATTTCCTGTTGATGCTAATTTCATATCTGTTTCGTTAAATGCAGATAAGTAATCCTTATCGGCACTATCTTGTATATATGATTTTCTTTTCTCAGATATTTTTCTTTCTAGATATTCAATTCTTTTCAACATCGCTTCTAAATTGATATCTCTTTCTAAACTGTTTCTGATATATTGATTTAAGCTCATATTCTCTTTCTCAGCATTTTTTGATAATTCCATGTGAAGTTTAGGTGGAATACGTAATAAAAATTTTCCACTAAATTCATCTTCTGATGCAGGTTCAGGTATATCTAGTCCTTTTTCATATGAACCTTCGATCCATAGCCTTCTTGCTTCATCCAGACTTTTTATTGCAGCATCAATAGTTTCACCGTGAGCACCGCAACCTGGTAAGTCTGGAATTTCACCTACATAATATGTTTTACCATCATCAATTTCTTTATTTATCATAATTGGATAATTTAAACTTAAATAATACGAAAGATCTTTTTTCATTCTTTTGTTTCTCCTTTTTTAATAACTATTCCTAATCTTTCTATTTGAGTAATTGCTCTTCTTCTTCCAAATTTATCAACGTATCTGTCTCCTCTTCCGTGAGGTTCATCAACTGTAAATCTTGTATTTTCTTTAATAAAAAGTCTTTTTGAGCCACTTTTTTTCACCATTTCAAATCCTAAAAAATTTTTTAATATATATACAAAGCAATCCCAAGGAATTTTAATTGAAAAATTTTTAAATTCTTTGTAGTATTTTTCAGCATTCTTCTTTTTACATGACATTTTAACAATTATTTACATAATATAATTGATACCACCAGTAGTATCATTTGTCAAGAGCTAATAAATAATTTTTAACATCAAAAAAAACCTCTGGATCGTAACCCAGAGGTGGCTAGTAAGATTTTCTTACTAGGGATGATTGCATTATTAAGATAATACTAGACATCATATTTGTCAATTTTTTGACACATCTGCTAGAGTCAAATCCAGAGATTACCCTTATTTTCTTAAAAACTCCCCCAATTTTTTCTGATAATCCATTTAAAAACTATATAAACAGTTATAACGGTAGTGGTTTTGGCATGATAAAAAAGAATGAAAACATCCGTTATGTATTTAAGAAGAAAAAAAATAATTTATTTTGAATATAAGTATTGACAATATTATGGTAAAAAGTAATACTATAGGTATGAAAACTGCTATATCTATCCCAGATGACCTTTTTAAAAAGGTTGACCAACTTGCTGAGGAGAAAAAAAAATCAAGAAGCCAGATTTTTTGCAATGCAGTCACTTTGTATTTAGAACAAATCAGATCACAGAAACTCCTTGAGGAATTGAATTCAGCTTATGGTCATGAAGAAACCTCTGAAGAAAAGTTTGTTCGAAAAAAGAGCTCTGAATACTATAAAAGTCAAATTTTAAAAAAAGAAAAATGATCATCAAACAGGGCGATATCTTCTTGGTCAATTTAGATCTCCCTCGCTCTTCAAAGCCTGACTTCCGGCACCCCCACATAGTTGTCCAAAATAATGTCTTTAATGCCAGCCGTATCAATACGGTGGTTGTCTGTGCTTTAACCACAAATCTGAAAAGAGCTCAGGCTCCAGGAAATGTGATTCTTAATAAAGGAGATGCCAATCTTAAAAAGAAAAGTGTGGTCAATATCTCTCAGGTTCTCACAGTGAATAAGTCTGAATTATCGGAAAAAATTGGCTCTTTATCTCCTGAAAAAACAAAAAAAATCATCGATGGAATTAAATTATTGATCAATCCTCTACCCGATCCACAAACCTAAATCCAAAACCATAGACGTTAAATGTCGTATCCTGGATTCCGGCACCCTCAACCTAATTAGTCCGCATTTGAAACATTGAATTCCTGAAGGAATGAAGAGTTAACCTTCTTGATGGGATGAACAATACCCATTAACAATCTAGAATTTGTTGGCAACTGCCTTGAATTCTTTCCTCATGTCTATGAGCAGTAAATTCTTTCCTTCTGTTGATAGTGATGACATCTTCACATACAGCGTAATGAAGGAGCTGACTGAAACGAATCGCCTCTTCCCTACCATATTAAAAAGCAAGCAAGCATCAATGAGTCCGATATTCAATAGAATAATCCTCATTCTCATCATACCCATACTTCTTTAAAAAAGAAGGAATTGCGCTGTAACTCTCATCAACATATTCCGCTAGCGTCTCTTTAGTGATCTTTCCTAAAAAGAAAGCTTTGATCGCTAAAGAGATATATCTGTCTGAAAGATGAGGCTTTGCAGTTTCATCCCAATAATGATGTTTTTTATCAAAATCATTGATGGATCCGTTATAAATTCCTTTTTGAATTTTCTCTTTATCCATAAGTCCTATATTAACCATTCTCAATAATAAAGCTTCAATAGGAATAACAAAATCTCTAGCCATATGGACCAAATCAAGATAAGTTATGGATTCATCATCAATTCTTTTTTCAAACTCATCTCTGACCTCTTTTTCCGGTAAAAGCAATGAAGAAGCAAACACATCCGCTAATTGTTCAACCCTCCTCTCCCCTTTCGTCTTAAGCTGATGAATTTCTTTTTCTGTGAAGATCTCCCATGTTATCAAATGAAAGAATTCATGTCCCAGGTCAAAATGATGTCTCCAGGGAGCATTATTTCCATTGAGAAGAACGGCACTTCCAAAATGATGATCTTTGGTGCATCCTTCTGATATGTCAGAGGACATAGGAAGAAAAATAATCTTAATTCCCATTTTTCCCTCTAAGATTTTAATCAAAGAATATGCTGGCCTAGATCCCAATTTAAGAATATCGACGTAATGGGAAGCCAGTTTTTCAACGTACTTAAAAGCAATGTTAGAAAGCAATTCATGTTTATCAATTTTGAATTTTAGACTTATGTTTGTTTCTTCGTTTTCCCCAAGAAGTTCCATAAGCTTTTGATAACGTTGGCAAATCAAAAGAAACTGTTGCTCAATCCGTTTTTTTTCAGGGCTTGTCTCTGGACTTCTCCAGAGAATTCGAGATTTTTCTTGTGAAGACTCCAATGTCAAGAAATAATCAATATCTCTTCCGTAAATTTTGGCTAATTTAGCAAGTTCCCAGGCTTTGACCTCCCTCTCCCCTACTTCGATGCTGCTCAAAGTCTGATAATGATTAAAATCCATTTTTTTGGATACTTCAGTCAAAGTCAAATCCAGAGATTCCCTTTCTTTTCTTAAAAGCTCTCCTAATTTTTTCTGATAATCCATTTTTTTTATAATTATAGTATATAATAATATATTATAATTAATACTTAATAAATATTCAAAATATAATAAAATATTATATTTTTTATATTTAAAAAAATTTGGAATTCTAATCAAATAAATTTATTTTTGACCATAAAAAAAGAAAAATTTAAATTATTTTTGTAAAAAAACTCATTATTAGAGTGAGTTTCATAGCTAATTAATTTGTAAAATATCATTTTATTGCTTTTTATATCCGCTTGTCACTATACGACAAGACTTATAAGTTAACCGTCGATACAGAGATTTTCAGTCTCTAGGGCAAGCCTCAAAATACTTTAATATCAATAATTTATAAAAATATCTCTTTGCCATGTGTCAAAATTGTGACAAAATGATGAGAATTTAAAAATATTACAATTAAATTTTCTACCATTTTATAATTTTTTCTCCAGCTGCAGGCCTTCTAATTTTCTTTTCATTAACATCTAGTAAATAAAAATAATATCCTGTGTGAAAATTATTATGTATCTCTCCATATTCCCTTAAATTAGGATTATCACCATAATCTATTGTAACTTTTAATTCTTTTCCGTCATCTACTTTTATTGGCAAAGAATATTCTTTTACTTCATTAACTCTATCTCTAGGGTTTTCTATAGGCCAATATGAGTAAATAAAACGATCTAATATAATCGGGAAAAAACCATAATTTAAAATTCTTATCTTTATTGTTCCTACATAGCCTCCATATTTATAAACACTAACTGATATTTTAACTAAAGGCCTCATTTTAATATTAAATTCTTTTTTCATTATTTCTGATTCTTCTTTAAGAGTATTAGCCATTCTCCGAGTAGCTATCATATATTTAAAAGTGATAATCACATATATGAGAGTTACAAAAAAAAGCAGAAGATTTGGATTTTCTATTATCCATTCTAAAATATTCATTTTTCCTCCTTATAATAATAAGATTAGTTGTTTAAATATCCTTATTAAATTTTTTTAAGAAAATCTTATCATTCTCATCGTTTTATATAATGAGGTGTTAAAATCCGTAAGTTTTATTTCACGGTCATGCCTGAAACCGGGAGGCTAGGATTCCTGGCCTCCATTCGTCTCTAATACTGATTAAAAATAAATTCTATTATTCTTCAAATTATTTTCCATGTTCATTATTTAAATCAGAGCGTATCAACAGTTTAAATTCTTTTTCATCTTTACATTTAGGGCATTGCAATATGATTGATAATATATTTATATGTTTCACCCCAATAGTCTTGTCTGGATTATTATGACCTAATCTAATTGCATAATTAAACCTTTCTTCACATTTGTCACATTTAAATATAAGATATTCAAAACCATATTAAGTGGACCCCATTGTTTGGACAGAATCTATAGCATTCTAAGGTGATATTTT
>CAZPBN010000023.1:0-35482 GCA_964584935.1 uncultured Eubacteriales bacterium | reverse complement strand
TATAAAATATAGTAAAAATAAAAAGTTAGAAGAAGTTTTGATAAAAGCATTTAAAAAATTAATAAATGCTAGTCCCAAACCAAAAAAAACACCTTTTAAAGAAGACATGATTACCTACTCCTATACTTTTGGTTTTAATGACCCATTTACTTTCAGTTGGTTTCTTGAATTAATTTACGCCATTCCTAAGAATTTGAAAAGTTCTGGTATAAAAAACATTGATTTAGATACAAAACAAAAAATGTTATTGGAAGAATCAATGGAAAAAATTAAGACCGTAGCAAAAGCTCCCCATAAGCCTTTTTTACATTGGAAACTTGAGCGAACTCTATCAAAACAACCTGAACATGTTTTTCCATTATTAAGAGTTATTCAACTTCTTGAAATTCTTAAAAGAAGGAATAAAGACCAAAGATTTGATATTGATCTAATCTTTAGGTATTTTAATAATTGTATATATCGCCATCTTTCTTGTAGTGCTATTCCAGACAGTGGATTTGATCCAGCAGAATTAGTTTTTTCATTGGAAGGATCGTTTCTATGTAAACCCGAAGCTATCAGTGAGATATTAATAAAAAGAGTGTTTAGAGTACTTATTGAGAGCCACAAACAAAATCCTTTCTGGAAACCTGGCAGGCCTATCGTAGCAACTGCGCAAGGTGAAACATTAATGCCGGTTAGTGTAGAAATTGTAAATTCGATACTTCGAATATATTCATATTTAGAAAGCGATGATTTAAATGAAATCTATATTCCAAAGAATATTGATTTATTAACTCGATATGAAGATTGGTTGCGCTCTAGAATAGTACGGGGTATTAGCGGAGAAAAGAACTTTATAGGATGGCAATCAGAATACATTCCTAATCCTGGAATTATCCATATGTGGGAGACAAGCCAAGTCCTTTTATTCTTAATATATTATATTTCGTTTTTACAGAAATACTTAGCACATAGATCTGTCCAAGATACAAATTTATCTATAAAGGTAATAGAATCTAAGGAAGAAAATGAAGGGAAAAAAAGGGAATCAAAATGGGAAAAAATTAAAGAAGAATTTGAACCAATGAAAGGGCTTGATTTTTTGAGTCCATACAAAATATTTCATAGAATCGGGGAAAATTATATCAAACCACGTGATTCATATAATAATAGTCAATTTATACACAGAGACATGAATTATTCAATGTTATTATACGGACCACCAGGTACTGGAAAAACAAGACTAGCTAAAAAACTAGCTGAGATTTTAAAGTTCCCATTAATCGAGATTACACCAAGTGATTTTATAATGGGTGGAGAGGCACAGGTAGAAGAACGAGCAAAAAAAATTTTTCAGACTTTAAAGGAACAAAGAAATGTGATTATTTTATTTGATGAAATAGATCGCATGATTCTTGACCGAGATTCAAACTTATATAAGAAACAGAGTGATATATTTCAATTTATGACTCCTGGGATGCTTAATAAATTTCAGGAGCTCAGAGAGAAAGAAAAATCAATTTTTATTATAGCAACAAATTATATTGAAAATATTGATAAAGCGATTAAACGTAAGGGCAGAGTAGATGACCTATTCCTTTTACTCCCCCCTGATTTTGAAAAGAGAAAAGATATTTTAAATAAATTAATAGTGAAGAAATATAAGAATAAATCTAATTCATTTCTTAATAAACATGAAAGTATTTTAAATGATATTTCAAAGAAAACCGCACTTTTTGTTTATAATGAGTTAGAAATTCTCGTAGAAGAATCTATTCCGAGACCAAGCAAGAAAAATATAAAAAAATGTCTCGGTAATATTAAAAAAAATATTTCCCAACCTACTATAACACTTTCAAATTATTACAATCGTTTCAAGACATCAATCCAAAAAGAAGATTTCCCTACAACACAGAAACCTTTAGAAGAGTTTTTAATACTTCTTTATTTGAAAATTGAGAAAGACGGAGATTTGTTGGGTAACGAAGATAAAAAAAATATTAGAAAGATAATAAATAATAACAATATTGACAAAGTACTTGAGACCATAAGAGATGAGGAAGTAAGGGAGAGACTAAGGATTTTTTTTCAATGAATCTTCGATATCCTCCTTCATCCATAAAAAAGAAAGAAATAAACTTAATTTTAAAAATTCTGGATAGTATATTCTATAAACGTAAGGCTGTGTATTTAAGTATTCCCATTACAACAGGAAAATATTTTTCTGATTGGCATATTAGAGGTAGAACTAACCAAAAAATTAGATATATAAAAGCAATTCGAGATAAAGTATTTCCAAATAAATATACTAATTTATTAAATAAAGAAAATAATATTATAAATAAATTTAGGAGACCTGTTATAAATCCAGAATTATTAAATGATGTACCAGGTTGGAAGCAAGAAGATTATCATACACTTTGGGCTCATATTATAAAGAAATATGTAGATATAGTGATTTTTGCTGATGGTTGGCAATACAGTAATGGATGTACTTACGAATTTTTAATATCTCATAAGAATAATGTATCAACAATTGATGAAAAGCAAAATACTTTATCATTGAATAAGGGAATAAAATTAGTTGACTCTGCAATTGAAAAGATGGAGAGTTATGGAATTTCAACAGAGTTCATAAAAAATAATAAAAAAGAACTTATTTTTTTGAAAAAAAGATATAAATTAAAAAACTAATGGGAATATCATTGAATTCTTCAGAAAGAATAAATCAGATAGAAAAAATATTATCAAATTTGACTTTAAAAGATGCCATTTTAGATAAAATTTCAGATTATGCTAATATTGCTCAATTTGTAAGTTATTCTCCTTATCCTGATTTTAAACAAAGATTTGTACGTATTCATGGAGTAGAACCTAATTTCAAATTCAGATCCATAGAAAAAGTGATTGAGGCCCTTTTAGAATCAAGTATAGAAAAAACAGTTAATATTCGAAGCTTTGATTCCAAACGTCCTAAAGAAGGTACTTTTATTTATGGACTTAAAAATATAAAAGATGTAATAAATAAAGTTTACTCACTGGCACATCAGGGTTTTTTTACTATAGTAAATGAGACTATAAATACTAAAGATGGGGGTGTTTCCGGAGTCGTTTATGGAGGTATAATGGAGTTTGCTCCTGATGACACTCCACGCTGCGTAGAAAAACCTGGAATCTTTTCAGCCCCTTTTAATTTTGGAATTAGGTTATTGGAAAAAGTGTATGGATTCAGACCATCAATCAAATATCCACAGAATTTTCGTGTTGAATTCAGTATTCATCCAATACGTCGAGGTTTCCATAAAGACCATACAATTATTTGGGAAATAGAGCAGCTTTCTTCTATCAGACTCGAAACAGAAGTTATTTGGCCAAACAATTTTAGTACGTTAATAGGTGATAAAGCATTTGGTTTATTAGTTGCCGACTTGTTAGGCTTTCCTATTCCTCTTACTACAGTAATATCACGCCGCATTTCGCCTTTTAAATTAGGCAGGCCAACCGGAACACAAGAATTCTGGATAAGGAGCTGTCCTAAAGAACCAGTACCAGGCCATTATTCTACACATCATGGATGGCGGGATCCTTTTAAATTACTAGAGAAAGAAGATCCTAAAGGTAAAGAAATATCATCTATTTTATCTCAAGAAGGAGTAAACCCAGTATATTCTGGAGCAGCTAAAACCAATCTAAATGGAGACCCTTATATAGAAGGAGTTAAGGGAACCGGCGATGATTATATGCTAGGTTTAGCATCTCCGGAAGAACTCCCAAATAAAGTAAAGATTGCAGTCAAGCATGTTTTGGAAAAATTACATAATTATATAAAACAAGTCGAAATCGAATGGGTTTACGATGGTAAAAAGGCATGGGTGATTCAACTGAAAAAAAGGAAAAAAAATAAATTAGATGATGCCACTCTTTCAGCTTATGCTATATTTCCTGGTAACGCTGATTTTTATTATAGATTTGATGTTTCAAAAGGTCTATCTGAGTTGCGTAAGTTAATTTCTAAGGTAAAAGGGACCGGAAAAGGGATAATAATTCAAGGAGATATTGGTATTATGAGTCATTTTGGTGATTTGCTTAGAATTGGAGAGATTCCATCTAAAATAGTTCCTAAAGGCAGTAATATGAATAAATGATTCATTGCATATACATATAGATGAATTTAGATTAATTGGTTGATTTTAACTTTTTATCTTTTTTAAATTTGCGATAAAATAACCGTTATAAAAGGCAAGTTCTTTGAGTCTTTTGGCTTGGTTAACTCTCATTTCTCTGTACTCCTTTCTCAACCGGTAATAAGTCTGCTCAGTGAGCCCCAGCATTCTGGATATATCTTTGATGGATTTTGTAAATGACAAGGACTTTTCCCATTACCGATGTATTCCTGTTTACCATTTCCAAAAGTCCGGACCAAGCACAAAAGAAACAAAGCAAGTGGGAAAATATATGATACGGCCTGTCCTCTCACTCAAAAAGATTATCCCTGGATGATGCTCAAGGGCAGGTCGTTTATCAATATGGAAAGCACAGCACTGAAATAGAGTCTATGGATTACATGGAATTCATTGCCAGAGTCACCTCCCATATCCCTGACAAAGGACAAGTGATAGTCCGTTACTACGGCATCTATGCCAATGCCCACAGAGGCCTGCCCCTGCGGAAGCAGGGGAAAGATGAGAAAAAAAAGTCGATCCTTCCTTCCTGCCTATCATTGAAGATGAGACTCCATTTGTTCCTCAAAAAGGATGGGCTGAGATGATAAAGAAGGTCTATGAGATCGACCCTCTTATCTGTCCTCAATGTGGTGGTCAAATGCCTGCCTGTGCGCTGCACGCAGACAGGCGCATTGTCTCTTTTATCAAAGACCATAAAGTCATTGATAGAATTATCGATCACCTTAAACTGACCTTTAAGGCACAACGTCCTCCTCCTCCTCAAGCTCAGCTCTCTATTGCGGCTGAGGAAAGAATTCAATATCTATAAAAGTCGGACTTGTTGTCAAAGTCTTTTCTTTATCTCTATGATATTGTCATTTTATCTAACTTTCTCTTATTATTTCTTTTCCCTGTATTCTTCCTTGACAGGATACTTTTATTTTCTTTAATATTGCTAATGATGAAGTAGAAAGGAGAGGGAATGAGCAAAAATGAGTCGAAATCACATCAGACTAAAAAAAGTTCATTATAGTCAAAGGGATTCCTTATAGTTTAATTTTTAGATATATTTTGAGAGGAGGAATTAAATGGATTCAAATTTAACTCAAGAAGAAAGGAAAAAAATTTATGAAGAAGAAAAGGCTCGCATGGAGGCCCAGGAACAAATTAAACACGAAAAACAAGAAAGAGAAGGATTAGGCTATATTCTACTATTGATTCCTATTGTATCTTCAATTTTAATGTATTTTTGGGTTGGTAATATGGTTATGCTTCAAAATCCAGGATCTTTCCTCAACCTATTAGGAATAGGCACAATAATTTTGACTGCAGTTTTAGCATCAGTGGAAGCAAGTCAACTAGGATTTGGAAAGGGGGCAAAAAAAGAATCTAGTCCAGCTGCAATTTTTTTAGGTATGGTTTTACTTTGGATAATTGTTTTCCCATATTACTTATATGCAAGATCCAAAAAAGGTAAGAAGAATTTAATATTTGGAGGAATAATTGTAGCATTAATTTTTGTAGCAATATATGTTCTGATGTCTTCTGCAATTAACTCTCAACTAGATAATATTAGAAATTTATTAAAATAAAATTTATTAAATTATTTATGCAAAAAGAATAATACATTATCAGTCAATTAGAATGAAAAAGTTATTATGAAATCCCGGTCTGTCACGCCGGAGGTCGCGAGTTCAAGTCTCGTCGGCCCCGTCAGATAATATCTTTATTTCCAGCAATTTCCCTTTGTTTTTCCTTTCAATCCTAATCACATAATTTCAGCGTAAATCAGTAAAATTTGTCACACAGGGAGAAATCTATTTTTTAAGTATTATCTATTAGATACATTTTCTTATGAATAATTCATTGACAGGATTAGTTTCTTTTCTATATTATTTTTAATGTAGATGTTGAAAGGATTTGAATTTATAAAAATGAGTCAAAATCTAAGCAGAATAAGAAAGGAAATTCTTATGAATTAAAAGCAGAGATGGAAGAAAAATTGATTGAATATATTTATTCTAAGTATTATTTTTAGCATGGAAAATAAATTTTATTTTTTCAAAAGATGAATAGTAATTTCCAAGAAAGATTTTTATTAAGCTTATGTTCTGATAATGAAAGTAAAATTGTTAGGAAAATCTTAAAGAGTCCAATAGGATTAGTCCATAAAATAGTAAACTATCTTTTTGAGGATAATTTTATTGAACTATATAAAGGATTAGACAGTATTAAACAATTTGTTGCGGGAATAGCTCGTTGGATATGACCCCCATTTTTCGAACCAGTTTGGAGACTATTTTTCGCTAACATCTCAGAGGGATAATTTACCCTTTTCTTTTAAATATGTTATCGGCGACTTGTTTCCAAGTGCCGAATGTCTGCGAATGAAATTATAATACCTTATCCTTTCAGAAACAATCTTTTTTAATTCCTCTATATCATCCTGTTCCCAGAAAATTGAGCGGTTTTCAACTTTAAACCTACCGTTAAAAGATTCCATATGAACATTTCCTTTGGCTCCATGCTCAGAATAAGAAATACGGGCTTTACTTTTCACAGCAACTTCAGAGTTATTGTCAAATGTTGTGGATTGGGCGTATCCTTCAGTCATTTTAATCACATCACTTTATCCATTAAATACTTTCTTTTAAAAAAGCCATTCTCAGTCATTTTAGGTAAGGGAAAATATGTCTATTTTCCATTCAAAACTCAAAAAATATAAGATTTGACTCATTTTAGCTAAAAGCGCTAAAAAGCGAAACTCTCAGAGCCTTTCTAAGCGACGATCTCTATCCAAGCCAAGTCTATGCCTTTGTTATTTTTTTCTATAGAGCCGCTGCTTGCACATTCTCACCGATCTGGCCTGAATCATCTCTCAATTCGCCATCCAGGAAGATTTTATCTTGCAAAACAAGAGGAATCATTTGATATCCCTTCAGTTTCCTCCATCTTTTCTGAGCCTCCTTGGCCAACTTAAACACCATGGTCATGGTAGCGGTACGAGAACCACAGCCTTTGGTCCGCCTTGTCCTCAGACGAACGGTGGCAAAAATAGACTCTATTGGATTGATTGTCCGGATATGAATCCAATGGGAAGAGGGAAAATCATAAAAGGTGAAAAGCGCCTCTTTGTCCTTCTTCAGACATTGCACTGCTTTGGGGAATTTTGCTTCGTAGGCATCAATGAAATGCTTATAGGCCTTAAGCGCTTCCTCCTTACTCTCTGTCTCATACATGTCATGGATGAGAGATTTAGCCTTGGACTGCATGCTTTTTGGAAGTTTATCTAAAATATTGGCCGTTTTGTGTACCCAACACCTTTGTTCTTTGGAGGTGGGAAAAACCTCGCGCACCGCTGCCCAAAATCCCAGATTTCCATCCCCGATACATAATTTGGGGGACTGCTTTAATCCTCGGTGCTTGAGAGAGAGGAGAATTTCCTTCCAGCTAAGCTTGCTCTCCCTATATCCGTCACTCACCGCCAAAAGCTCTTTGTTGCCTTCTTCATCTGCAGCCATGATCACTAAAATACACACTTTATCATCATCCAAACGCACATTGAAATACACGCCATCCACCCAGAAGTACACATATGTTTTCTCACTCAAGTCCCTCTTGGACCATTCTTTATACTCTTCCTCCCATCCGGCCTTCAGACGGACGATATTGGAAGCAGAAAGCCCTTTGGGCTCTTTCCCCGAGTATCGCCGCTAATGCCCGGGGAAAATCCCCTGTGGATATCCCTCTCAAATATAAAGCAGGAATCAAATTGGAAATACTCGGTATCCGTCGTAAATATCGGGGCAGAATCTTGGAAGAAAAAGTCTCTGCACCGTTTTTATTCCTCAGTCTCCGGTCATCCACCCGAGGCTGTTTTACCCGAATTCTTCCCAGACCCGTTAGGATCTCCCTCTCAGGCAAACTCCCATTTCTTACTGCCAACCGATGTCCTCTCTCATCTCTTTTGGATTGGTTTTTTACAATGTATTCTTCCACTTCATTCTCTATGGCTTCTTGCAGCATCTTCTTTGCCCCTTCCTTTAAAAGTTGCTCCAAAAGTGACTTTGGTGAAATTTCTTCTGGATTTTTTTCCTCTTTCTCTTTATACTTACTCATGAAAGCGTGTCCTCCTTTTATTAGTTTGTTTGTTTTTTCAAACTCTAAAGGATACGCTTTCTTTTTATTTTAATCCACAACTTTTTATTATATCTCGCAACTTCACGAAGCCATCTGTAACTTTTATAGACTCCATCTTGATCATGGTGGATAATTATATCTTCGATTCTCCGAGAAAATCTCTTTAGTGTCGTTTTTGCTTGCCTCCAGGCTTGTAAAGCCAGATCTGTATCAGCACTCTCACCTAAAGCATGGCCGGCAACAAATTTGCTGCAATGGTCAATTATAGGCATAAGCTGAGCTTTTGCCTGACCTCTGCGATAAACAATCTCGGTAAAATCTGTATAGAGAACCTCTAGATCATCGATCTTTTTTAAATGCGCAATCAAGTTTATTTTCGATCCGGCTTCTTTTAGAAGCTTGTTAATAGGATTTGGCTTTGGATGCCTTACTCTTTTTAATACTGATAAATGCCAGTGCCGATGCAGCCGTTGCACTACCTTATGATTGACAGCAAAACCTCTGTCAACAAGCTCAGAAGTTGTACGCCTGTAACCATATTCCGGATGCTGCTTGGCAATCTCTGTCAATGGCTTTCTCAAATGACTGTATCTCTCCTCATATCTTTTTTTGTTCTGAGCGTAATACCATGTACCTTTAGATAAGCGCAAAATGTTCAAAACTCTGTTTAATCCATATTCATCCTTGTACTTATTGACTAATCCGATTTTCTCCTCTCCGGAGAGACTCCGGTTAAAAAATTTTTTAATAGTGCTATCTCTACCTCCTTGTGGCCAATCAGTCGCTCAAGTTCCTGGACCTTCTTTTCGTAGTCATGAATCGTTGTTTTTTGCCCAAATATCTCAGGCCCTTTTTCCAAAAACTCCTTCTTCCACTTGTGGATTGTAATTGGATGCACCCCATAAGCACGTGCTATCTGGCCTATCGACTTAGAAGTCTTAAGAACTTCCATAATTACCTGAAACTTGAAACGTGGTGTGTACCGTTTCCTATGTTTGTCTGACATCATCTGCCTCCTCAAAAGGGCTTCCTTTTCACTCTGATGATGTCTATTATATCACGAAAATACTAGCACACCATGTGGTTCAAATTTTGGGGTGCAGTTGCTATCAAATAGTCTTGATGAGATGATAAATGATGCAGAAATACAAAAAGACTCTTATATTACCTTTTTAAATAAAATATTTACTACTGAGATATCTTATAGAGTGAAGCGCCGGATGGAGAGAAATATGACTGCAGCTCATTTTCCTGTTTTAAAGAGAATAGATGATTTTGACTTTGGGTTGGTAAAGGGTATAGGGAAATCTGAAGCTGTAAATCTCATTGACTGTCGATGGATAGATAATAAAGAGAATCTACTTTTTTTTGGTCCGCCGGGCTTGGGGAAATCTCACCTTGCGATTGCATTTGGAGTCGCTGCTGTGGAGAAAGGATATAAAGTGTGTTTTGAAAAAATAACCAATCTCATAAAGCTTTTAAAAACAGCAGATATCCAAAGAACCTCTGAATACAGAATCAGAAGAATGATGAAGTCAAGCTTGGTTATTATTGATGAAATAGGATATACCCCGATTGAGAAACGGGAGGCTAATCTGTTTTTCAACCTGATAAGTGAAATGTATGAAAAATCATCAATAATCGTAACCTCAAATAAAAGCTTTGACGCCTGGGCTGAAATGATGGGCGATAGTGTCATGACAACGGCTCTTTTGGACAGGTTATTACATCATGCCAGAGTCTTTACCCTGGATGGTGAATCTTATAGAATTAGAAATCAAAATAAGGAGGTCTGATCATTTCCAGCGCTCTGAACTATTGTATTTCTGTTTACCAAAGCTTATGCACTTCTACTTACCGAGACTACTGCACTTTTACTTACCGAAGCTATTGTAAAAGTCCTTGCCATTTACATATATATGCGGTCGATTGTTGCGGGGCTGATGGAAACCAGTTGTCTCCGTTCCTTCACGCTGAGTTCAAGATGGCCGTGGTGTTCCAGAATGGGAACGAGCTCCGCCAGAAAAGGAGCAAGTCTTTTGGAGGCGATGCAATTTGAGGCGCACCATGCGGTCTTCAAGGCCTCCTGAAGCGATCTGCCATAGAAACGTGACCTCGGCCTTTCGATTTTTCTTGGCGCCGGAATTTCGGGAAGGGATAGCAAGCGGATGGCGTATTTTCGCTTGTATCCGGTAGATGCGATAAATTATTGAGGATAACTTTTTTTTGCTGCCTCGAAGCTTCCCGGTACCTTGGAGCCACCATTTCCAACATCAGAAGATATTAAAAAATTAAATCCCAATGAAATTTCAAAAGAAACTGCTCTTAAAATGTGTTATGACAGGGCTGAAGAATGTTCTGAGGGTGTTCCTATGATAGAAGATGCACACAAACAAACATGCTATGAAATTTATTATACAACAGGAAATAGCAAAGAAATACGGGCTTTTGCAGAAGGTATGTGCTGATTAAAATTTAACTTTATGAAAGAATTCATATATCTTGTGATAAAGAAAAAAATTCAAAGAAGGAACATATTTGACGAATAGAATTTTTAAATCTATACTACCTTTAAGATTAAAGGGAGGTAAAAAAAATGAACATCCCGAATATAATTGCACTTGTCAGTGTTATAACTGCAATAGCTAGTGCGCTATTTGCCGGCCGTGTTTGGTGGATTGCAAAGAGAACAATGATTCATCAAGCTCTTCTGGAAGTACAAAAAGATTATCGTACACCTCAAATGCAATATGCGGTTAGAACACTTTGGGATTTCTATAGAGAACATGGTAAAGACAAATTTGTAGAAGAATATGATAACAGACGCAAAAAGGAGGATAAATGGGTTTCTGACCAAGAAAAACAAAAGAGGACTGAATCTGAAAAATCTACTTTGCATTATCAGAGAAGATTAGTTTCACATTTCTATCAGCATTTGGCCGCTCTTTATATTAATAAAATATTGCCAAAAGATATTGTTTATAGCATTTGGTCTGAAGTAGATTTGAGAATTATTCCGGAGATTATTATTCCAATTGAAAATAAATTGCGTGAAGTTCTCTTTGAAAAACCAGTAGAGCCGCTTGATAATAATTGCAGTTTGATGATTCTATATAGAAAATCAAAAGATTTCTAATGGTCTGAATAATTTCTTATCATCTAACAATAGATATAATGTAAATCAATGGTTCCCCAAGTTGTCTTTAGCAATATCTAATATCAGCATTAATCGCATCCTTTCCAACACACAGAATTGATCTAATTTTGAATTATTAATATTAAAAAGTAGAAAGGTTTTTGTTCTCTAATTTTGATTGAAGTAAAGAATCCGTTAAAGTAAAAGAAGGACTCTATGGCATATAACGAAATATTCTCATTAATTGAAAAAATCAATCCTGAAGAAATTACTTTTTGGTCTGGTTCTGGAATTTCAAAACAATATCCAACCGACTTGCCCACTGGCGATCTTCTTTTGGAATTATGCATGAATTCATTCATGCCTCTCGAAACTTATGATCTCGTGAATGACTTTTTCTCCAAGGGCAAATTCAAAGACAGCTATGGCAATATTAAAAGCTTGCCGAGATTAGAGCTAGTTATTGAAGATATCGTCGGTGTTCTTGGATACAAGACATTCGAATATTTCTCATTCATGGAAATACCAAGACAATATATAAATCTTTATCACATTTTCTTCGCTAATCACGTAAACAATGGCGGGACGCACTTAACAATGAACTTCGATAATGGAATTGAAACATCAATGCAGTATACAAAAGATAAAGTAATTAATAATCCAACTGATGCAAAATGTGTACAATCTAAGCTTGTTAAACTTCATGGAACAATCACGGAAAAAAAGCTATATGAATATATGGGAATCACGCTAAAAAATATTACTAAGGGGTTTAGCAATAATCTAGCAAATAGCATTCTCAATGTCCTCAGAAAATCTAAAGTATTATGTTTTATTGGTTACGGAGGAGTCGATTCCTTTGACGTCACCCCATTTTTTCATTTATATATTGGCAATGTTAGGGAAAATCGGCTTGAAAATCTAAATGTCATTTGGATTCAGCATCCTGATAATGGAGACTTTGGAGCATGCGAGATTAACGATATTCCACACGGGGCATCAACAATTTTGAAAGAATTGGAGAGAGCGGGTTCCAAAATATATGCATATAAGGGTTACGCGACTGAGCTTATTTCAAGGCTTAAAGATCAATGGGAATGGAATTATCAAGAAATTCAAAAAAAGATTTCTTACAATTGGAGAAAAAAATTTAAAAAAGAAATGAAAAAACATCCAATCTCAGAAGATTTTAAAAACCTCATAGCTGGTCAATATATGGCTGCACTTGGTGTGGGAAAACAAGCAGTACATTTCTGTCTTTGTTCTGAAAATCTTTCTTCCAGTTTTACAAAAACAAGTCCTCAACAAGGAATTTTTACTTCGTTAACGAGTCAGTGGTGGCGGGTATATACAAATGGCCTGAGAGATTGGGGAAAATATGGAAAAGCAATCAAGAAAATAACAGAATGGAAAAAGCACACTACATCTTCTTTTGACGAATTTTTCACTCTCTCAAGATTAATGGGAGAATATCGCATGAGAGGGAATTATATTAAATCCTTCCTCGCTTCCAAAAAAGCATTCAGGGTGCTAACCAAACATAGACTAGATAATTCAACTAATCCTGACGAACTTCAAGCCATCGGAGACTTTTTAATAACCTACCTTCATGTTCACAGAGACTTATGGAAAAGGCATCAAATAACCAGAAGATTGCTGTTCAAGCCTTGGAGAAACATGATATGCCAATTATGGATGAAAGCCTTTTTCATAAACAGAAAAAGCCCTTTCGCTCGTTATTCAACGCAACTGTATGATCTAGCTGAACGAATATTTAACGAGACCGAATATTTTCTCGAACAAGCAAAGCAACAAGATCCTTCATTGCCCCAAAAAATTGAAAATTGCCTAATCGCCACTGACATTTCAACTTTCTTAGAAACCGACAGCTTACTTGGCGAGATCAATTATCAAAGAGAAAATGTAATTGACAAAGGGGAAGTGATCGGTTCGATGCTTGACGAGATTCGTGGCAACCTTCTTAAAGCTGAAGCTATTGAAGATCAACCGGGAATATGGAAAGCATATTACAGACTTTCTATGGAATTCCTTAGACAGAAGAACTATAAGATGGCAATTGAAAATGCGCGTGTGGCTTTGAACCAAATGAAAAAGGTTGAATATTCAATATGCCGTACGATAAATTACAAAATTAGATTATGGAGAATAATTATTCGGTCAATGCTGTCAGAGTTAATACATATCAGCTAGCCGTTTAATAAAGTAACTTTTTCGATTTATAGCATTCTTCTTAAACCGATGTTTTAAACCTTCTTCCCTTATCAGCAGAGTTATTGATGAAAACACCGCATTCATAATTATGCTTTAATCCTCCCATGGTCAAATTCGCAGAAGTGATGATTGCATTATTGGAATCGAAAATGAAAGTTTTTGCATGAAGACGCGGGTAATTTCTGACTTCTATGCGGTTGTTTATAAAAGACCGTAATGCCTCTAAATCAGAGGATTTTCTGTAAAAATTCGCCAGTTTATAATTTGTTAAAAAATAAATATGGGACTTTTTCGGTCTATTCTCAAGAATCAACTGAGCAATATTATTTTTTATAAATGGGCTTGCTAAGAGCTGCTCTTTGGATTTCTGAATCAAATCAAAAAAAGTCTCTTCAAAAGAATCCGATAAGATTTCAATTCTCATTTCGCTTTAAAAACCCTGTTCTATGATTTCATTTTTTATGATTTGAGAGAATTTGTCAAATCGGTGGTGTTCGGTCTATCATCAAAATTCTAAACAATGGTTCATTACACTAATGAATACCTAGTGGTATGGATATAGTAGACTTTCAGTTTAAATTAGTAGAGATCGTGATAGCCATAAGCAATTCTTTTAATCACCTTTAATGCCTGGAGAATGGTCTGGAAGATTCCCTCCAGTTTTATGAGTTTCCTGAGATTGATAAACGGAGGATATCCTCCACAAACGTGTTGGAGCGGATCATCCGTGAGATCCGAAGACGAAGCCGGGTCATTGTGGAGTGTTTCCCGATCAGGAATTCTATGTTCGTCTCATCACCAGTTATCTGATTGAATACTTAGAGGACTGGATCAATGAGCGAAGCTATATTAAAGAGGAAAAAATGATCCTTGCATTGGATGGGCAAAGAGATTTATAAATGGAAATGTTTAAGCAAATAAATATTTTAATATCTCATTTTTTCTAACAGATTAATTAGATCTCTGGCAACACTCTTAATAAAGTATTCCAACTCATTGACCGAAAAACTTTTATATGGATAATATTCATATTTTTCTTTATCAAGTTTATAATACACATTGTTGAAATATACTATCACATCACAACCACGTGGGCATGGCGCATAATGAAAAATAAAACTTCCTGCTAGTTCGTTTTCTTTTATCAAAATTAATTTAAATCTCACTTCTGCACCAGGAGCACTTAAATAAATATTAAGGGGAAAAATTCTCTCTTCCCCATCATATGTGTAGTACTTATTAGTTTTATAATTAACATTTGTATATAACCTTTGGAGTTCTAAAATCAAATCTGTATCTGTCCTGCGGCTTATATCTTCATAATTTATATCTCTTTCTGAGCTACTTAACATTTCTTCAAAAAGCGCCCTATCTCTTACTATATAACCTTCTTTGATAAATTCACTTTCAATTGCATTATATATAGGAGCGTTATTTTCTGCCCCAGTTGCTATTAATTCAGGGTTTGGGACTCTAAGTACTATTCTAGGATATTCAATATTTTTCATGAATTCCTTTAATCTTTCAGTTGGAATTATTTCTTTCTCATAGGGCTCAAATTTTACATATCCTTGATAATAGCATCCTACAAAGGTAAGAGATAATATCATTAGACATATAATAATTTTTATTCTCATACACACCCTCCTGATTTTGCCTTTCTTCTAAAAAAAATATTAGAATTTGATTTTTAGTTCTGATTTAATTTTTACTTCTATTTACTAAAATTTACTTTCTAAGTTTAACCTTTATCAATAATAAGTAAAGAAAAGTATTATGTCAAATCATAATGAACAAGAAAAATAGAATGAAAGCAAAGATCACAGTATAAATAGAATAAGAATAGCTCTGAAACAGAGTCTTATGTATATTTATTTCCTTTTTCGATTTTCTTAGATTTTGACTCATTTTTGCTTATTCCCTGTTTTCCCAACTTCACACTCAAAAAGCTTAATTAAAATAAAAGTATCATGTTAAGTCAAAATGCAAAAAAATGTGATAACAAAGCAATTGTGTTCCCATCAACTGCAAAGATAAAATTTCTCCTTCGGAAAAGAGGCAAACATGAAAGAGATAATGACATTGAGTATGAGATGCAAATGTCAAGTACTTTTACTACGCTAATGGGAATTTAGCTTACCATTTCCCCAAAAAGGTGATGTATGATCTCATGGGATTAGGACGGTCCCATGGACTCTCAAGTTACTATGCATCCTACCTGGACCTGGCTATGAGAAAAGGAATGCCGCTGGCAACTCTGGATAAAAATTTGCAAAAAGCAGCAAAGTCAGTGAATGTGCCGCTCTTAAAAGGTTAGCCTAAAATAAAATGGATAGGCTTCACTATTAACTTATTTTTCATGCTGACGTGCTATGATTTCCTATGAATTTAATGCGCATATCCACCCACAAACAATGAAAACAGCTGATGTGGATGGGAAGATGTGTCAATGAGTGGATAAGACATTCTTCACAATTTTGTTTTGAATTTAGGTCATATGAGAATTTGAATTTGTTTCGGATTTCGTGCTTAGGATTTTCTTCTGACTTTGGCTTCTATTTTCTAGGTAATTCTTAAGTAAAAATAAGGTGAATAAGTAAACCTTCACCAATGATTTCATTCTTCGGAAAAAGCATCTTTGAGAAGTTTGCTTTGACGGGTGAAAGCTACCCGCGGGCTCCTGGTTTCCTTATACATGGAGATTTCCTGAGTGATTAACCGGGCTATATACATGGTGAAAGTAGCACTCCTGCGGGACTCCCGCTTAAACAAGGGATGATCCCGGTTGATATAGACAACATTCCCCTCGGTAAAACATTCCGGACCACTTTCACCGAAAAAGTCCATACAAACTGAAACACTCTCAGTGCCCATCCTCATCCTGCGGACAATGGCGTTTGGTGTCATTTTTTTTACCAGAGGATGCCGCCGCTTTTTTTTCTTTGCTTTCTTTTCTGCTGCCGCTTTTTTCTCCTCCGGACTGATTTCCTTATCTTTAATATCTTCTTTTTTATCCTTTCCGTTTAAAGCCGCACTTCCTCCGCTTCCCGCTTTTGCCTCATCGCCATAGGAGACCGGTCCAAACGGGGATAAGTCAGGATTAATAGACAGGGCTTTATGGATCTTTTTGAGCGCTTCCCTGACGGCTGAACCGGCGCGCCGGTCTTTTCGCTTGTCAGCCTCTTTCCCCAGCGTTTTTTTGATGATCCCTACGATCTTTTCCATTATCTTTATGAATTCCTGATACTCGGCTGAATCCGTGATGAATTTTGATCGGTCGGATGTAATCGGCAGGAAGTCAGCGTTGATCTCTCCCTTGATCCTGGATACCACCTTTCCCCAGGATTCCATGCCGAAAAGTTCCCGCTTTACAGTAACACCTTTGACTTTGACTGCGATCCCCAGATCCTTCATGAAGGCTTGTGATGAGGGGACGATGATGACTTCTCCGTTTATCAGCCCGAATTTGGTCCCTTCAAGGATGGGAATGACATGTCCAGTCAGGCTTCTCGGATAAAGCCGCCGATTGTTTAGATAAACCGCAAAATCAGGCACACGAAGCGGAGTTCCCTCAAGAATTTTTTTCTCTACATCTTCTATTTTGAACTCGCGGGTGAGATCGGAAAGGACCACGGTTGTACCATCTCCTCTGGATGAGTCCGGTTTCAGGATCTCACAAGGCAAATGCCACTCAGTAGGGCTGCTTTCCCATTCATCCTTATCAAAAACCACTCGGGCGGCAAAATCCTTATGCTGGGTTGTGACTTCGAAGCGATTGGCTGCCGCCAGGGAAGCGAATTTTCCGATACCGAACTGACCGATCCTAGCCCGGTCGTACTTGGGAGAACGTGAATGGATGACCTTTTCATCAGAGCCAATGATGAAATACTGTTTGAGGCCTTCCATATCCATTCCGTTGCCGTTGTCTTTTACTTGGACATATTCTGGGGTCATAGTGACATGCACTTCAGAGGCGTCAGCGTCATAGGCATTATTGACCAGTTCCCGGATGAGTTCCACGCTTTCAGCATAGAGCTTCTCACCGATGGATATGACATGCCGCTTGTCTACAGTCACTTTTAGCTGTTCATCTTTAATTTTTTTCATGGTCTTATCCATATAACAAGTCATTTATACATGAATTTTCGCATAATTCCAAGACATCAAGAAACTTTTAGGGTAAAAATACTGCCAAACACCATATTCATTGCATATCGTGACACTATTCGCAAACACACTTGCATTTATCATTTGGAAAAAAATGGAGAGAATCTAAGTCGAAGTATCCATTTGTCTCTAATCCGCCGCTGAGAGGGAAAAAACTTCGCGCCGGATCCATCTGTTCATTGAGAAATTCAACAATGCCTTTCAATTCATAAGGGATGACATCAGCCACGAAAATCAATCTCACCTTTCCGGCTTGCAGGTTGGTCTTGACTCTCTGCCAGAATTCTTCAGGATCATCCTCCTTCCTCCTCTCCTCTATAAGAGCAGCCAAACTCTATCAGAAACCGGAGGATAATAAGAGAAGCGCAAACAGAAACAAAGAAATAATTTAATGGAAACTCTCTTCAAAAATACGATTAAGCTGTCGTCAGCGCTATTTCTTTTCAGGAGGCGGTGGCGGTGTGTAGGGAGTGAGGTTGTCCTGTTCAATGACTGCTCTGTTCCACCATTCCGGAGTCTGCACTCTATCGACTTTTCGGGTCTCCGGATTATAGATGCGGAAGTGGTTGTACTTGACCAGCAGGTCATCCCCCAGCTTCCACCAGGCATTGACCACGGAATTGGCATGATTGATTGAAAAATCAGTGAGATACTGCCTGGCTTTTTCAGGATTGTCCTTGTAGAGGGATTGAGCCTCTTTATCCACAACAGGGATATTCTGAAAAGCAATTCCTTCCCATTTCTCCTGAGCCTTTTTGACGTCCTCAATGGCATAGGAATAGACCACCTGGGTGTGAAAATCAACATAATCCGAGGCCCAGCGGGCAGAGTCCCGGTTAAAGACAAAATGATCGCCGACCTGGAACGACTCAGGAAGTTCCGTGATGCCGCAGTAAAGAGGCATATAACAGGCTGTGTCCTGGGCTCCAAAAGACAGCCAGAGTATTCCGCCTATCGGATCGGGCAGCCATCCCCTGCACTGGGTGATGGTGGTGTACTCCACATTGTTCACACAGATGCACCGCGGACCGTTGTATTTTTTGTCCTCGACCCGGAATCTACGAAAGTAATTGGGATTTTCAAAAGGACCTCCTTTGATTCCATCAGTGGGATCAAATTGGACTCCCTTGTATTTATCCCGGGTGATCGCCATGACATCCTGGACAGAAAGCTTTTTATCCGGTTTGACTGAGAAAGGAAGATCCATGCTTTCTGTATCTGGTCCCAGATTCAAAGAAGGCGCCACAATGTTAAAGAACCGCCACAGCCGGCCCCGTCTCCCCTGGGTGTTTTGAGCGCTCCCTGTGGTCGGAGAATAGGCTTTTTTCCAGCTGAATGGCTCTCCGCTGTCTGGATCATAAAAGCCGTTTTCTATGGCATAGGAGACCGCATTGGATGAAGCCATAAAATAATCTTTGTTATCCAGATCGATCTCGCCAATGCGGGACTCATTCGGTGTGACACTCACATGGTCATCCGGGACACGCTGGGCACACCAAACGGCACCGGGTTTGCCGCTTTCTGGAGTCCAGAGAGGCCCGACTGGCATGATCTCAAAAATCCAGACTTCGTTGGGATCAGACACAGCCAGCATCTCTCCACGGTCGTTGAATCCATACCCGTAGGTGGTTCCCAGGTCTCCCATGATCTGGATCGCTTCTCTTGCGGTTTTGGCTCGTTCCATAGCTATAAGAGTCAGCATGGTGATATCGAATTTAGCTGAGGGAGTGGGATTTCTCATCTTAGGCTGGCAGCCAATGGTTGATTCCCCCAGGGCGACCTGGTTTTCATTCATGTAGCCGAACATTCCATGGATATACGCATAGGTATGCGGGACCTGAGGGATCTCCAGTCCTGTGTCATTGTCCTTGTACCGCTCCCATTTGACACCCTGTTCCGGGGGCCAGGTTTTGTACTGGTTGATGTGGTAGATCTTGCGGACATCCCCTTCCTTGTGGTCAGCGGCTGGAACATAACGGAATTGCCAGTCACACACGCCACAGTCGCAGGTGTGGGTGGTCATGGTCGAGCCATCCGATGATGCCTTTTTCCCGACCAGAATGGATGTGCATCCTTCCCAGTGTTCATAATTTGTTTGGTTTTTTTGGTCATAAGCTGGCGTTTGGATGATGAACGCACTTGCTGCTGCCAGTGTGATGATGAGCAAACCGAAAAATGTTAAAGCTTTTTTTGAATGCATGCATTGCCTCCTGTTTTATTGATTCATGGTGTTACCAATGGGAATCATTGAGTCATCCATCATACACACAAAAATTATATTGAGTCAATGAGAAATTCGGTGTTTGTGAAATTTTCAATAATAAAGATTTGATCCTATATATGAACGACATTGACATTGATATCCGGATAAACAATAATATTAATTGGCCGAGGCAAGATTCCAATGAACAAAAATATTACTATACAAAAAGATAAAATCGCAGAATTCTGTAAAAAACATCACATTCAACAATTGGCTATATATGGATCTGCCCTTCGAGATGATTTTAAACCAGAAAGCGATATTGATGTTTTGATAGATTTTGATCCCAATCATATCCCGGGTTTTTTCAAATTGTTTGAAATGGAAGCTGAATTATCTGATATATTTGGTGGGAGAAAAGTCGATATCAGAACTCCTCAGGATTTGAGCAGGTATTTCCGAGATAAAGTTAAAGAGGAGGCAGAGGTTCAGTATGTACAAAGATGATGAAGTCAGGCTGAGACATATTTTAAATGCAGCACGTGAGGCTGTTAGTTTTACAGAAGGACAAGATCGTAAAAATCTGGATACTGACCGAAAGTTGAATTTATCTTTAGTTCGACTTCTTGAAATCATCGGTGAAGCAGCAAGAGGTGTCACGAGTGATTTCCGCAGAGAGCATCCTGAATTAGCGTGGAAGAGTATGGTTGGAATGAGAGACCGGCTTATTCATGGCTATTTTGATATAAATCTAGATATTTTATGGAAAACAGTCAGAGAGGACTTGCCGCCTTTGATTGAAAAGATAGAAAAAATTTTGTCTGAATAGTGTCAGCTTTAGTCAGCTTCTTCAGCTTCAGGCAGCTTCAGCTTGGCTGGGATATCATTAAGATAATAATAGAATTACGGAATTGCCTTCAGAGAAAGAAAATTCTTAAAAACAATTTTTCCAGTCAAAAATAGATTTTAAGATTCTATGGAGATATTAACCAATCATATCGCCATAAAGTCATTTTGACTGTTTGGGATAAGATATATTCTCTTAGAATCAATTTTTCGCCTAGGTTCATCACACTAATGAGTACCTAGAGGTATGGATATTGTAAATTTTCAGTTTAAAGTAGTAGAGATCGCGATAGCCATAAGCCATTCGTTTAATCACCTTTATTCGATTATTAATTCCCTCCACTTTGGCTGTTGAAATACGGAAGAGAAAATAGTTAAGGATACCATCGGCATGACGTCGAAGTTTCCGGGCAAAACGGATCAGCAGTTGGATACCGGAGCTGATGGCTTTATGGATCCAATCGTATAAATACCTTTCAGCTTGGCAGCGATTGTTTAGTTTCCACAACTGTCGCAGATCCTCTTTGAGGATATAAGCCATTGAGATCGGCCGATTGATATCCAGCAGCATCTTCAGTTTTTCCTGGGCAGAAGCCGAGAGTTTCTCCTGACCTTTCAACAACAGATAGCGTGATCCTTTGATCAGATGGAATGAGGGATCTCCTTCCAGTTTATTGGCCTCATCAACTCGAATTTCATTGAGAACACGGGAATAATCAGCGATGATATGAAAGACATCATAGACTAAAGCAAGCCCCCGGTAATGCCGTCTGATTGCCTTAGCATAAGGTTTCCACATATCCAGAGCAATCGCCTTAGGGCGAACCCCAAGGCGTTTCAATCGCTTGATAAACGGTTCCAGGCTCCCTATCCGCCGGCCTTCTCCACCATACACGATTCGGCCTGTTTCGAGATCCACCACTGTTGTCAGATAGCGATGGCCTTTTCTGACACTGACCTCATCAATCCCCAGATGTTTTATCTGTTTGAGCTCTTTTTCCCGAGGCCTCCCTCGCCGCAACCGCTTCTTGTCGATTTCTTTGACAGGGGCCCAGTGGAGACCTAAAAACTTAGCGACACTCTGGATCGTCATCAATTGACACAGCTCCATCACATAGACTTCAAAAGCATGGGTGTAATGTTTCTTGGGATCCGCAATTTTTAAATTCTCATAGCGAATCTTGCCACACTCAATACAATAAAACCGCCTCATCTTCACCACTGCAAAGACAGGCTTCTTTCCTATGGGCAAAAGCCGTAACGTCCTCCAGCGATAACCCTTTTGAATCACTCTCCGGGACCCACAAGCAGCACAACGATTCTTATTGCAAACCACTTTCCAATAGGTCACGCCTCTGCTGCTCCAACCCCTGAGATGATGGTAGCCATTTACCCCTAAACATTGGTACAATAATGAATGGGACATCGTTCGTTCCTCCTTTTTTGTTAAAAATTCTATTAGAGGAACTTAATACGATGTCCTTTTTTTTGCAAGTCAGGTATCCATTATTGCGAAGAACCTTGCCTTAAAAATCCATTCTAATCAAAATACTTCAGGGAAACAAAAATTCTATGTTGTTGATTTTAAATGAAATAAATCAGCCAAGCTGGAAAAATTTGAAAAATGAAAATGAAAAATTATCAGACTGGGAATAGGTACCAAAGAAAAGAAGATGACATTGTACTTTGACGGTGGAAACTTGACGTCAATGAAATCTGGAGACTGGGTGGTGCAGGGATTAAAAGACAAACTACTTAAAGTCAAACAAAAAAGGTATGGAAGGTATACTTATATGTCTTATTGGATTGATCAACCTTTTAAAGTTTCCTATAAGAAAAATTGATTTCTTTTTTCAAAAACACCGCCGAGTACCAGAAAATCCTGGACGAATAGTTTTTCCTGCCAACTTTAAGGGCAACAGCCGAACACTGTCACCCCGCCGTTCTAATTGCCCCTGTGCTTTTTGGATGAAAACGCGATTTTTGTACCGTGTGGTGACTATTGAAGATGAAAAATAAAATGTTTTTCAGAAGTAAGTTGGATCGGGCGGGACCAAGTATAAGTTGGGGGACGTCCTGCAAACTACCCTGCACACATCTCTTGATAAAATTATTTTTTCTGATTATTATATGTTTAATAACAATTCAGCGTTTATAAAGAGAAGAAATAGAAGAGGGTAATTCGTTTGGTAAAACTAAAAAAGCTACCTAATGTATGTTGCCTGTGCTTGGGTCCTGCGTAAACCACATATAAAGCTTCACGATCACATCAAGAGGGGATGTACGCTATTGACCAAAGCCTTTTTATTCCATTATGCATCAAATGCAAGAAAAAACAGGTAATGAGGGACATCTCTTTATACATTCTGACCGCAATCATCTGTTCTATCATTATGTTTATAATAGCAAGTGGCAAAAAAGAATATCAAATGTCTTATGAAAAAAAAGAAGGTTCGTACCTCCATGGAGTTACCATAAATTGGATTAACAAGGAAGATGGTATAAAGATATCTACCAATGCTCAAACGGGCAGGATTTTATATGATGAAAGAAAAAAAAGAATTTTTATCATTGTGTTATGGAACTACCGGACAGAGTATCATACGCCAAATTCTAAAAATAGAAGAGTTGTCCAAGGCAAACAATGCAGGCTTGAATTCAGAAAAAAGGATTTATCCGAAATAATTATAATGACTATATTTGCGGGGCTCATGGGATTGGTTTTTGCCTATTTTATGAAAAATCTATTTTTTAGCCCAGTACGAATTTATAAATCAGGCAAGATAAAATTCAAAAACAAAGCATATCAAAATTTATATGATAAAACGTAAAATATCATAGGAAAATCCTTTTTTCATCCTGATGAAATATTAGGGGAATTAATATGAATTGATAGGGTATCTTCATAGCGAATTTGTGATAGCAAAGCAATCGTGTGCTTAGCAACTGCTAAGCAAAAATGTCCCCTTTCTATCGAATTCACCTTATTGCATCGAAATTTCTATATATGTCTAAAATATTTATTTCATCATTTTTCAACTGCCGGTAAATTCATTTTTCTTTGAAGTTCCTGATTGCGAGGTTCGACCTTCAGGAGATCGAAGAAAAGGGGATTTACACTGATATTTGTTCTAAACTGTTGTGGGTATTAACCGCTGGACTCTTCTCGTGGCTGCCTAAGCTGGACTCATGCATGACCAATATCCTTCCTTCCGGCTTTGGGATCTTAACAGAAAGCTTTTGTTTCTGCAGCCATTCGATAGATATTCTGTAAGATCGGCAGCTTAATGATTCTTGGTTTGTTTGCAATCAGAAACAAAGCCTATTGTTCTATAATCCTATGTTCCCTGGTAACTTAGCGAACATTCTTGTCTCTTCAATTCGTGAAATGCCACAAATATACCGCGTTAATCTCTCAATGCCTATCCCAAAACCTGCTGATGGAGATAAGCCTCTCTCGGCGAATTGGAGGTACATTTCATAGGCTTTTAAGCCTATTTTTTTCTGCTTGATTCTCCTTTTTATTTTTTCATACTGATGTTCTCTTTCTCCACCTGAAAGAGCTTCTCCATAACCTTGAGGGTATAATAAATCCATATCCACAAGGATGCCCGGTTTTTCTGAAGACTCCCGGTCATAAAATTCTCTGTCTCCAATCGGGAAATCAAGAATCCAGATCGGCTCTTCAGCTTTTTTTGAGAGCATTGTTTCATAATCAGCACCGTGTCTTTTTACAGATGCCTGATAAGATACCTTCTCAAAGGGCTGTTTTGGGATTTTCAAATCTCTACCAAAGAATTCCAAGTCTTCCCTGCAGATGGTCTTAATATTCTTAAGCACATAGACCAAGAGTTCCTCGCCAATTTTCATAATTTCCTCTCTTCCAGCCTCTTTCATTTCTATATCGAGCTGTACAAACTCAATCAAATGCTTGCCGCTTTTCTGTCTAGAGGCGGACTCAATTCTAACATTCGGGGAGAATGAAAAAATACGGGGAACAGAGACCAGGGATATCTGTTTATGAAAAATCATACTTTTGGTTATTTGATATTTAAAACCGTAGCATTCGATCTCCCCTCTTACCCGATAATCGGTTAAAGGATCAGTTATTGGAGATATGATGACTGGCAAAATTTCAGTAAATCCCTTCTGTTTCAAGAATTTCCGGGAAAAATGAATGATTTCACCCTGAATCCTTACGGCTCTTTTTAATTTTTCTGACCTCAATAGAGATAAATATTCATCTATTTCAAACATATTGTTCTCCTTTGTTGGATTTAATTAAAATGGATTGGAAAAAGAATACGGCTATTTAAGTCTGAAGTCCCCCAAAGGGGACATTATTGTTGTTGTCAGTGAAGAAAAAATGAAGAGATAGAATAAGAGAAGTTGGCTCAAAAATGAGTAGAATATTGAGCTTATGCATTTTTTCTTTCTATCATTTCTTTTATAATCAAATTTTGTAAAAGTCAAGCCCTCAGCTGCTTCGATGACTTTGTTTTACTCCATTAAGCTGTAAGCTATTATCGTAATCAAACCACCTCTTCCTATAAAGAATCAAAATTGACACAAGAATATCAACTTCCTAGACCAGAGTCAAATATATTTGCTGGCTTAAGTCTGATGTTAATGTCGATTTAGTGTATTGAGATTTTCTATACGTGCAGATCGTCTGAATAACTGTCTTGCGTTCTTCTAAATTAACTGGTTTGCATTCTTCTAAATCAAAAAAATTAGAACTTGCAATGCACTACAATTACATTATAAAATAATTATGACAAAAGTACGTTTTTAATGGAATAGAAACAAGGACAAAGCAAATTTTAGGACTCATGGAGTTTCATTCGGAGAGGCCAAAACTGTTTTTTATGATGAAAATGCTATCGAATTTTATGACGAGGATCATTCTTTAGCGGAGAATCGCTATTTGATGATCGGAGTAAGCTCAAAACTAAGGTTATTGCTCGTGAATTACACTGTGCGTGATGAAAAAGATGAAGATACCATCAGGATAATATCTTCACGAAAGCCGACAAAAAAAGAGCAAATGGTTTATTTTGAGAGATTAAGATGAAAAAAGAATACGACCTTAAAAAGATGAAAAGCAGAAAAAATCCTTATACTAATCGATTAAAAAAGCAGATTACGATCCGTTTGGATAAAAGCACCATAGAATATTTCAAAAAGCTGGCTGGAGAAACAGGTTTCTCATACCAGGAACTTATTAATCTCTATCTTAGGGACTGTGCCGAAAACCATAAAAAACTTAAAGTTGAATGGGTAGAACCCACTTATTAAATGGACGTTATTGTTCTAATTTCCCAACCGGTAAATTCATCTTCCGCAGCAGTTCCTGATAACGAGGTTCGTCACGAACATGCTTCCAAAATCACCTGCAGCTTCAGCTTGGCTGGGATATCATTAAGATAATAATATAATTACGGAATTGCCTTCAGAGAAAGAAAATTCTTAAAAACAATTTTTTTAGTCAAAAATAGATTTTAAGATTCTATGGATATATTAACCTATCATATCGCCATAAAGCCATTTTGACTGTTTGGGAATAAGATATATTCTCTTAGAATCAATTTTTTGCCTTAAAAATCCATTCTAATCAAAATACTTCAGGGAAACAAAAATTCTATGTTGTTGAATTTAAAGGAAATAAATCAGCCAAGCTGGAAAACTTTGGAAAACTTTGTTAAAACTCAAGATGTGACCCTCTATTTTTATCTTTGCTTTCCTATATCTTCACCCATTTGTTAATGGATGTGAAATAGAGACCGGCTTCTTTGACTTTTTGTTTTGTGATTTGCTCCCAGAACTCTGTGTATATTTTGATCTGGGGTGTGTAGTAGTCCATAAAGCTCTGAAGATCTCTGCTTGTGTCATCGATTTCATCGGTTTTGTAATCAGCCACAACCCAGCCGCCCTCTTCCAAAAAGACAAGGTCGATCACACCATTGAGAATGACGTTTTTGTCCGCTGCTCCCTCTTCATCGTTCAATCCCAAGGAAGATGGATCTGTTTTAACTGAAAAAGGAATCTCATAAAACTTCTTTTGGGCTTTGAGCATCCTATCCCATAATTCAGAACGGGTTATGGATTCAATAAGCTCAACCAATTCTTCTTTCTCTGAGACATCCCGTTCTTCGGCAATGAGTGTGTTTTCTGCTTGGAGTTCCAGGTCAGTCACCCTGCCTTCTCCCATCAACTTGAGCAACGTGTGCACGGCTCTTCCCCAGCTCTCTCCCCTTCCCTGTCTTGTCCAGGAAGGAAGCGGTGCTTCGCTTTTGGCAATATTGGTGACGGTTTCAACACAGTAGGTGGAATCTTTGACTTTGTCTTTTCGCTCGGTTATCTCAATTTTGGCTTTGTCCCATTCATCTTTATCTATGATCAGCTTTTCTCTTTCTTTGATGCCTTTTTGCTCAGCCTTCACATCAAAATCAAGCTCAGCAACATCTTTTAAGTAGTTGTCCAGAAAATCCCAGGACTTATATTTGAGATTGTCTTCGTACGTGCTTATGATCATTAGATTCCGGGCTCTGGTCGCTGCCACATACATAAGCCGCGCCTCTTCAGCTTCCTTGTATTCTTTTTCTGTTTTGACTTTTTCATCCCAGTTTAAAGGATAAGACAGGATTTCACTCTGATATCCTGTTTTTTTATCCAGAAGAAAATAGCCTTGAGGCACATCGCCTTTTCTGACGATGTGTTTATCCGGCTCATACGTTCTGGTTCCTGCGGGATTGGCTAAAAACACCACCGGCGCTTCCAGCCCTTTGGCTTTGTGAAGGTTCATGAGGCGCACGGTGTTCTTTTTTCCAGGTGTCAGACTGATTTCTTCCAGTTCGTAGGACGAAGTCACTTCTTCCATAAATTCAACCAGATCTGAAAACAAATAAGATCCTCTGGTTTCCTGGTCTTTTAAGATTTCAAGCATTTTGAAAACATTGCCTGCTTTGCTGCTTCCCATCTCAGAAGAGGCGAGATAATTGATAATTCCGGTTTCCTCCAGGATTTTCTCAAGGACCACGGTGGCTGGATAAGCCTTTTTCCATCCCCACCATTCTTTCATTTTTTGGAGGCATTGATGGATCTGTTTGATGTCCTTGTCATTTGTTGGACTGCTCTTATCTGCAGCTCCCAAATAGTTAAACCAGCCTCCGTGCGTTTTGAATCTAAAAAGCTGCTGGTCGCTAATCCCGAAAAATAGGCCCCTTAAAACAGCAACCGTATAAATGGGGTTATCCGGCTCTGCCAGGGCTCTTGCCAGATTGATGATCTCTCTGATTGCTTCGGATTTAACCAGGGTGTTGCTTCCTGTTATTTCAAAAGGAAGTCCTCTTTTCTCCAGGGCTCTAGCATACAGATCCATGTTCCTTTTATACCGCACCAGAATGAGAAAATCAGAATAGGTGGCTGGCTCTTTAAGCCCTTCGTCTTTTTCCTGTTTGGCTCTTTTGAGTCTGACATTGCCTTCGCACGCCCACTGGATGAACCGGGCGATTTTTTCGGAATCATAACGGGCGATATCTTCTTTTCTGTTTCTGGGAAATTTGGGTACGGTTATTTTATAGACGCCTTCCTGGAAGCTCTCGCCGCTGTCTCTCACTGTGACCAAAGGAGAAAAACGCGCCTGGAACTGGCTTTCTTTGTCTTCCGGAAACACAGTTTGAAACACAGGATTGTTCCACTCAGCCAGACAAGGGACTGAGCGGAAATTTGTTGTCAGATAGAGCACTTCCCCGCTGCTTTTCTGGATCTGCTCTTTGACGATATTGTAGGTATCAATGTCAGCACGCCTGAACCGGTATATGGACTGTTTGGGGTCTCCCACTAGAAACAAAGCCCCGGGTGCTGGAACTAGGTTTTTCCAATTTCTCTCCTCTTTGTCCTCTCCGGCAAGATAAAACAGGACTTCAGCTTGAATGGGATCCGTGTCCTGAAATTCATCGACCAGGATCCGGGTGTATTTTTGACTGAAATATTTCCTTACCTCAGGATTATTCTTTAACAGTTTGGCTGCCAGAAGAAGCAGGTCCTGGAAATTAAGCTGTGCCCGGGATAAGCGCTTGTCTTCATAATACTTGAGAGCTGGCTTTATAAAAGAGAGCACTCTGGAATGGCGGAATTCCCGCCACTGCTTTAAGGCAGTGGATACGACCTCTTTTTTGAATTTCTCAAACTCTTCCTTGAACTCTTTGGCTTGTTCTTTTGAGGGCCATCTGTTTTGTGTGATGTTTCCTTTGCTTTCTAGGATTTCATAGGTTTCCATGAGCGTGGATTTTCGGGAAAAATCCAGATTTCTTTGCCTTATCAGGCATCTGATCATCAAACGCTGAAGGTCATCATAATTTTTTTCAGGCTTTGTGGAAGGTATGCGGTTTTGGGCTTTACGGAGAAAATGGTCCAGTTTTTTCTTCAAATCATCATAGTCCGGCTCTGTGCGGCTTCCCGGCATCCATTGAACTTCAGGATAGATAGCGAGCGTGTTGTAGGCATCCTTAAGGTCATAGGCTGAGATTCCCACCTCCTCCAGCTGGCGGATAAGCGAAGCGTATTCTTTTTTGGCTTCGATCATGAATTCATGCCAGCATTTTTCCCTGGTGATCATGTCTTCCACTTCTTCCATCTCTTCAAATTCAGGATTGAGCGCTATCTCAACTGGGCGCTCCCGGAGAAGCTTGGCGCAGAAAGCATGAATGGTGCCGATAAATACCTGCTCCAGGTTGTGGACTGCATCGGAAAGCCTTTGTCTTTTGGGGTCGTTTGTTTTTAGGGCTACGACTTTGTTCTCAAGATCTGTTTGAAAGCGGCCCTGCAGCTCTCCGGCTGCTTTTTTGGTGAAGGTTACGGCAGCCAGGTTTTCGATCCGGCATTTCCCCTCTTCTATAAGCGCTATCATACGCCGGACCAGGTTCCGGGTTTTACCAGAGCCAGCTCCTGCCTCTACCAGAAAGGTTGTATCCAGTTCCTGGGTTATTTTTTGCCTTTCGATGTGGTCAGGTAAGGGCTGTTGTTTATTCAAAATTGGCTAGCCTCTCAAATATAGAGTATTCCTCAATTCCTCACTATTTTTTTAAGTCTTTTCTGATTTCTATTCATATTTAATAGAACTCCGCCTTCTCAGCTTAACCTTTAACGATATTAAGAAAAGAAAAGTATTATGTCAAATCAGAATGCATGCCATTCGAGTTTCTCCCAACTTATCACCTCTTATCCCCCTCTAAGAAAAATTGAAAACATTTCAAATATTGTAATAAATCTAAGCCATGTGATAAAAATAACACTAATGGACATAATATGTCCATTTATGCTATTATTATCACAAGATGAAAAAAAATATTACCAGCTTGAATAAATGGATTGATGAGATACAGATCTCAGGTTTCCATACATTCACTCGAGAAAAAGCTTTCAATGAACTTGAACTCAGTGAAGAAAGCTTAAAAAAGTCACTTTTCCGGTTAAATCAGAAAGGCAGGATTCTGCGCCTTCGCAATAATTTTTATGTCATTGTACCGCTTGAATATCGGTCCACAGGAACCATTCCACCTGATTGGTTTATCAATGATCTGATGAGATTTCTGAACATACCCTATTATGTCGGATGTCTTTCCGCTGCTGCTGTCTATGGAGCAGCCCATCAACGTCCTCAAGAAATGCAGGTGGTTGTGCCTTCTTATGTCCGCATGATCGATTTAGAATCTGTGCGCATCCGTTTCCTTCAGTATTCCGGAATGAATCACGCGCAAATCCGGTTTCAGCGTACCCAAACTGGGGATTACTTCATTTCCACTGCCGAATGGACTGCAATCGACCTTATCCGTTTTCAAAAAAATATTGGGGGGCTTGATACAGCTGCCGGAGTTCTGCAGGAATTAGGAGAAATGTTGGATATTGATAAAATGGCTGAAGCCTGCCACAATGAACCTCAAAATGCTCCACTTCAGCGTCTGGGCTGGATACTTGAACATTTGGGATTTAAAAAGCTTGCGGTGCCGCTTCGAAGTAAACTCGATAAGCGAAATCCTTCATATATATCTCTTAATCCGACTTTAAAACAACACACCGGTACTCACAACAGTATCTGGCACATCATCATCAATGACAAACCGGAGATTGGATCATGATTCCGCGCGCATTTATACAAGAATGGAGAAACAAAGGATTTTCCTGGAAAACCGATGCCATGGTTGAGCAGGATCTTATTATCTCCCGTATTTTGGTGGAGTTGTTTGACGAAGAATCGATTGCTTCCCATCTTATATTTAGAGGAGGAACGGCTCTCCACAAGTTATTCTTTCCTGAGCCTTTCCGTTATTCGGAGGATTTAGACCTGGTTCAGCTCAAGCCTGGTCCAATTGGCCCTCTTTTTAACTCAATCAGAAACAAATTTCACGGTTGGTTGGGAGAACCAAAGAGAAAGACAGGACCGGACACATCCACACTGAGCTATAAGATCAATTCTGAGGCTCAGCCCCCACTTCCCTTACGAATCAAAATCGAAATCAATACGCGTGAGCATTTGCCCTTCCTTCCTGTTTTTTATAAAACAGTGAAGGTGCAATCCCGATGGTTTAACGGCAAAGCAGCAGTTTCGGTCAATCGGCTGGAAGAACTTTTAGCGACGAAGCTGCGGGCACTTTATCAAAGGCGGAAAGGAAGGGATCTTTTTGATTTGGCTATAGCCATACGCTCGTTGGATGTCAATCAAAGGAAAGTCGTCGAAGTGTTTAAACAATATTGCGATGCCTCAGGGATTCGAATAGACGCTGATGATTTTCGTAAAAATCTTCTGACGAAACTCAAGCATCCCGGATTCGCGCATGACTGTGATCCCATTATTAAGCCTGGAGTCCCTTTTGATCTGAATAGTGATTTTAAGTTGATTGATCGGGAATTGTTTTCTCTATTTCAATAAAATCGATAAAGTGATAAAGTATAAGAATCTAATCATTATCCTCTCAAATATTTGACAAACCTATTCACTATTTTTTTACTCTGGCTCTCCCCAAAGTCAATCAAAAAAGCCTTTGTCTTTTGAGGTCGTTTGTTTTTAGGGCTACGACTTTGTTCTCAAGCTCTGTTTGAAAGCGGCCCTGCAGCTCTCCGGCTGCTTTTTTGGTGAAGGTCACGGCAGCCAGGTTTTCGATCCGGCATTTCCCCTCTTCTATAAGCGCTATCATGCGCCGGACCAGGTTCCGGGTTTTACCAGAGCCAGCTCCTGCCTCTACCAGAAAGGTTGTATCCAGTTCCTGGGTTATTTTTTGCCTTTCGATGTGGTCAGGTAAGGGCTGTTGTTTATTCAAAATTGGCTAGCCTCTCAAATATAGAGTATTCCTCAATTCCTGAATTTCTCTTTATTTTTGCCCTCTCTTTAACTGTTCCGCATAAAGGAGCCAAATCGCAGTAGTCGCATAGGGCATCCGGATTGGGCACAAAATCGCCTTTTATCAAAACCATGATGAGCTCTGAAAGAAGCTTGACGAACTCATGGCGGTCAAAGTCTTTAAAAACAATTTCCCTGCCTTCCCCTTTGGCTGTGGGAAAATAATAAGCTCCTTCTTTGACGCGAGGTGATGTGTCTTTTCCCAGCTTTTTCAATATTGTTTCCGCAGCTAAAGAATAAAGCGCATGCTGGATGACCTGTCCCTTTCCGAAGGACTTGACCTGTTCAAAACGGCTGTATCGTCCGGATTTGTAATCGATGACTCTGTAACGGTTCGAGGCAAGGCGGTCGATCCGGTCGATTCTGCCCCTGATGCCAATCGAAATCCGGGGGGTTATTTTCATGAGAACAGGCTCATCTATTCCTTCGCCTCTATCGCCTTCGGTTCCAAATCTGACTTCAAAAAGAAGCGGTTTGATGTCCTCGGCTCTTTGTGACTCTGCCTTTAAAAAGATGTCCAGCGTTTCCATCAACTCCTTTTTCTGCATGAGAAACACATCTTCTGACGGAGGAGGGATTTTTTCTTTAAAGGATTGAAGGAGATTTTCTGCAGTGTTTCTTATAAGCTCCCTGTGCTTTTCTTTATGGAGCTTCTCCCCTCTTTCTCTGAGTTTGTTCATAAATTGATAGAGGACTTCATGGACCAAGGTTCCCCAATTCAAAGGATCCAGCCAGCGGGAAGGGTCATACTCGATGGCTTCTGGTTTGCGGACTCCCAGAACATATTCCATAAAGTACTTAAAGGGACAAAATGCCAGACACTCAAAACGGGATGAGGACATGACAGTGTTTTCATTGAGAAGCGAGATTTTGCCTGTTGTTTGAAAATCAAGGACTCCTTCATAAGGACTGGCTTTCAGGGTTTTTCTGTCCGATATGGCGTTAATTCCCTGCCCGAGGGCTGGAAAATTCTCTTTAACCGCACTGACTCCGTCAAGGAGGCCCTGGTCTTTTACGATTTGTTCAAGCCACCACTCGGTCTCATCCATTATTTTTTCTTTTCTGGCAGGGAAAAATCCTTTGCTTTCTTTAAACGAATTTATGAGAGCGGAATAATCGAGTCGGGGATCTCCTTTGATGAGGCGGAAGGCTTGAAGCATCAGAGAGGAAGGGAACGACTCTCTTTCCCCTAAAATATCATAACTGGAATAGCTCAGATAGATTTTTCCACGCAGGGATGAGATGAGTCTTGCCATAGAGTAGAGATTCTCTCTTAAAGAATCCTTGGTGGTGCGGAGAGACAGTGAAATGTTCTCTCTTTCCTCATCCAGAAGGATGGGATCCTGAAATCCGGTGCCCGGGAAATTCTCGCGGTTTAAACCAAGAATAAAGGTGTGCTGCCTTGCTGAGAAGCCGCCTGAACGATAGGTGGAGATGTGGGTGTGGCCTGGGGCTGGACCTGAAGATCCGACTGTTAAATCATCTTCTATAAACCTCAGTTGTTCGAGGGCATCTTCTTTGCTCATTGCGGGATATTCAAAGGAGGTCATGTCATCCAGTCTTGAGTAGATGGCTGTTATGGCTTCAGCATCCAAGTCGTTTTGAATTCTTGCGTGGTGGGATAGAATGTTGCGGATTCCTTGAACGAGGCTTTGAAAGTCGATGGTTTCTGTTTGATTCCAGGCAGACAGGCATTGAAGTATTTTTTTTATTTCTGTTAAAATCTGGTTTATACGGCTGATTGTTAAGTTGTGTTTCTCAGATAATTCTTCAGTATCGGATTCTGCGGCTTTTTTCTTTTCTTGTTCTTTTAATCTCTCCAGGCAGGATACATATCTTTCCTTTCCCCAGCCTATTCCTGCTTTTTTGATGACAGCGCTGATTTGATTGGGCAGAGGAAAGTTTTCAGCTTGTTTTTTAAATCGGATGTGACCGCTTTCTAAAAGGTCCCAAAAAACAGAGTCTTTGAAATCGCTTTCCATCCAGTTCAAAAGGGCAGAAAACAATTTCCCGGGTGACGTGGAACCTATACTCATGCCTTCGCTCAGGGTGACAGGAACGCCGGTTTTTTGAGACAGGGTGTCAAAAAGCGAATGGTACATTCTGCCGGGAGGACAGATCACCTCTGCCTCATCGACAGGTATTTTTTCAGAAAGGATGCGGCGAAAAACTTCTTTGCATTCATTGGAAGGCCCCACGGCCGTGGTGATGCTGAGTGTGCTGTCGTTGAGAGGAGCCGGCGCTTTGTATGGGGCAAAAAGCCAGGGAGTTCTTTCAGAATCTGAGGTGGGCCTGGAAGATGCTGGTTCAGGCTCTTTGACCGGGTGGAAGCGCCTGGGTTTCCGAACTCCGAAAACAGGGTCCCGGGGAAGAATGGTGAGGCTATCCTGCGATATTTTATGGAGGAAACTTTTCTCAAGGGTGGAAAGTGCTCCGTCTTCAAAACAGAGGAAATGTTTATCTTTGTGAAAGCTCCGGGGGGATTCTTTACAGGCTTTCAAATACAAGCCTGGTTTGTCCAGGAGTCTTTGGCTTTCGAGCATCTTTTCATATTCGCTGAGAAGAAGACAGATTTCATTTCCTTTTTTTTGGTTGATGAAGTGACCGGCTGAAAGGGATTCGGAGGAAATTCCGTTCATGCGCAGAAGCATCAGAGAACGGGTGAATGCTTTGATGATTCCAGGTTTTGGGTCCAGTTCTTGAAAGTAATCCAGCTTTTTGTTTTGTTTTAATCGAATGAATGCTTTATCAACCAGAAGAGATGAAGTGTGCGAGGTTATCTGTTTGAGATTTTGTTTGGCTATGGTTTCAGCACAGACTTCATGAGCCAGGGATATGAGCGGGGCAAAGCGAAGATTGACCCAGGAATGACCGGCTTTGGTGAGGGCTTCTCCGATCTGCCGTCCTGTTGGGTATAAAGGGACAATGAGTATTTTCTCATCCAGAAGATGTTGGGAACAAAACTCAGCCAGGAAAGCAATCGTCCGGTTTTGTCTATCCGCTGACATCATTAATCAGATATTATCTCCATCCTCCCCGATAATGTCAATTTTAACTTAGTTTTTTTAATTGCATTTTTTTATTTTACAGCTTGGATTTTACATTGGATTTTTAATTTTAATTTTTATAATTTTACAGCTTGGCTGATTTATTTCATTTAAATTCAACAACATAGAATTTTTGTTTCCCTGGAGGATTTTGCTTAGAATGGATTT
>CAZPBN010000022.1:0-41952 GCA_964584935.1 uncultured Eubacteriales bacterium | reverse complement strand
TTTATCTTCACAGCAATAGACTCTCTCTGAATAATTATAGGAGATCTGACTCTGAAGAGTAAAACTGAATTTAATACTCTTCCTTTCAAAAATTTATTAATGGTCTACCTTAATTCTTACAATAATGTGCCTCTTATCTGATGTCTCACATCTTATAGTTTTTCACTGTGTATATGAATCCATAAACCGGATCTTCTTGACTGTTTTTTTATATAAAAGCAAAACTTGGAAGAACTTCATTACAAATAACATTGACTTTTTAAAAAAAGCATACTATTTTCAAGATAGCTTAGAAAGGAAGAACATCATGGAAAAAGTAACCAGATTCGGAGTTTCTATTGACTCCAATTTATTGAAAAAATTTGATGATTTGATAATGAAATTAGGATATAAAAATAGATCCGAAGCTTTACGGGACTTGATGAGAGACCGACTGGTTGATCAGGAGTGGAAAGAAGAAAAAGAAATTGTGGGCATATTGGGGATTGTATACAACCATGAAATACATGATTTAACTGAAACGATCAATCATATCCAGCATCAGTATACACAGGATATACTTTCCTCGACTCACATTCATCTGGATCATCACAATTGTCTGGAAGTCATCATTCTCAAAGGAAAGAGTTCTATTATAAAGACTATCTCAGATAAAATGCTGAGCATAAAAAATGTCAAACACGGCCAATTGATAACCACCACAACCGGCGAACATATTGATTGATAAAAAAAAGACTGCCCTCTTCTCAAAAGAAAAGGGCAGTCTGTAAAAGGGGATGAATTAATAGAAAAGGGGATTTATTCTTAACTCCTCTAATAAAGGAAGTTCAAAAAAGGAGTATTTTAAATTTTTAACTTTTGCCGCTATTTTCATTTTATTCATTCCATATATATATACGAGGAAAGCTCCTATAAAGTTGCACCCACAAAAGAAAAAAATGAATTTTTTTGTTTGTTTTGAAATTATTTACTGACGTTATCTTTATTATAACATAAATAAAAATAAAATTTCAAGGATTTTTTTTAAATTTACTTAATTGTTCCATTTAAATTGTATTTTTGCATTTTTTTTCTCATAAATCAGCTTATTTTGACACTTTTTTACCATTAATGAAAAAAATAAACCTTGTTCCTCGGGAAACACTCCCTGTTTTTATTGGATAATCAACACATGTGCTGTATAATGAATCAAAAGGAGGATGGTTATGAACAACGATCAATTCAGGCAGTGGGGCCATCAATTTGTGGATTGGATGGCAGATTATTTTAAAGAGATTGAAAAATATCCTGTTTGCTCCAAGCTAAAACCCGGTGATATCAAAAGTCAGATTCCATTGAACCCTCCCGAAAAAGCAGAGCCGTTTGATAAAATATTCAAAGATTTCCAAAAAATCATTCTCCCTGGCATAACCCACTGGCAGCATCCTTCCTGGTTTGCCTATTTTCCTGCAAATAACAGCCCGCCTTCCGTCTTGGCAGAAATGCTGACCGCATGTATGGGAGCTCAATGTATGGTCTGGCAGACATCTCCAGCTGCTGAAGAACTGGAAGAGGTTGTTATGGAATGGTTGAGGCAGATGTTAGGACTTCCTGAAGGCATGGAAGGAGTCATACAGGATACAGCATCCACTTCAACTTTATGCGCTTTATTGACTGCCAGGGAAAAAGCAACAGATTTTAATGCAAACAGGATTGGAAACCGGGAACCTTTGACTGTTTATGCTTCCAATGAAACCCATTCCAGTATTGAAAAAGGAGTAAAGATCGCTGGTTTCGGGAAAAAAAATTTAAGATATATTCCTACAGATGAAAAATTTGCTCTGATTTCTTCCAAACTGGAAGAGTCCATCTTAGAAGATAAAAAAAGAGGATTGAAACCAACCTGTGTTGTTGCCACTATTGGCACAACATCATCCACTGCCATTGATCCTTTAGAGGAGATAGGGGTTATATGCCGCCGCCACAATGTTTGGCTTCATGTTGATGCGGCATTCGCAGGAACAGCAGCACTCCTGCCCGAGAAAAGGGATCTCCTCAAAGGTTCTAAATACATCGATTCTTTTGTCTTCAATCCTCATAAATGGATGTTCACTAATTTCGATTGTTCTGCCTATTTTGTGAAAAGCTCTGATGACCTTTCCCGCACTTTTGAAATCCATCCTGAATATTTGAAAACAGGTGTCGATAGAGTGGTCAAGAACTATAGAGACTGGGGAATTCAACTGGGAAGACGATTCAGAGCTTTAAAACTATGGTTTGTTATCCGTTCTTACGGAATAGAAGGAATTCAAAATATGGTGAGAAAACACATCGAATTTGCCAACATGTTTAAACAATGGATAATAAATCATGAAAAGTTTGAACTTATGGCTCCGGTTGACCTCAGCGTCATTTGTTTTCGCACCAATGACGCAAGCAACGAGCAATCACTGAATGAAATGAATAAGGAGCTTCTAAAAAAAATAAATCAGACTGGAGAAGTTTATCTAACCCACACTACCCTCAATGGAAAATACGTATTGCGCTTCGCCATAGGCTCAAGACTGACTGAAGAGAAACATGTGAAAAAAGCCTGGGAATTGATAAAAAAAGTGGTAGAATAAAAAGGAACATATTATATATTCTCATAAAAGCATAATAATTAAAGTAAGTGTCAAAACCATTGAAACAAGTTAAATATCAATATGGTCAATAGATATTGTGTTCCCCTTTTAATAATACTTTTCTTTTTCACCCCTCCTGATTCGCTCTGCAAGAAAAAGAATGTGAAGGATGAACCCGAGATTCTTCTCCAGGAAATCTATAAAGAAGTAAAAGAATTGGGGAAAAGGGAGAAAGAGTCATTTATAAAAAGAGAGTTTAATTTTGACCTCGACAAGAATCCAAAGAATGCAGAAGAACACATTGTGGTTTTAATCTATGATACGGAAGGCTCGGAAAAAATGGCGTTGCAGTTAACTTACTTTGTTTCAGAAGGATTAAATCAATACATAAAATACGCAAAGGACATTCAATTGATTACCTGTGTTATCAAATCGGATAAATTAGAAATTGAAAAAAATGATTTCAACAAGAAGGGCTTCAAGAATTTATTAAATGACATCCTTCAAGGAATCAAGGAAGAGAAAAAATTATTCAAGCTGATAGACCAATAGTTCTCTGCTAAAAGTATCTAATAAATCCCAATCAACGACTGAAAATTGGTGCCTGACAGAATTATCAGGATATGGATTGCCTGAACAAGTCTGGCAGTGACTAAAAAGAGTAAAGGGCATGATGGAATTCATCATTAGGAATATGAGCCATTGAGGGAACAATCCTATTACGCTAGGCAAAATCTGCGGGGCAACGACTGCGCTTATCTAATTCAATCTTCATAAGTTGACGTTTTTAATTAAATTATATATTATTGTCTTAAATAATAAAATCAGGAAGCCGGTATGAAAAAATCGATATTTTTGATTATCATAACATTTTTATCCATAATATCCATTTCTTGTATTCGTATTAAAAATCCCCATTACATCAATCTATTCACAAGGAAGTCTCCCTCCGAGATGGAAGTTATAATAAATATGACGGAACCCGTGGAATATAAAGTGACGAAAACCGGGAGTCCTCCCAGTATAATCTTGAGTTTTCCTGGGGAAAAAATTATCAGCACTGAAAAACCCGAAATCATTATCAATAAAGGTCCTGTCAAAAAAGTAAAAAATGAATATTTTGAGTTAAAAAAAGACGGCTCAAGGCAACTAAATTTGTTAATAATCGAACTCAATAAGGACTTCCCTTATAAAGTTTCTCACAGCGGAAGTTCTATCATAGTAAAAATCAAAGATATTGAGCCCTCTGTCTCAGAAAAAGAGAAGATTGAAATAAAGTTAAAACAAACAGCAAAAAAAGAAATGCTTGGTGCGGAAGACGTTTATCTTATTGGACCCGGTGATGTCCTAAAAATAGAAGTCTGGAAACAAACTGATATTTCAAGAACAGTAGTTGTGAATAACCAAGGATATATTAGATTGCCTCCCATAAGAAAAATCAGTGTGATGGGTTTAACTGTCCTTCAAACTGAAGAAGAACTAATGGAACAACTCTCTAAATACCTCATTGATCCGATTGTATTTGTAACTATAGAAGAATATAACAGTCAGAGAGTTGTTGCCTTAGGAGAGCTGGCAACTGGGGCAACTGGAATGTATACTTTAAAAAGAAAAACAACCTTGGTTAATTTTATAGGACGAATAGGTGGCCCCACAGATAATGCTGACATCTATCATATCAAACTTATTAAAAAGAATGGGCAGGTTTTTACCTATAATTTAAAAGAGCTCATCAACAATCCTAAAAAGAGTTTCGAAATCACGGTATCCGGCGGTGATACCGTTTATATCCCTCCCCTTGAAATAAACAGGGTTTATGTTTTGGGGGAAGTCAAGTCTCCCAGAACTGTACCGATAAAAGAGGAATTGTCGCTTGTAGATGCCATCACGGCTGCAGGTGGTCCCACTCAAGATGCTGTCACAAAATGTGTAATTATAGCTCGAGGAGAATTGGGCTCTCAAAGAGGAATCAAAATAAACCTTGACAGAATTTTAAAAAACGCCGATGTGGGACAGAATATAATGTTAGAGCCCGGAGATATCATTTATGTACCGCAAAGGGTCATTGTCGATGTTGAACACTTCTTAAGATTAATGTCCCTTCCTCTCCATTGGTATTTTTGGTTTGTTAGATAAGAGGAGTCAATTAAATGCCAAAAATAGAAATGAATCTTGCTGATTACTTAAGAGTCATACGCAAAAGGAAAAGAATTATTATTCTCTCCTTTTTATTGGTTATGGTCTCTACTATATATTACACAGTAAAGCAAACTCCTGTTTATCAGTCCTCTTGTAAGATTAAAATCGAACAAAGAAAATCAGTTGCTTCTATTTTAACAGAATTGATTACTTGGGCACCCGGAAATCAAATGTCTTCTCAAGCAAATCTAATCACAAGCTACCAAATTATGGAAATAGTCGCGGAAAGAATGGATCTGTTCAAACCAGACATGTCTCCTTCAGAACACATGGCTGTGGTTAAAGGGATACAAAGTAAGGTTTCGTCAGGAAGAGTTGGTGATACAAACATGATTTCAATTTCTACCATTTCAAAAAATCCAAAAAGAGCAATGGATTTAGCCAATACGGTTGCCGATGTCTATGTGAAATTTCATTTTGAAAACAAGAGACAGGAAGCATCAAACGTAAGGAAATTCGTAAAGAACCAGCTCGATAGCTATTTGCTGGAATTACAAGAAAGCGAAAATGCACTATTGCAATTCCGGAGGGAAAATCCATTAGTCGTAGAGAGGGATATAACTCAAAATTCAGGAATCCAAGTTGATTCCCGCATTCAAAGCCTTGAAGACGAAATTGTCAATTCAGAATTTGAATTGATTTCTCTTAAAAGTAAATACACAGATGCCCATCCTGAAGTTGTGACTCTAAAAAGAAAAATTCAGGAAGCAAAAAAGGAATTAGCTGAACAACTGTCTGAAATAAAGAATCAACAAAAGGAACTTTCAACCAAAGAAATTGAATTGGTGCAATTGAAGAGGAACGTCACCATAGCTGAAGATATTTATTTAATGTTCAAAAGAAGATACGAAGAGGCACGCATTCTGGAAGCAGAAAAAGCTCAGGATGTTACCATTGTCGAACCAGCTCCTCTTCCCTCAAAACCCATTAAACCCAGTGTGAATACCAATATAATCATTGGAATTTTAGCTGGATTATTGATTGGATTGATCATGGCTTTTATTACAGAAAGCTTTGATACCACCATTGGAAGAATTGATGATATAGAAGATCTTATAAAGGTTCCTGTTTTAGGAGTTATCCCTGATATTGTCTTTGATAAAGGAAGAAAGAAATATAAAAAAAAGCAGAAAAAGATAAAAAAGGAATCGAAAAAGCCCGGTTCAGGAAGGTTAATAGCCCTTTTTGATCCGACTTCTACCATAGCCGAATCCTACAGGTCTTTAAGAACAAATTTAGGTTATATGGGATTGAAAAAAAGAGGAAAGAGCGTTGTTATAACCAGTGCCGTCCCCCAGGAAGGGAAGACCCAGACAATGATTAATCTGGCAATATCCTTTGCCCAGGGGGGGCAAAAAGTGATCGCTCTAGGAACTGATTTCAGAAAACCAATGCTTTATGAAATATTTGGACTTAACAGGAGTCCAGGAATAAGTGATGTGTTGATTGGCAAAACTTCTGTGGAAAAAGCAGTCAATACAGTAACTGATATGGTTTTAGGTGGATTTGAGTATGAAAATATCTTAAAAAAACCAGGGATTGGAAACCTAAATATTATGACATGCGGAGGGCACGCTCCTAATCCAGCAGAATTACTCTCTTTCCCTCGAATGGAAGAATTGATCCAAGAATTAGAACAAAAGTATGACATCATATTAATGGACAGCCCCCCGGTTCTTCCAGTAACAGATCCATCGATCCTGGGGACAAAGTCCGATGGAGTTATTATCGTTTATCAGGCAGGAAGAACTCCCAGACAGGCACTCATCAGATCAAAAATACAATTAGAGAATGTTAAAGCCAAAATATGGGGTGTTGTTATTAATAATGTGAAAACAGAATTTATACAGGACGTTTCTCCTTATCATAAATACAAGTATTACAATTATTTAAAAAAAGGCAAGAGATAAGCATATTGAATCAAAAGCCCTTCTTCTTAGCGGTTGAATTTTAACTTTTTTAAAAGGAAATGCTAAAAAAAATCCGTTATGCGTATAAATTGGAACGATCCTAAATTAATTTCCATCATTATCGGAGTCATTCTTGTTTTAACCAGCCTTTTTTTCGGAAAGTTCATTTCTGCTTCTTCAACCAGCACTGTTATTTCTATCATTCTGGCAATAGTCTTTTTTATTGTGGTTTTAGTCAATACCGACGCAGGCCTGATTTTATTGATATTTTCCATGCTTCTCTCTCCAGAAATTGGAGCGGGAAAAGCCCCCGGTAGGGAAATTATAATCCGGTTTGAAGATATTTTGCTTGCCATTATCACTTTCACATGGTTTGCAAAAACAGCTATAAACAAAGGACTGGCTCTATTTGTAAAAACACCAATCAACAAAGCTATGGGCGTTTATATATTAATATGTGTTATCTCAACTCTTAAGGGGGCTGTATTTGGGACAGTTAATCTTGCCGAAGGCTTTTTTTATACTCTGAAATACTCTGAATATTTTTTACTCTTTCTTCTTGTGGTCAACCATATTCACAGTAAGAAACAAATAAAAAAGTTCCTTACCGCTATATTTTTAACTTGCGCTGTTGTATCAGTCTATGGAATATTACAGATTCCTTCGGGAGAAAGAGTCAGTGCCCCCTTTGAAGGACAAACCGGCGAGCCTAATACCTTTGGAGGATATTTGTTGTTTATTCTATGCCTGGCAGTAGGAATTTATTTGCATAAAGTCCCCAGAAAAATAAAAATGGCTATGGCTGGAATTATCATTATTAGCTTTATTCCATTTTTATTCACTCTGTCCCGGGCTTCTTATATTGCCATTATCTTTTCATTTTTTGCATTCATTATCCTGAGCAGGAAAAAAGCAGAATTGATAACAGCTGTCTCTGTCATCATAATCACTGCTATAATACTAAGGCCTGAAGCTATATTTTCAAGAGTGAAATATACATTCCAAAAAGAAAGGGAATCCGTAAAAATAGGAAACATCTATTTGGATCCCTCTGCTTCCGCGAGAGTCAGAAGTTGGAGCGAAAGCATTCAAACCTGGATGAAGAATCCTATTATAGGACGGGGTGTAACTGGCTTTATGTTTATTGACGGACAATATATGATGATTTTGCCAGAATTGGGAATTCTTGGACTTTTAGCTTTCTTATGGCTTTTATGGGTGATTTTTAAAAATTCACTGAATATATTTAAGAAAGAGAAAGATGAATTATTTAAAGGACTTGCCCTGGGCTTCCTTGCCGGATTTATTGGATTGACCATTCACGCTTTAACCGCTAATACTTTTATAATTGTCCGGATCATGGAACCCTTCTGGTTTATTGCAGGAATTGTCATGATGTTGCCATCATTAAAAGATAACAACGGGACAGCAGAAGAAGCAGAATTTAATCTTAGTAAATAAATGTTTATATGATATGATAGGCAAACAGCTAATAAAAAATAAAATGCTTAGAGAAGGTTTTCAACGGCGATAGGACTTTCGATGAAAAAAAAACACATTCATCCAGTAAAAACAACAACGGTCATCGAACCTAAAAGAGGGCTCATCCCTGTGGATTTCAAGGAGATTTGGAATTACCGTGAATTGCTTTATTTTCTTACAAAAAGGGAGATAAAAGTAAGGTACAAACAGACAATATTAGGAGGATTATGGGCTATTCTTCAGCCATTTTTAACCATGGTTGTATTTACTGTTTTTTTTGGCCGCTTGGCTAAAGTTCCTTCTGAGGGAATCCCTTATCCCATATTTGTATATGTTGCTTTATTGCCCTGGACATATTTTGCCAATGCCTTGAGTGCTTCAGGGAACAGTTTGGTCAGTAACGCCAATCTCATTACAAAAGTCTACTTCCCCCGATTGATTGTTCCTGCGGCTTCTTCTTTAGCTGGTCTGCTTGATCTATTTATTGCCATGATCGTTCTCGGTATCATGATGATCGTTTATGGTTTTGTCCCTAGTATCGGGATTCTGCTTTTTCCCTTTTTGGTAGCCTTGACTTTTTTGTGTGCCTTGGGAGTTAGCCTTTGGCTGTCTGCCCTTAATGTCCAGTACAGGGATATCAAATACACCATTCCCTTTCTCATACAGATATGGTTGTTTGTTTCTCCAGTGATATATCCTGTCAGTATAGTAAACGAAAAATACCAGTGGATTCTGGCTTTGAATCCTATGGGAGGAGTCATCAAAGCTTTTAGGTCATCTGTATTGGGCCATAAGCCTGTGGAATGGTTTTTACTGGGTATATCGACCGCCATTATTTTTATTGTTTTTATATCTGGTCTTTATTATTTCAGGAGGATGGAAAAGAGTTTTGCAGACGTCATTTAATAATCCAATTCGATTCTAAAGAGCATCATGCGTGAAACTGTCATTAAAGTAAACAACCTGTCAAAACAGTACAGGCTTGGTGAACGGAAAGGATACAAAACGATCCGGGAATCCTTTGTCAATACAGCAAAAAAAACTCTCTTTCGGATAAAAAAGGGATCGAAAAGTCAAGGAAGTTCTCTTCAAAAAAAGACAGAGGGAAAAAAGTATAGCTTGAATTTCAGCTATAGGTCCACCAAAGATACTATCTGGGCTTTAAGAAATATTTCTTTCGAGGTTAAAGAGGGGGATGTTTTAGGAATTATAGGAAAAAACGGAGCAGGAAAGACAACTCTATTAAAAATATTAACTCGAATCACAGATCCCACTGAAGGAAGGATCGAACTGAAGGGAAGAGTGGGATCATTACTCGAAGTAGGGACAGGATTTCATCCCGAACTCACCGGACATGAAAACATTTATCTCTACGGTGCTATATTAGGCATGGACCGTTATGAAGTCACAAGAAAATATGATGAAATTGTAGCTTTTGCAGAGCTTGAAAAATTTGTGGAAACTCCTGTCAAACGATATTCCAGCGGTATGCGCATGCGTCTGGCATTTGCTGTCGCTGCCCATCTGGAACCAGAAATTTTGTTGATTGATGAAGTGCTGGCTGTAGGAGATATTGGATTCCAAAAAAAATGCCTGGGAAAAATGGAATCAGTTGCAAAAAGAGGACGAACTGTTCTTTTCGTGAGTCATAATATGGCGGCAGTGAATTCACTCTGTGATAAGGTTATTCTTCTCAATGAAGGACAAATTGAGAAAAAAGGAATATCAAGAGAAATCATTTCCTATTATAAAAATGAAATATTCAAAATAACATCCTCGGATGATTCAGAACCCGGATTGTGGAAATCTCAAGAAAACCAGAATTGGGAAAAAGCAAAAATCAAGGCTGTCGAGATGCTTGATCCTGATACAGGAAAAAGGAAAGAAACTCTCACCACCGGTGATCCTGTAATTTTCCGCCTTCATTATTTTTCAGAAATAGACCTTCAGGAAGCTTCGTTCATGTTCGGAATATGCACAGAAGAAAACATTGTATTGATAAAGTGTAATTCCTTAAGAATTGACGGGGTGGAAACTCCATTGAGGAAAGGAAACCATTCTCTTGATTGTGTGTTCCCCGGATTTCCTCTTGCGGCAGGAAATTATTATATCATGACGGGAATAGCACACACTCTGGTTAAGTGGCTTTTCCGTTCCAACGAATTTGGACGCATCACTGTTTTGCCCATGTATAATCCGAAAAGCCAGCGTGCTTTGACATCAGACCTGGCTTATTTATCCATAGAGCATCACTGGAAAAGGGTAAAATAAAATTCAATTGTTATGTCATCAAATAGGTAATGAAAAATGAACGGAGTGACAGCACAATCTTATAATTAACAAAATGAGAATCGCTTTCGTAACCACAGAATACATGATCGAGGAAGAGTTTGACGGAGGGCTCTCAAATTATCTTAACAGGACTGTTCAAGCTTTAAAGTCCAGAGGTCACTACATAGAGGTCTTTACTTTATCAAACCATGAGGGAGAAATCTCCTATAAAGGCGTTTTGGTTCATCAGGTAAAGAACCAGTCTTTTTTTTTTGAATTCCTTAACCAACTGACACGTTACCGTTTTAAAAGAACTCTTCGTTTTCTATCCTTATCCTATTGTCTCATGAGACGGATTATTCAAAGATCCAGATTTCAAAAGTTTGATATCATCCAGGCGAGCAGTTGTTTTGCCTGCGGATTATTCCTGACTGTTTTTCAACGAATCCCCGTGGTGGTTAGAGTTTCCAGCTTTGAACCTCTATTCCGAAAATATTACCGCAGGCCTCTTTCTCTCGATCAGCATTTTTGTGAATTTTTGGAATCTTTGACCTTGAGACTCAGCCGCTCTGTATATGCCCCCAGTAGATTTTTAGCGGATATATTAAAAAAACAAAAAAAGATCAAAGCCCAGGTGATAAGACCTCCCTTCTTTTTGGATACCTCCCCTTGGGATGAAAGTGTTTATAAAAAACACCTTTCCAGAAAAAAGTATTTTCTTTTTTTTGGAGCCATTGGTTTTTTAAAGGGGGGAAAAGTTCTTGCCCAAAGTCTGGCTGAATTATTGCCAAAATATCCGGACCTATATTTTGCATTTGCCGGGAAAGTCCTTGAGGGGCCTAATGGTTTGAATATGTTGGAATATATTTATAAAAAAGCAGGGAAAAATAAAGACCGTATTCTCTACTTAGGTGTTTTAAACCATTCTCAACTTTATCCGGTCATAAAACATTCCTTTTCAGTTGTATTGCCCTCTCTGGTCGATAATTTCCCCAACACAATGCTGGAAGCCATGGCTCTGGAAAAAGTTGTCATTGGCACGAGGGGCACTAGTTTTGACGAACTGATCCGTCCCCGCTTGTCAGGGATTTTGATTGAACCGAGCAATGAAAAGTCTCTCTCTGATGCCATAGACAAAGTCTGGAATATGAATGAAGAGGATATAAAGACTATGGGACAGGAGGCAAAAAATTGCATATCTTATCTTTCTCCCCAGATAACCTGTTTAAAGCTTGAAAAATATTTTGCTAATATAATAAAAAAAGGAAAATAAATTTTATGTGCGGAATTGCTGGATTTCTATTAAAAACACGGGAAAAGAATTCTTCCCATAAAATCAGTACAATGCTGGATTCTATCCGTCAGAGAGGACCTGATGATGAAGGAGTGTGTCTGATTGACAGAGAGAAAAGAAAGACAGCGCATTTTAAAACCGACTTTACAGTCAAATCTCTGGGATCCAAACTTCCTCATTTCAAAGATAAAGACTCTGAAATCAAGCATGATTTGTCATTCATTCAGACTCGTTATTCTATAATCGATCTATCCGAAGGAGCCCATCAGCCCTTTGTCAGTCATGACAAGTCGCTCATAGGGATATTCAATGGTGAAATATACAATTACATTGAATTAAGAGAGAAGCTCAAATCTCTGGGAGTCAGGTTCAAAACCACAAGTGATACAGAAGTCCTCATCGAAGGTTATCAGGTTTGGCAGGAACAACTCTGGGAAAAAATGAATGGATTCTGGGCAGTTGTGCTTTATGATCTGGAAAGAAATAAAGTCATTTTTTCCAGAGACAGAATCGGCGTTGCTCCGCTGTATTATCGCGAAATGGAGGATGGCTTTTATTTTGCCAGCTCTCTTCAGCCACTGATAGATATGAATCCCGGAACAATCCGTATCAACAGGGATGTCATTCTGGGATTTGCTCAGACAGGAATTAAAGACCACGATCATACGACTTTTTATACTCAAATAAAAAGTCTTCCTGAATTATCCACAATAACATTTCATCCGGATCAATTCACTCTCCAGGAAGCTGTTCGCAAGAAATATTGGGACTTGCCTCAGAGCCGGTTCAGTGTTAACGATCTATCTTTTTCTGAAGCAGTGGAAAAATACAGAGAAAATTTCTTCAATGCTGTCAAAATACGTCTTCGGGCAGACGTCAAGGTCGCCTTTGAGTTAAGCGGTGGACTTGATAGCTCTTCCATAGTGGCTGCCGCTGCATTGCAGTGCCCTAATGACATCACAACCTACACTGCTAGAGTTTTTGGTGCGGACGAAGAACCATATGCCCGCTCCATTCTGAAGAAGTATGCTGTTGATTATCACGTAGTGGATGGACTTGAAGGCGGATTCGAAAAAGATTACGGTTCCTTCTCCAGAATCATGGAGGAACCCTACGATAATCCCAATGACTACACTCATTACAAAATGCTGAAAAGGATGAAAAAACAGGGTGTGTCTGTTGTCATCACAGGTGCCGGAGGCGATGAAATTCTTGCTGGCTATGAAAGCAGCTTTTGGCCTAAAGCTTATGAAGAACTAAAGAAAAACGGATTTCATTTAACTGCTGACTGGTATGAGTTCTGCAGGAGGTACAAAACACTCCGCAGAAGCTGGCAGACAATAAAACACTATATTTTGGATCTTCCTGAATTTATCCGCCGCCACCTTTGGAGCGAGAAAAAAATTCAGAATCCTTATTCTTTGACATCGGCTCTCAAACATCAGCAGGAATATAAAAAGCTGTCCTTTCATGAACAGACCCTTTTTCACTTCAATACAGCTTTGGTCCCTTATTATATGCGAAGCAGTGATCACTTCACTATGGGCATACCGGTTGAACACCGCTTTCCTCTTCTGGATTACAGAATGGTTGAATTGTGTCTGCAAATGCCGATCACTTATCTGTTCAAGAACGGCTGGACAAAGTATCTGTTGAGAAAAGCTATGAAACCCTATTTGCCAAGAAAAATTCTATGGCGTAGAAAAAAAATGGGGTTTGCTTTTCCTTACCGACGATATTTCAGTGAAAATATTTCTGTATTCAAGCCTCTGTTGGGTATTCTGAAGAAAATCGATTTCCCGATCGAAAAATTCGGAACATATGAACAACTCCTAAAGACTGATCCTGTGTTATTATGGAGACTATGTTCACTTGGTATATGGATCAAAAATCTTGAGGGGATGATAAAAAAAATATGAAGATTGCTTTTATCGTCGATGAATTTCCAAATTTGTCGGAAACCTTTATATTGAATCAAATAACCGGACTGATCGATTTGGGACATGAAGTGGAAATATTTTCAGGTGCCAGACCAGAAGAGGGAATACAGCATCCTGAAATCAAAGAATACAATCTTACTGAACACACCTTTTATCACAATGAGGCTCCCCCAAATATCTTTTCCAGAATAGTGAAAGCCTTATTTCTTGGAGCTTGTTACATCTTTATTCATCCTGTCTCCGTCATTCGTTCCCTGAACATTTTTAAGTACGGACGAGATGCTCTGTCACTGTATCTTTTTTATAAAGTGATTCTTTTTATGAAAAAGGGAAGATTTGATATAATTCAGTGCCACTTTGGCCCAAACGGAAATTTAGGAGCCACCCTCAAAGAAATAGGAATTCAGGGGAAGATTGTAACCATGTTTCACGGTTATGATATCAGGCGCGGGATCAAATTAGGAGCTCATATATATGATAAGCTATTCCGGTTCGGCGATTGTTTTCTTGCCATTTCAGAATACACAGCCAAATTTCTTTATGAGTTTGGGGTTGACAGAAAAAAGATCATACACCATCCTGTAGGAATAGATCCTGATAAATTCTCTCTTAAAACGAAAACGCCATTATCTGATCCTTCAGAACCGGCTATAATACTCACCGTGGCAAGGCTTAAGGAAGAAAAGGGGCTTCCCTACGCAATCAAAGCAATAAAGGAATTGAAAAAGCGAAATCCTCAATCACATATTGAATATCAAATTGTAGGGGACGGGTTTTTAAGGGAGACTTTGAATTCAATGGTGAAAAACCTTAAAATGGAAAAATATGTGAAATTTTTCGGCGCCCAAAGCCATCGAACAATTATTGATTTACTGGAAAAAGCCCATATTTTTCTCCTCTCAAGCAATGTTGAGGTATTGCCTATGGTTTTAATGGAAGCTCAGGCATCTGGTCTTCCCGTTGTTGCGACTTCAGTCGGCGCTGTTTCTGAAATTGTGGATAACGGGAAATCAGGCTTTCTAGTTCCCAGAAAGGATGTGGGAAAAATGGTGGAAAAACTGGAATATCTGATAGAAAATCCAAAAATAGGGGCAGACATGGGAAAAGAAGGGAGAGAGAAAATCGAATCTTTGTTTGATATAAAAAAGCTCAACCGGAGGCTGGTTGAAATCTATAAGAGTATAATCTGAAGAGATTCTGTATGGAACAAAAACTAAATAAAAAAACTCCAGAAGTGAGCGTCATCATTCCTACCCACAACAGGGCTAATCTGTTAAAAAGAGCCATAAAAAGCGTTCTCTCCCAGGGCTATCGAGACTTTGAACTCATTATCGTTGATGATGCTTCAACAGATGGTACTGAGTCCACAGTGAATAATTTCCAAGATAGCAGAATCAAGTATGTATGCCACCAGAAAAACAAAGGAGGCTCTGCCGCTAGAAATACAGGAATTCAAATGTCAAAAGGAAAATATATTGGATTGCTGGATGATGATGACCAATGGCTTCCAGACAAATTATCCAAACAAGTTGATCGATTCAGAAAAGCCCCAAAAAGAGTCGGAATAATTTATTCAGGTTGTGAAGTCCAATCGGAGGACGGAAGAGTCATCCGGCGCTACTATCCGCAATACAAAGGAGACTTGAGATTAAGACTTCTCAAAGGCACCTCAATTGCTTCTCCTACTCCCCTTATTAAGAAAGAATGCTTCATAAAAACAGGAAAATTTGATGAAAGTTTGAAAAGCTGTCAAGATTGGGATATGTGGAAAAGAATATCCGAATATTATGAATTTGATTATGTGCCTGAAATTCTTGCCATAACCTATCTTCACAAAGAGCAAATTTCATTTGACCTCGCATCTATGATACCGGGAAGAACAAGAATGGTGGAAAAGCATAAGGGAGAGTTAAAAAAATATCCGGATGTGCTTGTGATCCATCTTAAAAGATTGGGGAAATTGCATTGCATAAATGGGAGTTGGAAAGAAGCCAGATATTGGTTTAAAAGAGCAATAGAAATAAATCATTTTGAAATTATTAAGATCCTGGCTTGGTGTGTTTTAGAACTACCCAGGATAAAGTATTTTTCAAACCTTAAAAATTTTAAGAAATATTAAACCAAAGAATGAATATATTATTAGTGAGCAACCACAATCCTCATTTCACAAACACTGTTGTATACAGAGAAAATGCTTTGAAAAAACTAGGTCACCAGGTGATTTTCTTTGAAGATCGGGATTTCCTTATCCCAGGGAGGATAAGACAAAAAAATTCTTTTTTACAAAAATGGGATCTGAAACGCCTGAATAGAAAAATGGTGGAGACCGCCCGTAAAACAGAACCGGACTTATGTTTGATGGTGGGAGGATTCCGGATTCTTAAAGAATCACTGCTTGAATTAAAAAAAATGGGAGTTCAAACAGCTATCTGGACCTCAGATGTCCCTTTGGATTTCACTCCTGTGATAGAGACATCTCCTCTTTACGATCATATATTCTGCGCTGGAACAGAAGCGATTGAAGTTTTAAACAAAAACGGAATACACAAGGCTGTGTGGCTTCCTTACGCCTGTGACCCTGATTACCAGAAACCTATTGAATTAACAAAGAAAGAAAAGAAACAATATTCTAACGATCTCGTTTTTATTGGTGCCTTTTATCCTAATAGATGGGATATACTTAAGGAACTTGAAGATTATAATTTAAGAATCTGGGGCCCTAACTGGAAAATGGCTGTCGGTGCAGATAAAAAGAATATTGCCGTGGAAGACATAAAAATTGATGTCAAAGAATGGGTTAAAATATATAACGCTTCAAAAATAGCCTTGGTTATCCATTACCAGGATAGAAAAACGCCCAGCTTTCAAGCTAGCCCTAAAGTTTATGAAGCACTCGCTTGCAAATGCTTTGTTCTGGTTGATAGACAAAAAGATATCTTTTCAATTTTTGAAGACGGAAAACATCTAGTGAGCTTTAAAAATATCAATGATTTGAAAAAAAAGATAGACTATTTTCTGAATCATTCAAAGGAGCGCAAAAAAATTGCGGCTCAGGGATATCAAGAAGTGCTAAAAAAACACACCTACGATCACCGGATCAAAAAAATGTTTTCTATCATTCACAGCCAAATTTGAGAGGAGATAGTATTTGGAATTGAACAACAACAAAAAGAAATATAATGAATATTTTGAATCCAGTTTTAAATATTCTAATATACTGACAGAAAAACAGTACCACAACTCATGTGTTGAATTTGAAAAGTACTATGGGCAAATACTTCCTAATGATAAAAATGCAAAAATATTAGATATTGGTTCTGGAACGGGCCATTTTTTATACTATCTTAACAAAAAAGGTTACAATAACTTTTTAGGAATAGATTTATCATCCCAACAGATTGAATTTTGCAAAAATCATATCTCTCCCCATGTAATGCAGGCTGATGCAACTGAATTTTTAAAGAATAAAGAAAAGGAATATAAAATTATCATTGCTCATGACTTTCTAGAGCACATTCAAAAAGACCAAACTCTTTCTTTTCTGAATTTGGTCTATCACGCTTTAAAAACAAAAGGAATTTTAATCTTAAGAGTTCCTAACATGAGCAATCCTTTTTCTCTTGATTCAAGATATAGAGATTTCACTCACGAAATTGGTTTTACTGAAGACAGTCTATATCAAATAGCATGGATTACCGGATTCAGAGACATCGATATTTCATCAACAAGGATTCAAGTCCGCACATTTCGCAATTGGATAAGAAATACTCTGGTCAATTTTGTTCATCAATGTATCCGGTTCGCCTACTATATCCAGGATTTTAAAGCACCAAAAAACCTGGGAAAAAACCTGATTGCTATATGCAAAAAATAAATAAAATAAAAGTCCTTCAACTGGTTGAAGATTTTAAAACCGGAGGACTGGAAAATGTGGTCAAAAATATCTATGAGAGGCTGCCGAAAAGGAAATATGAAACTTGGATATGGTGTCTAGCCGGAGGGGGTGAAATGGCAAATAACCTCATTCGGAACGATGAAAATATAGAAATCCTTGGCCTCAAAACCTATCACAACCCCTTGAATATCATTCGCCTGGCGTGCCTTATTAGAAAACAAAATTTTCATCTTGTCCACACTCACGGATACTTTGCCGGCACAATGGGACGAATCGCCGCATTTTTGGCAAGAACTCCTGTGATCATATCTCATGTTCATACCACATATTGGAATTTCAGTAAAAGGAATTACTTTACAGAGAAAGCTTTAAGCAGGATCAGTGACTGTATTGTGTGTTGTTCCAATGCAGTAAGAGATTTTGTCACACACAAGGAAGGAATTGACAGTCAAAAGACAGTCACAGTATACAACGGAATTTCTTGTGAACAACAAAAATTCTCTCCTTTCGACAAAAAAGAAAATAACAAGTATGATATAAATATTTCAATAACCGCATCTCTTGTAACAAACAAAGGTCATAAATATCTATTTGAAGCCTTACCCAAGTTATCTTCAATCGGAAAAAAAATTAGATTGACGGTCATTGGGGATGGTCCCTTAAAAAAAGAATTGAACAATTACGCAAAAGAACTGGGAATCGAAGAGAAAATTGATTTTCTAGGTAAAATCGATAATGTGAACTCAGTTATTAAAAATACAGACATTTTTGTCCTTCCATCAATTGAACGGGAGGGACTAAGCGTTTCCGTAATAGAAGCACTGTGTCATTCACTGCCTGTAGTGGCTTCAAATATCGGAGGGCTTCCGGAATTGATAGAAGATGGAGTTAATGGATTTCTTGTGAATCCAAAGGATCCGGATGCATTGGCAGAAAAAATAAAAATATTGGTGACAGACAAAAATAAAAGGAAAAAGATGGGGAGGGAGGGAAAAAGGAAATTTTCGAAAAAATTTGATGTGAAAGGCATGATACAGAGAATAGATGAACTTTATACTTCATTACTGGACAAAAAAAATATTGGAAAAGTTCATATCCTCTATATCCATAACAATCTTAACATTGGGGGAGGGGAACAAAGTTTAATCAATCTATGGAAAAACTTAGATAAGGAGAAATATTCCCTGCATCTTCTTATTCCAGAAAAAGGGATCTTCAGCCAGGAGGCAAAAAAGACCGGAGTTAAAGTGGATTACCTCTATGTTCCAGGATTTCGGTTTTATAATGTGATTAAAATATTAAAAACTCTTTTTTTACTGGGATGCTATTGCACGAAAAACAAAATAAACATCATTCATTCTTATGCTCCAAGGAATAATATTCTTTCCGCCCTATTGGGTAAAATCATGAGAATACCAGTGATATGGCATGAACGGAATCTCATCTTTGAAAACGAATCGGATATGACCAGAAAATTTCTTTCCCTTCCTGACCGGATTATCTGTAATTCTCAAGCTATTGCTGAAAGGTTCAGAAAAAAAAGAGGAATACCTTCGAAAGTGAAAGTGGTTTTAAACGGGGTTGACTTGTCAGATTTCAGGCCAGGAAAAGCAAGGCATGAAATATTAAACAAATATAAGATTGCAGGAAAACAAATCGCAGGACTGGTCTCAAATCTGGGGAAAAGAAAAAAACCGGAGTATCTTTTCAACTCCTGCCCCTCAATTATAAAAAAATGTCCGGAAACCACTTTTGTGATTGTGGGAGGAGAATTCTCAAAAGAAGATCATGACAGAAAAAAACAACTGGAACGGAAGGCAAAAAGTCTGGGGTTAGAGAAATATTTTGTGTTCACCGGATTTGTTTCCAATGTTGGTGACCTGATACGAACATTTGATATTGGCTTGGCTGTCACGGAAAACGAAGCCTGCAGCAGAGCTATTCTTGAGATGATGGCATGCGGGAAACCAGTAGTGGCGTTTGATACAGGGGGAAATTCAGAACTGATCGAGGATGGAATAACCGGGAAACTCGTTCCCTTTCCTAATTTCAGAGAATTCGCAGAAGCTGTAGTGGAACTTCTTGAGGATGATAAAAAAAGAGAGGCAATGGGGAGGAATGCCAGAGAGCGTGCCGAAAAAATGTTTGATGCAAAAACCAATGCTTATGAGACAGAAAAAATTTACGATGCCCTTTTAAAAAAAAATACTGTTGAGAGAGAAAGGTAACCATCGATGAAAATAGGAGTCGATGCCAGGGAGATCCAAGATGGAGTTGTCACAGGGATCGGACGGTCTCTGGTAAATTTCATCGGTTACTTTTCCCAAAGAAACAAAAAGCACACCCTGGTGCTCTTTTCTGAAAAAAACATTCCTATCGACTTTCGCGGGAATATAGAAAGGGTGATGATCAAACCATCGGTGACATTCATTTGGGACCAGTGGAAACTCCCCCGACACATGAGAGCCCATGAAATCGATCTTTTTTATTCTCCTTATTATAAAATTCCGGTGGCAACAAAAATCCCTGTGGTGAATCAAATTCTGGATCTGATGTTTCTTGTTTTTCCCTATTACCGGAAGAAACTGGGAGTCTGGAAAAGGTTTTATTATTCTGTTTTCGGGAAAAAATATGCCCGAAAATCTGTAAGCATCATCACTGATTCCCAACATGCCAAACAGGATATAATCTGGATATGGAATATTGATCCGGAAAAGATAAAAGTCTTCCCCCTCGGAGTCGCTTCTAGATACCAACCCGTCCGTGATACTTATATGATAAACAAAACAAGAAATTCCTACAATCTTCCTGAAAGATTCATTCTCTATCTCGGAAATTTCAAGCCTCATAAAAATGTTGAATCCTTGATCCATGCTTTTTATGAAATCTGCAACCGATTCCCGGATCACAAACTGGTTCTGGCTGGACCTATGGATTCTTTCGGAAGAAAAATGAAAAGCTTGGTCCTGGAAAAAGGCATGCAAGAAAAAGTGGTTTTCACCGGTACGGTGAAAGAAGAAGATCATCCGGAGGCGCTTTATTCCCTGGCTGACCTTTTTGTTTTCCCCACTTTATATGAAGGATTCGGCTTGCCTCCTCTTGAAGCAATGGCTTGCGGCACTCCAGTCATTGCTTCCAACCGAACAGCGGTACCGGAAGTAGTGGGGGAGGCGGGAATTCTGGTGAATCCGGAAGACATTGAAGAATTAAGCAATGCCATAGCAGATCTATTAGCTGATCCCAGTAAGAGGGAAATCCTTTCAAAAAAAGGCTTAGAAAGAGCAAAATTATTTAAAGAAGATAAAACAGCCGGGAAAATTTACAGGCATTTGGTTAAAATTTTGGAGGATTTGAAATGAAAGTATTGATAACAGGAGGAGCTGGTTTCATAGGAGTTAACAGCGCTCTTTATTTTTCAAGTAAAGGACATCAAGTGGTTATTTTTGATAACCTCTCCCGTATTGGATCAAATAAAAATTTGAATTGGATAAAAAAAGAATGTTCCCTTGAATTTGTAAAGGGAGATATAAGAAAATTCGATGAATTGCGAAAAGCAGTATCCAAAAAAGGGCCGTTCCAACTTATCCTACATCTTGCGGCTCAGGTAGCGGTCACTAGTTCTGTTGAAGATCCCCGTGAAGATTTCGAAATCAACGCACTGGGAACTTTCAATATTCTCGAAGCAATCCGCCAGTATAATCCAGAAGCATTCTTGATCTATTCATCAACAAACAAAGTGTATGGCAAAATGGACGATCTTGACGTTGTTGAACAAAAAGGCCGATATGAATATAGCAATATGCCCAACGGGATTGCCGAAAACCGGAATCTTGATTTCCACTCTCCTTATGGATGTTCAAAAGGAGCGGCTGATCAGTACTGTATCGACTATATGAGAATATACGGATTGAAAACGGTGGTGATGCGTCAGTCTTGTATTTATGGCTACAGACAATTTGGAATTGAAGATCAAGGCTGGGTTGCCTGGTTTTGCATTGCTGCATTAATGGGAAAAAATATTACAATTTATGGTGATGGGAAGCAGGTCAGAGACGTCCTTTTTATTGATGACCTCATCAAAGCTTATGAACTAGCTTATGAGAAAAAAGATCACTGCAATGGCAATGTTTTTAATATCGGGGGCGGGCCGGAAAACACTCTGTCACTTCATGAACTCATTGATCTTTTGAATGAACTGGAAGGGGAAAAAATCCCCTTATCCTACGACGAATGGCGTCCTGGAGACCAGAAAGTTTTTATTTCAAATATCTCCCTTGCTGAAAAACAACTGAACTGGAGACCTGAAGTATCACCTGGTGATGGAGTCAAAAAATTATATGACTGGATAAACAAAAACAGGGAAATTTTTAAGGGAGTTGTCTAAAGCAGAGTCAAAGGTCAACTAAAATTAAAGATTTTCAGTTCCCTTTATTAAGAAGATGTAGATATTCAATATCTTCGCTTCCTGTAATGTCTCAAAGCGTTTCAGTTTATAACCAGCAGCATTCATCTGAGCCTTCATTTCTTCAGCTGTTGTCCCTTCCGTATCATTCTCATTCCAGGGAATCCACTCTACAATTGCCAGCCTCCCTTCTGGTTTTAGGGCAGACCTTGCATTTTGAAGCAGGACAACCGGATCTTCAAAATGATGATAAGAGGAGATGATAAAAATAAGATCCAATTCACCTTGGGGAAGTTTTGGATCTGTGACTTCTCCGACAATGGTTTCCACGTTTTCCAATCCCCAATGTTGGCATCTATTTTCAAGATAGGCAAGTGCTGAAGAATCTATGTCTTCAGCATAAATTTTTCCTGTTTCTCCCACTCGAACCGCAAGCTGCACCACATATCGTCCCCTTCCGGCACCGATTTCTGCAACAATCATCCCCGGAGAAATCCCTACAACCTCCAAAATTTTTTCAGGCGGCTGCAGTCGATTCAGCCTGGCTTCATTGGCATTTTCCGGATCAAGGACACTCTTTTGTTGTTCTCCCGTAATTGAGAAAATCGAAGTAGATAGAAAAAATAAAACCAATAAAATTGAAATGTGTTTCTTATGGTTCATATCGAAATATTCTCTTGTCTCTCTTGTAAACTTGATCTTACAACTCCAATGTTAAGCGAAAGTAATTGAATAGCGCAAGTCATTTCCAAAAAGAAGATATTTTCTTGACAAGAAATATTTTTGTCAAATGAAAAGCGTTCTGCTATATTAATTATCGAACAGGAGGTTTTGATTGAAAAGCAAAAAAAGAATTCCTATCTTGGCTGCTTTCCTCTCCTGTATAGGGATCGGGCTGGGACAGATTTACAACACGCAATTGAAAAAAGGGATTATATTTTTTCTGGTTTTAATGCTTTGCCCTTTTTTGATATTTATGGCAGCTCTCTATTTTCATTTTGTTGGAATGGTCATTGTTTTACTGCTTTCATTGACCTTCATTTTATTTATGATTATTGATGCCTGGTATGTCGCTGCTAAAAAGAAAGTCACAGTTCTTAAATCTTATAATACATTTGATGTTTACCTTTTTTATGCTCTGATTACAGGATTGATTTTCAATTTATATTTTTTTGGGGGAGGAGAACTGATATCACAAAAAGTGGGAATTAAAATGTATTCCGTGTCCACAGCATCAATGGAACCCACATTATTGATAGGCGACCACATCTTTGTTGATAAAAACTATGACAAGAGAAATGAGCCCCAGAAAAAAGATTTGGTTCTTTTTCAATCCCCTCAAGATTCAAGACATATGCATCTTAAAAGAGTCATCGCCATGGCGGGAGATAAAATCGAAATCCGCAATAAGCAAGTCTTCATTAATGACAAACTCATCAGAGAAGCTTACATCCCTATTCCCACTAAAAAAATTCTCACTGAGGAAAATCTAGATGATTATATACAGGATAATTTTGGGCCTGCCATTGTTCCGGAGAATCATTGTTTTGTTCTGGGAGACAACAGGGATAATTCCATGGATAGTCGATTCTTTGGATTTGTACCGCTAAAAAACCTAGAGGGGAAACCCCTATTTATTTGCTTTTCCTCTCAATTGGAATCAAAAGACTTTGCTATGAAATCGGATCTCGAACGAGTATTTAAAACTCTTTTTACCATAAGAGCAGAAAGAATCGGACTCAATTTTGATTAAAAATTGATTAAATTTTCTAATCGGGGCTTTTTCTCTATTCGCATAATTGAAATAAATATCTGAGAAATAAAAAATGATTCCTGTAGATTATCAAACCGCATTGATGCTGAAGTACCATTTTTATCACTCCTACAAAGAGATCAGCAATATCTTAAATATTCCGGTCAACACTGTAGGCAGCCTTATTCATAGGGGGAAAACTGAATTGAGAGAAAAATTAAAACAAGCCGGGGGCTAAAATGAAATGTTTTGAAGAAACAATATATTCGATGTTTTTGGATGGCGAACTTGACAACAAGAAAAGCCAGAGGATTAAAGAACATCTGAAAAAGTGTCAAAGCTGCTGCAAAATTGTTGAAAATCTAAGATACGAGAATAACAGAATTAAATCTGTTTTTGAGGGGGAATCCTCATTTCCTGACATGTCTCCAGAAATAATGAACAAAATCCTTTATCCGAAGCCCTCTATTTTAAGAAAAGGAAAATTTATCCCCGCCCTCATATACGGATTCCTTGTGTTCATAGGGATATTGACTCCCTTCATTTTATATTCTCAAATGATGTCCTCTCATATCTTTTCTCAATTAGTTTCTATTCTCTTTAATCATTTTAATGCCTTCCACTCCATTGGAAGATTTTTAGTCAAAAATATTGCTTTTATTTCATCTGAACAATTGATTCAATCCATCGTCATACAAATTTTCATTTCTATAATTCTTATCAGCTTTTTAAGGAAAACTCTTCTTGAGCATAAGAAAATAAAAGGAGAATAAAAAATGGCAAAAAAACTTATCTTTATGGTTTATATCTTATTAATTTTATTCCTGCTCTGTTCCTTGACTTTAAACGCGCAGCAGGTTAAAGGAGGCAGCACTGTCACCATAGCCAAAGATGAGGTTATTGAAGGTGATTTATTCATAACCGGAAGTGTTATAAAAATCAATGGAGTTGTTACCGGAGATTTGTTCTTCGGATGCGGCACCATGACTGTAAATGGCGAAATTAAAGGCGATATCATTGGGATGAGCCAATCGTTCACTTTGAATGGAACAGCAAACGATGATATTCGTGTCTGGAGCCAAGTTATTGTGATAAATGGATCCGTTGAAAAAAGCTTATCTGCCTTTGGAGAGGATGTGGTGATATCAGAGCAGGGTAAAATTAAAAGAGATGTTTTTTTAGGATGCAAGGAAGCACGATTAGAAGGAGATGTTTTTGGGAAACTGAAGGGAGGCGCTGAGAATCTCCAAATTTTTGGAACGATAGGAAAACAGGTCAAATTCGATGCAAAAAATATCATTCTTCATCCTGAGTCAAAAATAAAAGATGATTTCAAATATAGAGCAAAAAAGCTCGAGGCCAAACCAGGATCTGAGATTGAGGGAGAAACTGTTAAGCTTCCTTATAAAAAAGCAAAATCAAAATGGCAAAGATGGTCTTTTTACTTTTTTAAAGTTCTATTTCTCATTGGAACCATTATCGTTGGATTACTTATCATGAAATTTCTTCCTGGACTGACAAAAAAAACGACTCAACAGATACAGTCTATTTGGCAAAGCTTGGGGATTGGATTTCTAGTTCTCATTTGTTTACCCGTGGCAGCAATCATTGTCTCTATTACAATTATAGGAGTTCCTTTAGCCGTAATTCTGTTTGTATTCTACTTTCTGTTTCTATTTCTGGGAAAAATTTTCGTTAGTCTTGTTTTTGGTCAAAAAGTTTTAAAACTAAAAGAGAATCATTCCTACTCAGCTTTGATTTTAGGGCTGTTAATCTTTACCATCTTGTTTAGTGTCCCCTATATAGGATGGCTCATCAAACTCCTGGTTGTCATCGTAGGGCTTGGAGCTTTAAGCACCGTAAGCTTTCAGCATTTTAAAAAGAAAACATAAACATAACGACCTGACTACGTGCTCAGTTCCTTCTCCGCTATTGAAATGAACTCATTGTGTAGGGAGCTATTCGGACATTTCATCTTCACACATGTGCAATCATCACAGAAAAAAAGATTAGCACTCCACCCAAAAGAGTCAACTGAATTAAAAAAAACGGGGCAATAGGATCTCAACTCTCTATTTTGTTTGGATAGAACCTTCATTATTTTTCATTTGATTATTATGGTTTTTATCTAGTAAAATTGATTCAATTTTAGTACACAATTTTGGTGAAACACAGGAAAAGCCGATTTGAGCACTCTTCAAAACATTATAATTCTTACTATCAGTTTTTTACTTTCTCGTGTTTTTATTGACTCTGATATCCACAAGCAATTTCTTGACCCGGAATGGTCAAAAACCACCAATGTGAATACTTCAATTGTCTCCGCAGTTCTCTTTGCTTCCTATTGCTTATCACTTGTCTTTTCCAACACAATTGTCGTTTTATCGTTTATTCCTATCATTAGACATATTCTGAGTAAAATTAAGGACAGTCAAATAAAACGATTCTTCTCGACCCAGCTCATTCTTGCTCTCATATATGGGGCAAATATCGGAGGGATGGGATCTTTAACCGGATCACCGCAAAATCTCATCTTCATAGGTTCTGTTGAGATTCTCAAAGTGCCGGGAAGAGGCAACATCAATTATTTTACCTGGCTTATCATCGGAATTCCTGCGACCCTGGGGCTTTTGTTCATAAGCCGCCTCATTCTTAAAATCGGAGAAACAAAGTACTTGCATGAACAGCCCCTACAGTTTTGGCAAAAAACCATTAAAAAAGTAAAAGTAAGAAAACATTTATATTTTATTGGAGGAAATATATTACTGATCATTATTCTAACAGCCCTGCAATTTTTGACAAAACCACAACCTTTGTATTCTGGATTGAATATCATCGATATCATATTTATTTTTTATTTTTTGGTGTTCATTTTTACAAATCTAATCTACCCACGAGAAGAAAGAACATTTAAGTCAGGATTGAAAAATTTTGTGTTCATGTTCCTTTTTGTCATTTTATTTCCATTTATTTTTATATGTGAAGCAATAAGAGAAATAGGAGCAAGACTGCAAATGAACAATTTGAAAATAGTGTGTACCATGGAATCAACCGTTCATTCCATATATTCAAGATTGTGGTTCTTCCTGTTTAAAGAGAAAACCGATGACTTGAGAATGAAAAATAAAAATGTTTATGTGTCGATCAACCGAATGATATATGATCTTCCTTTTTTCGGTATCATATTAATGGGAATGATAACTCTCTTTGCTATCATTATTATTAAAATCGGAGACAACCCTGAAACTGCAAAGCTGGATGGATATCTTGTCAATTGCTTTGACCGTTTGTCACTCCAACTAATCCCTCATAGAGACCAGATATTCATTTATCTGCTGGCGTTGATTTTTATTTCGATCTTTTTTACTGAAATCATTAACAACACCACTGTTTTGCTTGTAATCCTTCCTTTGGTATATAAAATATCCATTGCAATTCCCAACAATCCCCTTTTTTTCATGCTGGCTGCAACCATTGCCACAAGCGGAGCTTTCATGACCCCTATTGCCACTTCCGTGAATGCCGTTGCTTTTGCCGGAGTTCGAGGAGTATCGTTAAAAAGAATGCTGAAACTGGGGTTTTTCATGAATATCACTTCAGGGCTCTGGTTTGCTATTCTTTTTTTTCTATTCAACAAGCTTTTTATGTGAAAGGTATGAATTTTTTAGCGTTTTATAGTATATATGAATCCTCAAAGAAAAAAATCTTTTCTATTCATCATAATTGTCGTTAAAAAAGAATTGCTAGAAAAAAACCAAACATTTTCATTTTACTATGATAAGACATGACATTTTTTTTAAAGTAATAAATGTCCCATGAAGTCTGCACCTGGAATGATAGAGAATAAAAATGAAGAAAGAAAATGAAATACGTTTCAATTCAATAGATAAAGAAGCTTGGATATCGTTGGCTATTGGTCTCGGTATTACCCTTTTTGTGATTCTTATCCCGTTTTGTTCCTATGTCTTTCACTATTTGGTTACCCTTGTGCATGAATTGGGTCACACTGTTTTCGGATGGCTTTACGGCTACCCTTCCATTCCTGCATTTGATTTTATCTACGGAGGAGGAATCACCATCCACCAGAAAAGAATCTTTATAATCCCCATCATTGTTATTTTACTTTTCTGTGTTCTAATTTATTTATTCAGAAAAAATCGCCTAACCCTTATTATACTTCTCATATTGGGGGGATTGTATATTCTCACTGCGTTGACGTCAATTCACCGATTAATAATATTATCCGCCGGGCACGGAGCAGAACTTTTTTTTGCGGCGTTATTCCTTTACAGGGCATTAAGCAATCATGCCATCATCATCAAAGCCGAACGACCCTTATATGCTTTTCTCTCTCTATTCATTTTTGTCAGAGATTACCGCTTTGCCAACAACCTTATGGTTAATCCCCTGTTCAGGCAACAGTATGCAGCAGCCAAAGGTGGAGGGCACTGGATGGATTTCAGCCGCATTGCCCGTGAATATTTGCATGTGGAATTATCAGTGATCGCTCATATATTTTTGATAACCTGCTTGATATTCCCAGTGTTAACTTTCCTTTTTTTTAGATATAAACCTTACATTGATCGATTTTTAAAGAAAGTTACGATTGTTGAATCCGGAGCAACTCCCGCAACTGAGCCGTGGACTACTAATGAGTAGAAATGCACTCAAAAATATTATAAAACAAGCCTGTCTATGAGCAACAGGCATGAGAGCCAAAAAGAAAAGAGAATCCTATTATATGATGAAATCAAAAAATTCCTTTTCACAGGGAGACTGGGTGTAAAGCTTGCCGGATTTGAACAATTTCGCCTGGAAAGTGTGCGCAATTTCATCATCCACACGGGAAATATGGTCAAAAATGATTCACTCGTGAATTTATATATAAATTTAACCTAAAATTAACACAACCTTTATCTCTTTTTAACACAAATCCAGAATAATCCCTCAAGCATTGAAAATATTAAATCATTAAGGAGGTTTTTTATGAAAAAACTAAGTTTATTTGTGTGTGTTGTTCTTGCTCTGAGTTTGTTTTCTGGATTATCCTATGCAGACGGAAGCTTCAAAGGGTACATGTTCGGTGACTATTACCATGTGGCATCTCACCATAACAATGACTATAAAGGCAGAAACGGGTTGTGGTTCCGCAGAATTTACTTTTCCTACAATCCCAAGCTGACTGAAAACATCAAGATGAGACTCAGGCTGGAAATGTCCAGTCCCGGAGATTTTGACGAAAAAGCCAAGATGATACCTGTGGTAAAGGACGCCTGGTTGAAAGCAGACCTGGGTGGAGGACACAATTTGGTGTTCGGAATTGTCAGTACCCCCACCTGGGGAAGTAATGTGGAAGATGTATGGGGCTACAGATCCCTGGAAAAAACTCCACTTGACCTTATGAAAATGGGTTCTACGCGGGATTTTGGTATCGGACTCCAAGGAGATCTGGATAAGTCTGGAACCGTATCCTATAATATTCTTTTCGGAAACGGCTCATCCAACAAATCAGAAACCAACAAAGGGAAAAAAATCTATGGTTCTCTTGCTTTCAAACCGGTCAAAGGTCTTCTTATCGAAGCTTATGGTGACTACGAAACGACCAAAGAGAAGAAAAATTACTATATCTATCAGGGATTTGCCGCCTACCAGGGAGACTGGGGCCGTATCGGACTTCTTCTGGCTAACCGCCATTATGACCATGATGAGACATCATTAGACTGGATCATGTTCTCCGGGTTTGCTGTTGTATCCGCTTCTGACAAAGTGGATATCATTGCCCGTTATGATAAAATGCTGGGGGAGCCTGTGGCTAGTACTATTTCCTACATTCCTTTTTCCAAAGAAGCTCCTTCCAATCTTATCATTGGCGGAATAAGCTTTGAAGTCGCAAAGAGCATATGGATCATTCCTAATGTGAAATACGTATTCTATGATAAACCTGAAGCGGGCGATACACCCGGGAATGATTTCTACGTCAACGTTACATTCTGGTGGAAATTTAAATAATTGGATAAAATATATTTTAAATAAAGGAGGATATTTCAATGTTTAAAAGTAAAGTATTCTTGACTGTCCTGGCAGCTGTTGTGAGTGTGGGATTGATGGTCAGTGTCCCCACATTTGCTGCCAAAAACCTGACCATCAAAGGATCCACAACAGTTCTCCCCATCTCCCAGTTTTGCGCTGAAGTGTTCATGAACAAGCATTCCGATGTGAACATCTCTGTTGCCGGAGGAGGATCTGGTGTGGGAATTGCTTCTTTGATTGACGGCACCTGCGATATCGCCGATGCTTCTCGTCCCATTAAGGACAAAGAAGTCAAAAAAGCAAAAGAGAATGATATCGATGTCTATGAAAATGTTGTTGCTCTGGATGGAATCGCGGTTATTGTTCATCCATCGAACCCCGTAGACGAACTTTCAAAAGCACAGATTAAAAAAATCTATACCGGTAAAATCTCAAACTGGAAAGAAGTCGGCGGAAAGAAAATGAAAATAACCATTATTTCCCGTGACAGTGCCAGCGGAACTTTTGAGACGTTTAACGAACTCGCCTTAGATAAAGAAAAAGTAAGACCCGATGCTCTCTTACAGGCATCCAATCAGGCTGTCGCTCAAACAGTATCCAGAACACCAGGAGCTATTGGATATGTGGGACTTGGATATCTCTCTTCTTCAGTCAAAGGGATTGCTCTGGACGGAGTCGAACCCACCAAAGAGAACGTTGTTAACGGATCCTATCAATTCGCTAGAAAACTCTTCATGTACACTGACGGAAAACCAAAAGGGCTTGTCAAAAGCTTTATTGACTTCGTGTTGAGTGAGGAAGGACAGAAATTAGTCAAAAAATCTGGATACGTTTCTCTCAAATAACTATAATGTTATTATTACAGGAAAGGCCAGAGGAGAAAGATGTACAGAATAAAAGAAAAATTCTATAAGGGAATATTCACTTTTCTGGCCTTTGCCTCTCTTATATTTCTGGTCGGAATCACGATCACTCTTTTTATGGAAGGACTTCCTGTATTCAAGGAAGTGGGTTTCTTTGATTTCATTCTAGGCAAAAGCTGGTATCCCACCTACGACCCTCCTGATTTTGGAATACTTCCTCTGATTCTTGGTTCGATTTGGGTGACTGCCGGCGCCGTGCTTTTTTGTGTGCCCATCGGAGTGGGAAGTGCCCTGTTCATCAATGAACTCGCAGGAAAAAGATTAAAATCTATTCTCAAACCGATTATAGAAATTCTGGCTGGAATTCCGTCCATAGTCTATGGTTTCTTTGGGATGGTGGTGATAGCCCCTTTCATCCAGAGACTTCTCAATCTTCCCGTCGGGCTAACCGCTTTCACTGGAAGTCTTATGCTGGGCATTATGGCGACTCCCACGGTGTGCAGTCTCTCCGAAGATGCCCTCAGCTTTGTGCCCCGAAGTTTCAGAGAAGCATCGCTGGCTGTGGGGGCAAACAGATGGCAAACTTTAACCAGGGTGGTATTTCCTGCCTCTGCATCCGGCATCTCTACTTCAATCATCCTTGGAATGAGCAGAGCCGTCGGAGAAACCATGACTGTTTTAATGGTCACAGGAGGAGCAGCTGTCATACCTCATACTCTGTTTCAACCGGTGAGACCCATGACGTCAACCATTGCCGCTGAAATGGGAGAAGCTGTTATGGGAAGCACTCATTATCATTCGCTTTTTGCCATAGGACTCATTTTATTTTTTATCACTCTGATTTTTAACATCATCGCTGAACTGATAAGCAGACGGTTCAGAATGAAGCTGGGATTAGGAAGATGAAAAAACAGGTCGGTCAAAATATGGGTTTTGGACTTTTATTTTTGTGTATATCCACAGCCATTTTTTTCTTAGGATCCATTATTTATTTTATTGCTATCAGAGGTTTTAAAATATTGTCCTGGGAATTCCTAACTCAGGTGCCTCGCGAAGCCATGACAGCCGGCGGAGTGGCTCCTGCCATAGTGGGAACATTTTACCTGACTATGGGAGCTATCATTTTTTCTCTTCCCCTGGGAGTAGCCTGTGCGATCTATCTCACAGAATACTCTCCCAAGAGCTTCGTCGTCAATATCATCCGTATGAGTATTAACAACCTTGCCGGTGTGCCCTCAGTTGTCTTCGGTCTTTTTGGGCTTGCTATATTTGTGAAATTTTTCGGATTTGGAGTTTCCATTCTAGCAGGATGCCTTACCCTGGGAATCCTGGTGCTTCCTCAAATCATTTCTGCTTCCCAGGAGGCTCTGCTCGCTGTTCCTCAATCCTATAGAGAGGCTTCCCTTGCCTTAGGAGCCACTCACTGGCAAACCATTCGAAGCACTGTGCTGCCAGCTGCCCTCCCCGGAATACTAACCGGTGTTATTTTAAGCATTGGAAGAGTCGCGGGAGAAACCGCTCCCATCCTATTCACAGCCGCTACTTTTTATCAAAGAGGTTATCCAAAGTCCATTTTTTCCGAAGTGATGGCTTTACCCTATCATATCTATGCCCTCATGACGGAAGGAACTCATCCTCAGGAACAAACTCAAATCGCTTATGGATGTGCCCTTATCCTTCTGGCTTTAGTCCTTGCCATTTCAGCCGCCGCCATTATAATTCGTCAAAGACACAGAAAAGCTTATGAGCAATAAAGTCAAAATAAAAGTAAGGGATGTCAATTTTTACTACGGGAAATCCTGTGCTTTAAAAAATATAAGCATGGACATCTATGAGAATGTGGTCACGTCTATCATCGGGCCTTCAGGGTGCGGGAAATCCACTTTTATTCGTTTGTTCAACCGCATGAACGACCTCATCCCACGCACTCAATTTGAGGGAAAAATCTATATAGACGATAAGGATATTTACAGCTCCAAAGTTGATATTGTCGATATCAGAAGACGTGTGGGAATGGTCTTTCAAAAACCCAATCCTTTTCCCAAAAGTATTTTTAACAACATCAGCTACGGACTCAAAGTCAATGGAATGAAAAATAAAACCGATATTGAAGAAAGAGTGGTCCAATCACTCAAAGACGCAGCCATCTGGGACGAAGTCAAAGACAGGCTTCATGAGAACGCTCTGGGATTGTCTGGTGGTCAGCAGCAACGGCTTTGTATTGCCAGATGCCTGGCTGTCAAGCCTGAAGTCATCCTTTTTGATGAACCAGCAGCAAGTTTGGATCCTATCTCCACAAGAAAGATTGAAGAGCTCCTTGATGACCTGAAAAAATATTACACCATTGTGATTGTCACTCATAATATGCAGCAAGCTGCCAGGATTTCTCAATTCACAGTCTTTCTTTATTTAGGACAGTTGATTGAATATGCTCTCACAGATGACCTGTTTACTGTTCCCAAAAATAAGATGACCGAAGATTATCTAACAGGTAAATTTGGATAGAGGTTATATATAAGAATAGCAAGAGGAGGAAAAAATGCTGAAAAAAGAACTGGTCTCATTAAAAAAGAGAATTATTGATTATGCGGCTCTGGTCGAAAACATGATCAAAAACAGCATTCAGGGATTAATGGAAAAAAATGAGCAGATGCTTAAAGACGTCATAGAAAAACAGGAGCCCAAAGTCAATGATATGGAAGTCGATATCGAAGAACAAAGCATCATCATTATGGCTAAATTTCAGCCGACTGCCAAAGACCTCCGCATCATACTGATGATCTTGAAGATGAACAACGATCTGGAAAGAATGGCTGATCATGCCGTTAATATTGCAGAAAGAAGTCTCTTTTTAATAGAAAAACCCTTGGTCAAACCTCTTATTGATATACCCAAAACAGCTGAAATAACCACCCAGATGCTCAAAGACAGCATCGATTCTTTTATTAGAGAAGACCCCAAATTAGCAAAAAGAGTGTGTGAAAGAGACAACAAGATAGACAATCTTAATAATCAAGTATTGAGGGAACTGATCACCTATATGTTCTCAGATCCGTCCACCATTGAACGATCCATCAAACTCATTCAAATCTCCAGCAATTTTGAACGAATCGCAGACCTAGCCACAAATATCTGTGAAGATGTCATTTACATCGTGGAAGGAAGAATGATCAAACATCGCAAAGATGAGGAACCTATATAAAGAGCATTTGATCAAAACATCTATTTGCTATCCGTGTCCTCTAAAGAGAGGGGAATCTTTTCCGTATCGTGTCAAATCCGCAGCGGCTCCCTGCAAAGTAAAATTATATTATCTTCTTTGAACAAACTCATTTCTCTCAATAAAGGAATCATGTGGGGTGTTTAAGGAACATCTTTTGAATTATAAACCCATATACCAACATTATCACCCATCATTCATTACTTCGGGCAAACTATTCTATATGTCTGAGGATGTGAGCAACTCTTTCTCTTTTTGCGAATTTTTTGCTTTATGCGGTCTCTGACCCTTACATAATTCAATTGAACGCTTTGAACCAGAGTTATCGGTTCCCCTCTTCTTTTCGAGGATATGGTCTCTTTAACAGACTCGACAACCAACGATATGAGGGGAAAACGATATTTTTAAAAATAAGAGAACAAAAGCAAAAAGCTTTTAAATTGGATATCTGCCTGTTTTCTGATAAAATAAGACAGAAAAATTAACCAATTATAAATAAAGAAATTCTCGCTTCAAATGAACAAGATGAAGATAAAGAAATTGTCTTTGAATGGAGTTCTCTAGTATCATGAAACACTAATGAAAGGATTTCTTTAAGGAGGGATTATGGAAGAAAACAAGATAAAACTGGAAGAAGGATCTCTCAATCAAGAGCAATTAAACCTCATGCTAAAGCGTCTGCCTATCGATATCACTTTTGTTAATGAAAATGATAAAGTTTGTTATTACTCTGCGACTGATGACCGAATTTTCAAACGAAGCCCGGCTATTATTGGAAAAGATGTCCAGAACTGCCATCCTTCAAAGAGTGTTCATATTGTCAAAAAAATTCTTAAGAGCTTTAAGGAAAAGAAAAAAGATTTTGCAGAGTTCTGGATTCAACTGAACAATAATTTTATTCATATTCGCTATTTCCCGCTCTACAACAAACAAGGTGAATACAAAGGAGTTATCGAAGTATCCCAGGAAGTGAGTGGAATAAAAAAACTCGAGGGGGAGAGAAGAATCCTCGATTGGAATTAAATGTCAACATCCTCACATCATTCTCTCTGATAAGATAAAGGCATCAAAACAAAACAAGGAAAAATTAATGAGTTAACAATCAATCCTAAAGGAGGACACATGAAGCGGAGAGATTTCTTTAAATATGGTATAGGTGGCGCAGGAATCGCTGTGGGCGGTGGAATAACCGGTATATCCAAAGAAGCGAGTTCTGCCTTTGAGGCTTCTTATTTCAAGCACCCATGGTGGGTCAAAGAGATAGAAAAACCCAAGCTGGGCATCAATGAAAATGTTTATTCAAGATTTGAGGCAAGTAAAAATGTTTTTGGCTCCATGGTGAAATATTATGGCATGAACAATTTAAGAGAACTGAACAGAAAAAGCAGAGAAAAGACAAAGAAATATTATGAAGAGAAAAAACCCGGATACAGGCTTGAAGACCGGGCTTTGGCGGAGGCTGCTTGGATTATTTCAAGACAGGGCGGTTTAAACAGAGGAACCAGGTCATGGACAAGAAATTTCGTAAGGACTCCCGAGGAACGGAGGGTGGATAAATATAAAGCAAGTCCTTCCCAAGCTGCCCATTTAATTAAAACAGCAGCCAGATATTTCGGGGCAGCAACCACAGGGATCACTTCGTTGGATCCCAGGCATATCCATTCTGAAGAAAGAGGGAAAAAGATTGTTTTTGAAAAAGTAGAGGAACCCTATGAACAAGGAAACAAGTTGGTTATTCCAAAAAAATGCAAATACGCTATTGCCATGACTGTACTGATGCCTATTGAGAATATTGCCTGTTCTCCAACAGCAATAAGCAGTGCCGGTTCTTCTATGGGATACAGCAGATGTGAGTTTCTGGTTGCGGGTCTGGCTGAGTTTATAAGAGGTTTGGGATATACAGCCATCCCCAGTGTTAATGACTTGGGTTCCAGTGTTGCGATTGCTGTGGACGCCGGATTAGGAGAACTCGGTAGGACAAACAGATTGATTTCTCCTGAATTCGGCCCCATGGTTAGATTATGCAAAGTCCTCACAGACCTTCCTCTGGCTTTAGATAAACCCATTGATTTCGGACTGCTGGAATTTTGTAAAGTGTGTAAAAGATGTGCAGAGGCATGTCCTTCAGGATGTATTTCCTATGAAGATGAACCCAGTTTTAAAGTAAAAGGCGAGTGGAATAATCCGGGGCATAAAGCCTGGTTTGAGAACTCTCCCCAATGCCTGGCATACTGGCAAGAATCAACTTCAGGATGCAGTAACTGTATTGCTGTTTGCCCATGGTCAAAAAAAGACAAAACTGCCATTCATGAGATCGTTAAAGCTGCCAGCGCAAAAATTCCTGCACTGGATGCCTTTTTCAACACAATGGACCAAAGTTTTGGTTATGGAAGGCAAAAAAGCGCTCAAAAGTGGTGGAAAACAAACCATTATGAATATGGAATAGATACAACTCAAGGAAAGTGATGACATGAAAAATAACAATTTGTATCATACTTTGAAAATAAGAAAAAAGCCATTTTATATCTGGATCCTGCGTATTATCTGGCTGGTTTGGTTGATTTTTTGGGCTGAAGTCGCCTTGGGTTCAAAGGCAGAGCTTGAACCGAGAGCCTTCGCCATTTCTCTTATTGTTTTTTTTATAAGTCTTTTGGCTGGTCTAATATTATGGCTGGTGGGACTCAAGAAATTCAAAAATCAGATCAAATAGAACTTTCTGGTTTGTTTTATGAACTCTCGAATCACGTTAGGAAAAAGATATATTGTCAAAATCTCAGTAGAATGAAAAAATCTCAAAAACAAAATTTCTATACTTTTTGATTCAATCCTTGAACATCTGTTTTTTTTCCTATATACTTTTTTTTGTGTCCAATAAAAAAATACTCATTGTTGATGACGATAAAATTTTATCCCTTATTTTGAGCCGTAAATTATCAGAAGCGGGCTATATACCGATTACTGCGTTTGATGGAATTCAGGCGGTAAAACTTGCCTTTAAGGAAAACCCCGCTCTTATTATCCTCGACATCATGTTCCCCGGAGGCGGTGGATTCAGCACTCTGGAGAATTTTAGCAGTTCAGCAAAAACCTATAATACTCCTATAATTATCTGCACCGCTCATGATGATCCTGAAATCAGAGAGAAAGTTAATCAGTATAACTTTGCTGACTTCATGATAAAGCCTGTAGAGCCTAACAAGCTGATAGAGAAAATTAAGAACATTCTTGGAGATTAGAGGTCTCCGGATTCTCAAGTGGCTTATCATTTAAAAAAACTCATAATGAAAGCTTTTATCATTTCCCTCATGAATAAGAGGTTCAAACAAGATATATATTTCTGTGGCTTTTCCTATATATATTTGGCGCCTTTGCTCTTCCTGAGAGAATCTTAATTAAAGTGGGGGAACTTCATTTGCTTCCCCCTTTGACGAAACCAAAAAAAAGTGCTAATATTTATAAAAAATCTGGAGGAAAAGATGGCCACTTTTTCTAATAAAAAGAACAGTTTTGCCTTTATCGTTATTATTTTCCTCTTATGTTGTTCAGGGATACTCCTTTTTTGCGGGAAATCCTCAAAAATCAAGTTTGATGAAATCACTTGGGATTTCGGAAAAGTAAAGCAGGGAAAACAACTCGTCCATGTGTTTAAATTTAAAAACGATGGAAATGAACCCCTGGAAATAAAAAAGGTAAAAACCTCCTGCGGATGCACAGCCGCGGTTCTATCAAAAAAAAGAATCCCTCCTGGTGAACAAGGTGAAATTAAAGTCGCATTCAACACCAGCGGATACGCTGGAAAAGTCCAGAAATATATTTTCGTAGAGACCAATGAATCCAACAAGGTGAAAAAAACACTTGTTCTCAAAGCTAATATTGAAATTCCTCCCTCTCCCAAAATAAGTCTCAGCAGTTATACAGCGGACCTGGGTTTGATTCTTGAAAAAAAACCCATTGAACACAAAGTTACAGTCAAAAACGAGGGCGAACTCGAACTGGAAGTTAGCTGTTCCCATAGAAATGCCTCTTTCTTTAGGGGAAAGAAGATTATCCAATTCCCACTCAATATTGCTTCAGGTAATCAAGCTGAAATCACCATTAAAATACCGCCCACCAAAAGACATGGAATCTTTCGGGAGAGTGTGCTCATAAAGTCCAATGACATCAAGAGACCCAATATGTCTTTATTCTTGTCAGGCTATGTTGTCACCGAAAAACAATTAAAAGAACTGTTCACCAAACACAAAGACATATTAAAATAAAATCAATGAGATCATTGATAATATTATAGAATCAGGAGTTGTTATAGAGTGTTCGGAACTTTCTTACTAGCCATCGCAAGAATCCTTCATATTGTCTTTACCATCTACATATGGATCATCATTGTTAGAGCTATTCTTTCCTGGATCCGCATTCCTTCTCTATACCCGGTTGCTGTCATCCTGTATAAGCTAACTGAACCGGTGTTAAAACCTTTGAGAAAGCTTGTTCCTCCTTATAAAGTGGGAGGATTGGATATCAGCCCCATGATTGCTGTCATTCTCATCCTGTTTCTTGATTCCTTCATCGTGGAATCTCTGGAACAAATAGCCAGACAAATTGCAATGGGAAACACTTATTACTTTTAGTGGTTTTATTCCAGTCAAATCAAAGGAAATAAAATCAATATAAACATAAAAGTTCAGCCCAAAGCCAAAAAACAGGAGATCATCCAACTAGGAAAAAATGAATACAAAATCCGGGTTCTCTCTCCGCCGGTTAAAGACAAAGCGAATAAAGAAGTTATCCGTCTGCTTGCCTCTCATTTCAACGTCCCTAAATCCAGCATTAAAATACTCCATGGACAAAAATCCCGGGATAAGACAGTCATTATCGAATAACCCAATGGAAACAGAATCAAAAATTATCTAAAAACAATATGGACGAGTATAACCTCATAAGTTTTTTGGGGATATTCATTTTAGCCGGCTTCGCCTGGTTGTGTTCATCCAATAAAAAGCTGATCAATTGGCGAGTCATTTTTTGGGGTGTTCTTCTCCAATTAATTTTTGCGTTGTTTATTTTCGTGGTGCCTGCCGGATCAAAATTTTTTCTTTTCATCAATAAAATTGTCGTTGCCATTCTTGACAGCGCCACAGCCGGCACCAAATTTGTCTTTGGACGCCTGGCTCTTCCTCCCGGGACAACAAGCGAAACCGGGGAAACCTCACTTGGTTCTTTTCTTGCTTTCCAGGCTTTGCCCACCATTATTTTCTTTGCTGCCCTTGTGGGAGCTTTGTATTATTTAAAAATTCTCCCTCTTATCATCAGAGGTTTTTCCACTGTGTTTACCAAGCTCATGAGAATAAGCGGAGCGGAATCTCTCTGCGCTTCGAGTAATATTTTCGTCGGAGTCGAATCATCACTAATCGTCAAACCTCACCTTAAGGACATGACTCGCTCAGAGCTGACAACCATTCTTTCTGCCGGAATGGGAACCATTGCCTCAACCGTCCTGGCACTTTATGTGTTCACCCTCCAGCAACAGCTTCCTACCATTGCCGGGCATCTTGTTTCGGCTTCCTTTCTTTCTGCTCCGGCTGCTGTGATGATGTCAAAAATCATCACACCAGAGACAGACAAACCCAAAACTTTGGGGATCAACATCAAGCCGTTTTACAAAAAAGAAGATAATCTCATAATGGCTATCATCAACGGGGCTAACAGCGGTTTGCGGCTTCTGGGAGGAATCATATCTCTTCTGATTGCTTTTTTAGGCATCATTGCTCTCATTGACCTGTTCCTGGGCTGGTCAGGAGGATATATCAATAACTGGTTTGGATTAAACATTGAATGGTCTTTGAGTGGACTCACCGGTTACATCTTTTACCCTTTCACTCTTATTCTCGGTGTCCCCCCTTCGGATGCATTTGAAATCGCCAAAATCATAGGTGAAAGATCCTTTTCCACAGAAGTCGTCTCCTATCAGCATCTATCCCAAAAAATTGCCGAAGGAGTGATTCAAAATCCGCGTTCCATCATCATCACTTCTTATGCCCTGTGCGGATTTGCTCACTTTGCATCACTCGCCATTTTTGTGGGAGGGATCGGTGCCCTGGCTCCTGAACGGATCAAGGATCTTTCCCGTGTTGGTTTGAGAGCGCTTCTGGCAGCTACTCTGGCTTGCCTCATGACTGGAGCCATCGCCGGAGTCTTCATCACTCAAGGCGAGAGTTCCATCTTGCTCGGTCAGTGATCAGGATTTAAAAGGGACATCTAAAATGTGTTTTTCTCTATGAAAACTTCGCATGGAAAATCTCGGCTTACATAATAATATCATCTTAATGTAATTAAAATATTATAATAATGACATTAAAAAGTAATTACTGATATAATACGTTTTTATCCAATGAAAAAACAGGATAAACTTGAAAACCTCCTCAGAACGTCCTCTGCATTCAAATGGGATACTTTATGGTCTTCTATTAATTCCTTCTGATTCCATCGACTGATGAATTCTCGCGGAACAGAATCTCATGTATTTCTTGTATTTATAAATAGGTTCTGATAGCATCTGTTTATACAGCTAGATTTGCTGTAGAAAATAAGCAGGTAAAAGATGATGAAGAGCCTCAAGCTATTGATATTCCATGCGTTAATCTCTGTCATACTGCATCAGGATAACACAATATGAAGCTATAAATGCTGTATTTGCACAGGCAAAACAGCTGTATAATATATGTTATGCTGATAAAAAAATAGGAGAAACTAATGCCGACAAAAAAGGATATTGTTGTCTTCCTGGGAGCTGGATTTACTCATGACCTTGAGTTGCCAATAATGAGCAATTTCAATTCTGCATCGGATCGGGAATATGATGGTATCACTGCGGATGTGAATAAAAATAAAAAAGCTACCCCCAGACTTAAAAAAGCGGGTAAAATATTTCAGAAATTTCAAAAATATTCTTTAAATGTAAGCGAATTCATGAATATTGATATAAATAATATGGAAGATGTTTTTTGTCTTGCCGATATAATCGAAGGGACTTCCATAAGCAGCAATCCTATCTCCGAGGTAGATAATTTAAGAATCAATGAAATAATTACAGATATTCGACTATGGTTATGGAAAATATTTCAACAATGTCCACCAATAAATAATAAAAGATTAACAGCACAAAATAATGTGTATAAATATAAAAAGTTCTTTCAGTTTCTTATTGACGAACACAAGAAAAATACAAATATTTCAATAATAACAACTAACTATGATTTGATGCCAGAGTTTTTTATAAATGAACTTAAAGGGAAATGCACTTACAATATTCAACATAGGTGTAAGGAATGGAAGGTTCTGAAGGATTCCACTCGTAAATTTGTTGGCGTTGATGATAACGGTTCTATACCGATTTACAAGTTGCACGGTAGTGTAAATTATTTCTTCAATGGAAACGGGAATAAAGACATTGTTAATATAGTTATTGATAAGTTAAATGCGAAAGCTCGTGTTGGGAACTCAATCGGGCCGAAAACTGAAAAAATATTTGCTAATAGACCTTCTTTGTTCCCTATGGACGCAATTTTTGAACTAAAAAAATCAAATAGTGGACAAATTCCCACCCCCGCTATTATTCCCCCTATGTATTCAAAAATAGAAAGCATGAAATGGCTTAAAAGTATATGGAATAATTCATTAACGGCTATAAGAAATGCAAAAATTATAGTTTTTATTGGTTATAGTTTTCCTCAAAGCGATGGATTTATGAAAAGCTTTTTTCAATCTGCTTTGATAGGCAGAAAAAATCAAAAGCCGCCAATTATTATAAATCTTGATAAAAATAAGGATATAAAAGGAACTTATTGCAAAATTTTTAATAACATGAATGATGAGAATTTTTTAACCGGCACTTTTATTGAAAAATACAGCGATTTAATCAATTTAATGGACAGACAAATTAAAGCATAACAAGGCGCTCCACCTGATTGTTGCCCGCCACCTTTCGACGTCGGCTACCAGCAGGTGAGCTTGAATGTTATGCCATATAAAATAATTTTTGTAATAAGGTAAGTTAATCAAAATATAGGGAGGAGAATTAAAATGAGTGCCGATGT
>CAZPBN010000021.1:0-46320 GCA_964584935.1 uncultured Eubacteriales bacterium | reverse complement strand
ATTGATTAGTAATAATTTATACAGATCTAAGGGCAATTTTTGGGGGAACTCCTGAAAAAAGTATATTATATAAAGGTCCCCTAAGTTTTTAAATTTTTATTATAAACATCAGAAGCATCCAATATAGAAGGGGTCCATAATAATATCGTGAGACGTCAGACGTGAGACGTCAGATGCAAAATGAAATTGAATATAATATCCTCAGACCTAAGAGATGAGATTATAAATTTATGGCAAAGAAGAAATATATTTAATTAAAATTTTATTTCCGTCTCACGTCTAACGTCTGACGTCTTACGAAACTAAAGTGTTTTGATATGTTCGTTATCGTCGATCAATTCCCAAATAAAGATATGTATTTTCCCAGTCCTGCTTTAAAAACCTTAATCGCTCTTTTCAAATCTTGTTCTTTGAGCACATAGGCTATTCTCACTTCGTTTTTGCCCTTATCAGGAGATGAATAGAAACCTTGAGCAGGAGCCACCATGACTGTCTCGTTATCCAGATTAAAATCAGTCAGCATCCAGCGCACAAAATGTTCAGAATCTTTAATAGGAAGCTTAACCACCATATAGAAAGCTCCCTGAGGTTTCCTAATTGTGATTCCCGGGATATCTTTTAAACCGTCGAACAAAACATCTCTTCTTTTCTGATATTCCTTTCTTGTTTCTTCAAAATAATCCTTGTCCATGCGGTAGGCAGCAAGCGCGGCTCTCTGTTCTAGAGAAGGAGGACAGAGACGGGCTTGAGCATATTTGAGCAAAGATTCATAGATTTCATCATTTCCGGTGATCAGGGCTCCAATACGTGCTCCACAGCAACTGAATCTTTTGGAAATGCTATCAGCCACAATCACTCGATCCTTAATATCTTCGAATTCCAAGATACTGGTGTGTTTGGCTCCATCATAAATAAATTCCTTGTAAACTTCGTCTCCGATCAAAAAAAGATCATGCTTTTTAACCAAAGATACTACTCTTTGAAGTTCCTCCTTGGTATAAACAGTACCGGTTGGATTGTTAGGAGAGCAAAGAAGCAGGGCTCTTGTTTTTTTCGTTATTTGCGCCTCAATTTCCTGGGAAGGAGGAAGCCTGAATCCGTCCTCAACATTTAAGGTCAAAGGAACAATACGAATGCCGGCAAAAGTAGCAAATCCATTATAATTGGTGTAGTAAGGCTCGGGAATGATGATTTCCTCTTCAGGATCGGCGACAACAGAAAACGCAAAATACACGGCTTCGGATCCCCCGATGGTGATGATGATATGATCCGGATCAAGCTTTATATTATATAGATTGAAATAGTCAGCAATAGCCTGTCTTAAATCCAGAAACCCCTGAGCCGGGCCATAACTCAATACCTTCTCCTCATAATTATGAAACGCATCAATAACGGGTTGGGGAGAAGGGATGTCTGGTTGGCCGATATTTATAAAATACACATGAATTCCATTCTTTATAGCCTTATCCGCATAAGGTTTCAATTTTCTAATAGGTGATGGCTGAATCTCAAGGGCTCTTTTTGAAAGTCTCATTTCTCGTCCCTCCTGAGTCAATAAATTAGAATAATATGAATATTATTAAATTCGATTATTACAGAATAAAAATAACATGTCAAAATTTTTATTGCCATTCTTAGAAGATTCTGATATTTTTTTAGGGAATCTCAAAGCCCATGATCATAGATACGGAAGCATGGATAACTGAAAAGCAAAATTGGAATCATTTCCATTTGCTTTCTATTGAATCTTCAGAAATTGCCCAAAAATCAATTCCCGGTCAATTCATTATGGTGCGTGTATCATCCGGATTCTCTCCTCTCCTCAGGCGTCCTTTCAGCATCCACTCAAAAAAAGGAAACATTATTGAAATATTTTTTAAAGCCCTGGGAAAAGGAACAATTTTGCTGAGCCAAAAAAATACCGGGGAAACCATCGACATTCTCGGTCCTCTTGGAAAAGGATTCACCCTCCATCCCGATATCAAAGGAAAAAAAGCAGCTCTTGTGGGAGGAGGCAGAGGAATCGCTCCCCTTTATTTTTTAGCAAAAGAATTGAAGTCCCAAAATGTTTCTCTGAGATTCTTCTATGGAGGGAAAACTTCAAGTGAACTGCCCTTATCCGGAAAACTAACCAAAGACCACTTTGATACTTTGTACGCCACTGATGATGGAACAACGGGTTTTAAGGGATTCATAAGTGATCTTTTTAAAAAGGAAATAAAAGAAACAATCCCTGATTATGTGTATGCTTGCGGTCCTGAACTCATGATGAAAAAAGTATATCAAACCGCCCAGGAATATCATATACCTTCTGAATTCTCTCTTGAATCGATAATGGGATGTGGAATCGGTGCCTGCTGGGGGTGTGTTAAGAAAATCCTGAGAAATCAAAAAGAAGAGTGGCTTAAAATTTGCACAGAAGGACCGGTTTTTAAAGGGAGTGAAATCATCTGGTAAAATGTCAGACCTATCTATCGATTTGGGTTTTTTAAAGCTCAAAAATCCAGTTATCGCTGCAAGCGGTACTTTTGGTTATGGGCTGGAGTACAGTCCTTTTATCGACCTCAATAGACTGGGCGGCATTGTGACAAAAGGTCTGTATTTTTCTCCCCGTCAAGGAAATTCCCCTCCTAGAATATATGAAACTCCCAGCGGAATGATTAATGCCATCGGTCTCCAAGGCATTGGCGTGGAAAATTTTGTCGAAGAGATACTTCCTAAACTCAACCAAATAAAAACCCCTATTATTGTGAATGTTTGCGGCAAAAACGAAGAAGAATATGTCTCAGTGGTCGAATTCCTCAATAAACACAAAGGGATTTCCGCTTTTGAATTGAATATTTCCTGTCCAAATGTGACAAAGGATGGACAATGTCCTGCTTTGAATCCTGACGATACTTATTCTGTGGTGAATAAGGTAAAAAAAATAAGCTCAAAACCCATCATCACCAAACTTTCACCTAACGTCACCGATATAGTGGACATCGCCTTAAGTGCTCAGAAAGCAGGCTCAGATGGCATATCACTGGTCAATACCTTTCTTGCCATGGCTGTTTGTTTAGAAACAAAGACACCTTGCCTTTCTAATGTTTTTGGTGGACTCAGCGGTCCCTGTATCAAACCTCTCGCTTTGCGAATGGTTTATCAGGTTTCCCAACATATCGATATTCCTGTCATTGGTATAGGCGGAATCATGTCTGCCCAAGATGCTCTTGAATTTATGATCTCAGGAGCTAAAGCGGTTGAAATCGGGACGGCCAACTTCATCCAACCTAATGTGACAGAAAAAATCATAGAAGATATCAATCTTTATTGTGAACAAAACAGCATCGATCAAATCGAACAAATCATTGGAACATTGAAAGTAAAACCATAAACAATAAAGACCACAGGTTTGTAGGAAGGGGATTATTCTGTGGGATTTGTTTCCCGTGCAGATTATATGCCATTTAAACTTCAGACGTAAAATAAGATTGTTTCTTTCATCTAGAACCTAATGAAATTTGATATCAATTTTGGAGGCGCGGGTCGGATTCGAACCGACGAATCAAGGTTTTGCAGACCTCTCCCTTAGCCACTTGGGTACCGCGCCTTTTGATATATTGAACCGATTTTCATAATAAACCCTGGAGCGGACGATGGGATTTGAACCCACGACCTTCTGCTTGGCAAGCAGACGTTCTACCACTGAACTACGCCCGCGTCAGGCCAATTCATAAATAAAATCTTCGAAATTAAACTACCAGAAACAAATATTCCTGTCAATATGAAGAAGTAGGGTCCGATCCCCGTATCGGCCTTCATTCCTTATAAATAGAGCTATCTTGAATTATTCCGAGCGTTTTTTTACCCAGTATCCTTCCTTAATCACATCCTTGCAGGAAAGGATTTTTATAGTGCATGTTTGACTTTGAACATCAATAACCACGGAATTGGCAATCCCTTCATTCAATTTGTTTTTTTTGTATATAATCAATTGATCTCCGATCTGGATTCCTGATTCCAGCCCCATATCAATCAAAGCCCAATCCTCCTTACCAATATTCACCAGCTCTTCACCCAAATAAATAATTCTTCCTTCTCTTCCTTCTTCTTTTTGAATAACATCAGGAAAGCCTAAATCCCTTCCCATAACTGTTTCCTTTTCTTCAAAAGGAATCAAGTGCTGTCCCACATTCACTTTCCCGCAAGCTTTTTCTATGACGGCCCGGGAAGTCTCGTTTAAAACATCAAGAATCCGGACTCTCCCTTTTTTTAATAACAAATATCCTTTAATTTCCTTTTTATAAGGGCTTTTTATTCTAGAACCGATTTCCACAACCAGAAAGACTTCTCCTTCTTTGAGACCATTATCTTTTCCCTGGTTTAAATAAACGATATCTGAATCGGTTAAAAGAAACTTTTCTTCGCTCTTTTCTGACCCTACTATTTCCATTGGAACTTCTTTCTGGTCAATAAAAGAAAATGAGCAATACAAATCAGAAAAAGAAATAAGGGGATAATTTTTTTCTTTTGTTCGTTCAAACTGAAATGTTTTAGCCTCTTTATCCACCGTTCCCTGCCCGCTCATTCCTGCCTGAATCAGAATAAGAAAAACTGCCATCAGGAATAAAAATAAATTATTAAAATGATTTTTATGTTTCATCTTAACTCCTTTACACTGTAATGAACTCTTTTCTTAAAGATTATAGGTATACTTTTTGAATGTGTCAAGAAACATAAGTCAAAATCTATTGTTTCCCTTGACAACCCACATTTATCCTCATAACATAAAACCCAAGAAATTTTAAAAGACGGCGAAGGAGGTGAACGGTGACAAAAAAAGAAATAACCATTAAAATGTCGAAAGATGCAGGAATCACTGCAAAACAGGCTGAAAAAGCATTGAGTGCTTTATTAGAAGAGATCAAAGAATCTTTAAAAAGAAAAAAAAGAGTGACATTTTCTGGTTTTGGCAGTTTTGAAGTCAAGGAAACGAAAGCCCGGAAAGGAAAGAATCCAAGAACCAGAGAAACAATTGATATTCCTAAGAAAAAAAGAGTCAAATTCAATCCCAGCAAGCAGCTTAAAAAAAACATCTGATTGCTAAACTCCTTTTAAATCAGCCAATATAATTGACAATCATAAAATCTATGTCAAATTAAGGGATCGAGGCATATTGAATGAGCCCATTCATTCTAGGGAAAATTCGCGGGCTGACGAATGAGCTCCCCTGCTCTTTCCCCATATTGAAGCACTCCGGAAATTTTAAGTTTTTGTTAAAATTTAAAAATATCCTGAGAAGGAAGATTACTCACTTGATGAAAAGGAATGGCACGTCGAAGGGGCTCCCCACAATTAATCTATTAATCTCTATAAGTGCTATACAGTTTTAAAAGCAGTCAGGGGAGCTGATGAGGAAGTCATCCGGAAGCGAGCGAGCACGGATCCTCTCCCGCAAGGGAGAGGAGAGCGAGCTGAGGAAATAAGCGGATTTTTCTCGCTGGGAAAAATTCGCGGGCTGACGAATGAGCTCCCCTGACTGTGTTTATATTGTTAAGCCGTGCCATCTCTGTCATAATTTAACCCATCTGATCTTCAAAAGAGAACTTAAAAAATTTCAGAACTTCACTTCAATATCCATAGACATAATTTTTGCAATGCTATAAAATGAAAACCATGAATGAAAATTCCAAACAAAAAAAATTAAAGATCGCACTCCTTTTTGGGGGTCGTTCAGTAGAACATGAAATCTCCCTTCTTTCTGCCACAGCCATTTATAAAAATCTGGACAAATCAAAATATGACTGCATTCTAATTTATATAAATAAAAAAGGATTATGGAAAATAATCAATTCACTCCCATTCCCCTCTTCCCAATTGAAAAAAGGGATTTTTCATTCCTTCCTGCCTTTCCCAAAAAAACAATCCCCTCTAAATATATCTCCGGATATATTTTTTCCTGTTCTTCACGGGCCTTATGGAGAGGATGGGACCATCCAAGGTTTGCTGGAAATGTCAGATGTTCCCTACGTAGGGGCTTCCGTCCTTCCCTCAGCTATAGGAATGGATAAAGCCGCTACCAAGAATGCTCTCATAATGAACGGTCTCCCGGTCACTGAACATCTTGTCATTTATGACAATCAGTGGAACAAAGACCAAAATTCCATTCTTTCCACAATTGTCAATCAAATTCCTCCGCCGCTGTTTATCAAACCATCCAATATGGGTTCGAGCGTGGGAATCACCAAAGTCACAGAAACTAATAAAATCACTGAAGCTGTTTCAACCGCTTTCCAGTATGACCGGAAAATTATCGTGGAAAAAGCTATCAAGGGGCAGGAACTGGAATGCAGTGTGCTGGGAAACGATGATCCTTTTGCCTCTCTTCCAGGGGAAATCATTCCCTATAGAGAATTCTATGACTATAAGGACAAATATATTGAAGGAAAAACCCGCTTTAAAATCCCCGCCGAACTTCCGGATGCCATCATCAAAGAAATACGACAATTATCGATTAAGGCTTACAAAGCCATTGACTGCTGCGGTATGGCACGGGTGGATTTCTTTTTAGAAAATAAGAAAAAAAAGATTTTCATAAATGAAATCAATACCATTCCTGGATTTACAGAAATAAGCATGTTTCCGAAGCTGCTGGAATTAAGCGGCTTTTCATTTCCTTTATTGCTTGAAAAACTCATAGATCTGGCGATAGAACGTTATCGAAAAAAAAGAAAAATCAAGGTAGGCTGATAACGGTGAGAATTCTTGGAATCGATTTCGGAGATAAAAGTATAGGTCTTGCTGTCAGCGATCCTTTATTTCTCACAGCCCAATCCCTGGGACGCTACCGGCTTCAAAGCAAGGAAAAAAATAAAATCTATTTCACCAAACTCATATCCGAATATGATATCGGGAAAATCGTTATTGGTTTTCCCTTAAGAATGAACGGAACAGAAGGTGCCAGAACGGAAAAAACCAGAAAATTTGGCTGCTGGCTTGAAAACATATCCGGTCTTCCTGTTGTTTTCTGGGACGAACGTCTCTCCACTAAACAGGCATCCAGAATCATCTCTCAACAGAATCTCAAAAGAAAAGACAAAAAAAATCTCGATCACCAAGTATCTGCCGCCATCATTCTATCCGCCTACTTAGAAAGTATAAGGAACCATACAAATGATCATTAGGATTGCCAAAACAGCAGTCATGGTAACAATCATACTCATTCTGTTTGTTTCCTACTGGCTCGGTCTCGAATTTCATTCCGTTACTCCCATCTCTGCAGAGAACAAATATTTCGAGGTAAAGAAGGGAAATACCATAAATATCATTGCCCAAAATCTCAAAAGAAACGGATTCATCAAAAAAAAATATCTGTTGGTTCTGGAATACAAACTGTTTTTTCATTCTGAAACCATCAAGGCAGGAGAATATGCATTTTCCAGTCCCACTTCCATCAGAAATATTCTTATGACCATGATTGAAGGCAAAGTTTATTTTCGTCCCATAACCATTCCAGAAGGGCTCACCCGAAAAGAAATTGCTCAGCTTTTGGAATCAAAGCATTCCATAAACAAAACTGAATTCCTCAAGGCTTCTTCAAACACGGGCCTCATCAAAGAACTGGATCAAAGCGCAGACAATCTTGAAGGTTATCTGTTTCCGGAAACCTACCATTTTCAAAAAGACGTCACCGCTGAAACAATAGTTTCCAGCATGATTTCACAATTCAAATCAATTTTTAATAACAATTGGAAAAGAAGAGCCGAAGACATCAATATAAATATCAGAGAGGTTGTGATTTTAGCTTCCATTATTGAAAAAGAAACTTCTCTTCCTGAAGAAAAAAAGATCGTCTCTGGCGTGTTCCACAACCGTCTTAAAATGAACATGAAGCTAGACTGCGATCCCACCATCATTTATATCCTTAAAGAACAGGGTGTTTTCAAGGGAGACCTCCGCTATAAACATCTGGACATCAACTCTCCCTACAACACCTATCTCTATCCGGGCCTTCCTCCAGGGCCTATTTGCAATCCGGGGAAAGATTCTCTGAAAGCTTCCCTATATCCGGAAGACAGAGGCTATCTCTACTTTGTCTCAAAAAATGACGGCAGTCATCATTTCAGCAGAACATTCAAGGAGCATCAGAGAGCCGTACGAAAATACCAAACCAGAAAATAAGAAATATTTTGGGGTAGAAAAAAAAGAACAAATTTGCTATAGTGGTGGTTTAACAAATGGATAATCTTTTTTGAATTTTTTTAATCCTATAATGCGAGAAATTTCTGATAATTCTGAATAAAGGAGGAAAGAAATGAAAATAAAAAAACTATTGATACCCTTACTCATTGCTGGATTTGTCTTCCATTTGACTTTTTTACCGGCTTTGGCTGACCAAGAAAAAAAAGAAGATCAAAAGGAGAAATCCACCCAAGTGGTCATTCCTGAAAAAGTGAAAACGGCTTTAAATCAAGGAATCCAGTCGGGAGAAACAAGACAAGATATCACTTTCCAATTGATCGATTATTTTTATTTTCTAGCCCGGCAGAATATGCATACCATTTTTATTTTCAAAACAAAAAATTCGAACTTAGAATACACTCCTGTCTCTCCGGTCATCGATGCTATAGTACCGGCAACAGAGGAAGAAGCTCCTCCCGTTGAAGAAGCGGAGGCTCCCACCAAACTGGAAACAAACACAACCTGTTATCTTCAATTTCATCAGCTTAAAGATGATACTCCTGGAGACATTGTTAAAGAAATCTTTATTCCTGTTGATTTTGAAGTGAAGAAAGATTCTTATGAACCAAATAAGGAAATATTCTGCACCATAGGCTATCCCCTTCCACCCGGAAAATATCTGTTGGCTATGGCGATTGTTTCAGAGGATATGGAAAAAATCGGCACTCAATATCTTGAATTCTCTCTCCCCGGGCCTGAAACTTTCCAGGATAAACTGGATACGACATCCATCTTTTTTGTGAACAAATCCAAACGGATTTCCTCTCCGGAAATTCAGCCGGAGGTTCATAAGGGATATTTCACTTACTCAGTGATGCAGATCGAACCAAAGTTTGAAAATGTGTTCCATCAAGGAGATAACATCGAGCTTTTCTTTTTCGTCCTGGGAGCTGGACAGGACAGCCAGAGAAAATGCGACATTGAAATAAACTATTCCGTTTTTCAAGGAAAAAAGGAAGTCATTCGCTATGAAAAAACGACTTATAATGCCCCTTTGATTATTCAGTCTCTTCCTCCATTAAAATCAATCGTCATTGTAAAAAAGCCAGGAGAAAAAGAAGGCAAAAGAGAAGTTCGCGACCTTAAACCGGGCGAATACACATTCAAAATGGATATAAAGGATAATATTTCAAAAAAAAGAGTCACCAAAAGTATTGATTTTCAGGTCATCGAATAAAAAAAAGACATAAACAGATATCTTCTTATCTCTGATTATGCCCTGAGTTACTGCTCGTTTTTCTCTTTTTCTATCTCGCTGATCAATCTTTTAATCTTTTCCTGAGAAGCATTGAGATCCAAAGAAGCCTTCAACACGTTCAAGGCTTCTTTTTTCCGTCCCGTTTCATAAAAACAAATTCCTAAAGAATTCAACAGTCTTGTATCACTGTTATAAATTTTATTTCCGTTGAGCAGACTGTCTATGGCTTCATCATAGTTCTCCATCCCCATTTGGGCCAGTCCAGTCAGCAAATAATATTGATATTTCAAATTGTTATCATCTTTAAGGGGCTCAATGATTTCAAGGCACCTGTCGTATTTTTTGATATTGATCAAAAAATCGGCATATTCAAGCAAACCCTTCTTGAAGTCAGGTCTCAAACCATAAGCTTCTTCAAAATATTTTTCCGCTCTTTCATAATGATTGACGTTTTTGTGCTGACGCGCCAACATGTAATAATAAAGATAGCTGCTGGACAAAGGAAATGCCTTGGCATGGGCAATCGGATGGGAAACCCCTTCGGCAGAGGAAACAATGAAGTTACTGCTTTCTGATTCGATTATTTTTCCTCTCCTATCAACCAAATTCAAATCCATTTCATAATAATCCGGAGATAATTCTCTGGCAGATAGGGAATGAGATATGGTTAAGATTCGCCGAAAGGGATAGTTGTTTAAATTCAGAGTGAAGGATTTTTTGGTAGGGCCCAGTTTTTTTAATCCATTGACATTGATTTTCACTTTACCTTTTGACCATAATTCTTTATCGATATTGGAAAGAACAAACAGCAGCGATATTTCATCGGAAGAAGAATAGGTGTTTTTAGGATCAATGACCAACTTCCTATTCAAAACCTTATACGGAATATGAATATCTCTCTGATATTCTTTCAATTTATACCCGAGAAACGGTCCTATTATCTGGGGATTCCCCGAATCTCCCGAGATTTCAATATTTTTCTTCAAGGTGAAAAATTGCTTTCCCACAGAGTTCTGAACCAGTATATTCAATTCATAGTTTCCTTCAACCACAGGAAAAGAATCTTCCACTGCAATCCCGTTTGACCTCACTCGTTCCAGTTCATCCGGTGAAAAATAGAAGGGATAATCCTTGGAATACTGGAAGATAACATCCTCTCCTTTCCTTAAACTCACAGTCAATGTAAAATTACAGAAGTATTCATCATTTGGTTCATAATAGTCAATGGAAAGTTCTTCCGGAGCTATAGAAAAATGCAGAAAGTTAAATCCCATTAAAGGATCCCGGATAATAGAAACATTGGAACTGCTTTCCACATAATTGGTCATATAATCCGTGCTCACCACTCCCTCATAGTCAAGAAAATTTGTGGCGTAGGTTGTATTGATGTCTTTCTTCGGTGATTCCAGAATATTGGCCATGATGATATTGTTTATGGGAGAAGGTTGATAATTCATCGGAACATCCCCGGGGATCATAGAATGGGATACCAGAGACAAAGTGGGAGAAAGCTCTCTGATTCTATCGTATAATTCCTTATAATTGGTGGTATCCATAAATTTACTGTTAATCAATAAGCTTTCAGGACCATCGGAAACAGGGTCATACAACTTGAATTCCCCAAAACCTCCTCTTCTATAAAAAACGATTGCAAAATGGGAAGGCAGTCCTTTTTCCACATCTCCATAATAGTACCACGCTTGGGCCGGATAAATTCCCTTGATTCCTTCAAAATGTTCTTTACTGACAGGAGGCCCCAGAATGATATAGATCTGTCCCATATCCGTCTCCCATCCTTCCCGGGGGCTTCCTCTGCCTAAATATTTATTGGCATAGTTGATTCTCCTCATATGTTCTTCCCTGTATTCATTTCGAGGGGTATCAGGAGTCGGGTCTCTCATTTTCCAGAATAAATCCATTAAAATCTCTCTATCTCTATCTAAAGACAGATTTAGAAAAGTTTCTCTCTCTTCTTCTGTGATGATATATTTAGTGATTTTTAAAAATTCCCTGTATTTTTCAGGAAGATCTTTGGCTTTCTTCTTGGTTTCTCCTGAAAAAAGGTAAGAAGAGATCATGAAAAGAAATAGGAAAATCCATACTGTCTTTTTCTTCATTTTTTTCGCTCCTTTGTGCTCATTAAAACAAACCAAGGCAAAACTCAGATGATTTATAACCTTTTAAATTTCCTCTCAGGTTCTTTAGTCAATTGACTTTTATCTATAAACAAAACAAATTGTATTCCCAAATCGTTTCAAACCAAATAAAAATGAATCAATCATATGGATATTCTGAAAATCTTTCTGCTTTTCCCTATATCCCCTTTTCCTATGATGACAACATCAAAATAATAAACGCCGGGTTCAATCTCATAGGGAAAGGTAAACAGGATTTCCTTCATTTCGAGGACCTCTCCTTCCGTGCGTTCAAATATCCTGGACCTTTTAAACTCATACTTTTCCGAACTGTTTTTTTTATAAATATAAAACTCAAACTCAAATTCCGCTTTAAGAAGGCCTTCCTCCCCTTTGAAGGTCAGAGAAGAGACAGGAATTTCAACCTGAATTTCATTCTCATCCTTATCATAATCCACATCAAAATCAGTTAGCTGTTTAGAGATTTCCTTGGTTAAATCCAATCCCAATTTTGCTCTCTCTATGGCTTCAAAAAGATTTCCATAAATTCCTGTGTAAGGATCAAATTTAAATTCTCCTATCCCCTTTTTATCCTCGAACAAAACCGCCACTCCATACTTGTAATAAGTCCAAATGAGTTTGGGCCCTCTTACATTCGGATCCCCATGCAAACGGGTTTCCTCGGTTTTATCCGGTGGCCCCAAATAGATGTATATTCTTCCCCTGTCTGTTTTCCAGCCCGGGGGACCTTCTTTGAAACGTTGATTGGCGTATTCTATTCTTCTATAAAACTCTTTCTTGTATTCGTTTACCTCTGTACTAGGGTCGGGGTCTCTTTTTTTCCAGAAGTCCTCAATGAATGTTTCCCGTGCTTCTTTATCCGGGAGATGCTTGAAAATATCCTTTTCATTGTCATTCATTATAAGATAGGCATACTTATAAAATTCCCTGCTCTCCGGATCAAGAGAAATTTTAGGAAAACATCCGGTTAATCCCACCAAAAGGCAGCCTATCACCACCAAAAATATCAAATTCACAAGGTTTTTTGGCATAATTCTTTTTGTTTTCCTCCATTTTTTTTCATGAAATGCCTAGTAGACTCCCTTTTTAAAACCGTAGAATAACGAATGGAATATCTATGCATTTCACAAATTTATTTTTTCAAATATTCCAGAAAATTCCTCACCTGATCTGCTTTGGCAGAATCGGAATCCAGTTCCAGGTACCGTTCAAAAGCCCTAATGGCTTTGTCATTGTCCTGCAAAGACAAATAGACCACGCCCAACTGGTAAATGGCATCAAGGAAATCCTCATGGATTTCGACGGCTCTTTGATAATATTTTAAGGCTTCTTCATAATCACCGGAGTTGAAAAGATTGGTTCCAATGTTAAATAAAACGGTCACATTTTTAATCTCTTTAAAATCTACTTTATTATACCATTCCAGAGCCTGTTCATTGAAACCCCGATTTGCATAGCAGTTTCCAATATCCACCTTGATTTCGTTATTTTCCGGATCTATTTCCAGAACCTTTTTATAATATTTTTCGGCAAGCTCAAATTTTTCCTGTTGAAAATAACAATTTCCAATGTTTTTATTGATGACATAGGCATCCGGATAATCAACCAGGATTTTCTCATACACTTCTAACGCCTCTTCATATTTTCCCTCATTGAATAAATCATTTCCTTTCCCCAGCTGTTCCTGAATGTCTTCGGTAACCACCAGTCCTTCTATCTCTTTCATGGTTATTTCAATTTCAGGATTCCTTCCAAACGTTTTCACATTGTAGCTGATGTGCTCAGGAACATATCCCATTTTCTCAAAATCGATATTCCATCCTCCTCCCCTAATCCAGGAAGCAACCCATTTTCCATTGGCATCGGTCTTGACCTCGAAGCCATCCTGCGCATTGAGAGAAAACAGTTTCACCCGGACACTTTCAATCGGCTGTCCCTGTTCATCATACACATAGCCCATGATTCGGGCTTTTCCTTTGTAGGTCTGGGGAAAAACAAAGAGAATCACCATAAAAAAAAGAATAAAAAATAAGATTGCTTTTTTCATCTTCTTTATCCTCCAGCGAAACAATCGTTCATTCGGAATCGAACCATATGAAATAAATTTATTGTAACATCTTGTTTTGAAAAAAAAAAGCCCCTCCCCCCTTTTCGGAGGGAGGGGCTTTTTTGTCTGCTCTGTTCTGATTTACCGCCTAGAACTGGAATCTAACTCCTAATCTGAAAATTCTTGGATTGAGAGTCTGGTAAGCCATGAAATTGGTTGCTTCTTCAGCTAACTCACCGCTTTGCATGGTGTAAGTACCCAGGTGATTGTTATACCGTCTCTCCATGATATTGGAATTTAGCACATTAAACATATCAAACATGATATATATTCTTCCGTATTCACCGGCTGTCAGCATCTTTTCCAGTCTCATATCCAGCTTATAGAAGGTGGGAAGTCTGAGCTTGCCGTATTCCTCAAGATAAACGGTCGTGGTTGTATCATTCGGATTCGGGGAATCAAGGTCTCTAATGTCCACTGTAAAAGGCACAATATTTCCTTCTTTGGCATTAAAGGTAAAGGAGATATTGACATCCCAGGGAAGCTGATAGAGACCGGAAAGCTTCAACATCCATCTTGAAAAAATATGGGCATCAATCTTTCCACTGGTACTGCCCAAAGTATGAGCGAAGATGGTGTTATCTCTAGCCCATAAATCAGTTGGATCGAGATAGCCGTTCTCACCATAATGCTGTTTCTGCATCTGCAGGGTGAACGAACCATTGAACATCCACTTGTTGGAAAGTCTCTTGTGTGCTCTCAAAGTGGCTCCATAATAGTCTCTATAGAAATCCGGGCGCGGTCCTCTCCAATTATAGTCAGTGTATTCAACTCCTTCTTTCAGTAGATAGTAAGGTCTTCCCGCTCCTTCTCCGGCATCATATCCGCCTATATCAGAAGGCACAGTCCCTGCCTGCACATAAAAATCCTTGCTTTCTTTGATTCCTGTATCCGGATAGTAATCCAGAGTCCACATGTAGTTGTCCAGTTTTCTATAGGTGAAATCTATTCCGATTCCAAAGTCCGTAAGCAGTTCTCTCTCAACGGTCACAATGTATTCCGTGGTTCTCATAGAATTCCAATCGTCATCCACAGTGTAGGTAGGATCACCTGTCTGTTGGGGATTGTCAATATCATATCCGCCCCACATGTATCCGTAGGCATCCCAGGGATCCACCAGCCAGTTTCCAGAAGCATCAAAGGCCTGAATGGGTTCATAATAACTGGCCCACCGGCCTGACCGCCAGAATAGTTCATTGGGATCGATGATTCCGTCACCGTTTCCATTGCCGGGGAGGCTCGGGTCATCAAACCAATAAAAGCCCATCCAGCCGCCGGTTCCTAAAGGCGTGAAATAGCCTGTTTGGCTTGTTCCCATAAATTCTCCGTACTGGGCAAAAGAAATTTTACCGATGGTTTTCCCATCACCAAAAACATCCCAGGTAAGGCCCAGTCTCGGAGAAATGACACTCCAGTTTACATCAGGCTTGATTTCATCAATCTTAAGACCCGGAAGAGCCTCATCCATCGCAGCAGACGCTGCAGGTGAAACATTGTCTTTCCATACAGGATTATCCAGCAAGGCTGCATCAATGGTGTAAGGAGGAATAACCGGCTGCTGGAGGTCATACCGGATTCCAAGAAGCAGGTTGAGATTTCCAATGGTCACGGTGTCACTCAGGTAGGCTGCATAGGCTTGAATTTTCTGAGAACCTTGATTTCCTCTAAAAAATTCGAAATAACTGTAGTCATAATTGGTGTCTGGTATGCCGTCTCCGGTGAAATCAAGACTGCTGTAGGGTCCATAATTATAGACTAAATAAGCATTTCCAGAAGAACTCCAAAGATAATCCTGATTTCTGTCAAAGTATTCACCGCCTAATTTGAACTCATGACTGGCTCCAAAAAGCGAATCATTGTAATAAGTGGCAAGAAACTTGATATTGGTCATCGGGCGCTCATAGACCGCTGCCCAGTAGGAATCTCTATAAATTCCATTTAAGGCATCAATCCTAACAAGAGTTTCTCTGTCTTCGTCAGCCATGGGAATCAGATTGAAACCGGCATCAGAAAAAGCGAACACAGCGGAAACAAACAGGTTGTCTCCGAACATATGCTCATCCTGCAATTTTATAATCGGACTTCCAAAATGATATCGTCCGGTTTGATGCCACCCATCTGGAAAAGAATAGCCCGCGGAACGGCCCCATTTCTCCTTCTGCCCGATATGCACAAAAGCTTCAAACCGGTTCTCGGGAATGGGCTGAATGTTTATTTTGGCTGCGATGTTCTGCAGGAGAGTGTCATCATCGGTACCAAAAAGATTGGTGCTTTTGATGTTTTGCACTCCAAATGACATCCAGTACCAGGCTTTATCCTTGATGAAGGGACCTCCCATGTTGAATCCATAGTCCTTGACATTCCTCACCACATTGGTCCGGGTTATGCCCTCTGCAATCAACTCATCGGTGAGGTTGTCATCCTGGAACTTCTTATCAGTGAAGTAGAACCGTCCACCCAAATTCACCCGGTTTCCTCCCCTTCGGCTAACCAGGTTCATCTGAATACCACCGGTCTGAACGGTCACATCCTGTCCCCCGGTGGTGATGTTCATCTCTTCGAAGGCATCAAAGTCATAATAACTGGGAGAAGCGACCGCCGCCGGGTCTGTGATGGTGATCCCATCCATAGACCACTGGTTGGATCCTCCACCTTTACCCTGGTATACGGCTTGCTGTCCTGACTCTGAGCCACCGACATTCGACCTGTCCACCATGACTCCTGGCGCCTGCTCAAGAACAACCCACGGATCTCTGGCACTGGGAAGGGACTGCAAAACCTCACGGGTTACGTTTTGTCCCACCTGGGTCTTCTTCTGGTCAACCACAGGGGTCACCGCTGTCACGGTCACTTCTTCCTCGATGGCTCCCATTTCCATGGTCAGGTTCACTTCAACATTGGCTCCCACAACCACAATGATGTTCTCTTTGATCGCAGCCTTGAATCCTTCCAGCTCCGCCTTGACTGTGTAGTCCTTAGCAGGGGAAAGAGACAGAAATCTGTAGTTTCCTTCAGCTGAGGTAATACTGGTCATCGGAGCAGTCAGTGAACCGGTTAACGTCACTTTAACACCGGGGATGGGATTGCCGTCTTCGTCTGTTACTTTACCGTAAATATCACCGGTTCTCTCCTGGGCAACCATAAAAGAACAGGAAAGAAGAAGCACGAATAAGATGGTTAATATTTTACGCAATCTTTACTCCTTTTTTGAATTCCCCTTATTCGGGGAATTTTTCCTCTATTCCAGAGTGAATCAAATCACTCCAACCATAATCCTTACTTTCTCACCCTAATCTATAAACATCACCTCCTTCTAATTTCTCGATTGTATTAATGCAAAAATTATGCCACTGTTTGAATTGTGCTTATCTTCTACTATATCAATAAGATGCATATTTTTTCATATTTTTTTTTGACCCATAATATCCAATATTTTGGATTCTGATTCAAAAACATGAATTGTGACATATAAACTGAAAGAAACTTCACAATACAGATTTCCATTGAAATGGCAACTGATATCCTTTATCATAGGTTTTATTTATCATTACAAAAATTATGAAATTTACAGCTGATCTTCATATCCACTCCAAATTTTCCCGGGCTACTTCGCGGGATATGGTTCTGGATACTCTTGCCTACTGGGCAAAAATAAAAGGAATCAAACTCCTTTCCACAGCTGACTTCACCCATCCAGAATGGCTTTTTCTCATAAGAGACAAACTGGAGCCAATCGGCAACGGATTCTATCAACTCAAAAAAATCGCTCCGGCAAATGATGAATATTTAAAAAAAATCAATGTGAATCCTGAGGATGTCTCGTTCATTTTATCAACAGAAATCAGCTTCATCTATTCAAAAAATGGAAAAGTCCGAAAAATTCATCTCCTTGTTCTCGCCCCGGATTTTGATTCTGTCGATAAAATAAACACGAAACTGTCCGGATTAGGCAATCTCCATTCAGACGGCCGTCCCATATTGGGAATGGATTCCAAATACTTTGTAAAAATTGTGGCAGACATTTGTCCTGAGTGTGTGGTTATTCCGGCTCATGTTTGGACTCCATGGTTTTCTCTTTTCGGAGCTAATTCCGGTTTTAACCACATCGAAGAATGTTTTGAAGAAATGACTCCTTTTATATTTGCCTTAGAAACAGGCCTTTCATCGGATCCCCCCATGAATTGGCTTCTTTCAGCCCTGGATAATTACACTCTGGTTTCCAATTCGGATGCCCACTCTCCTTCTAAAATAGGAAGGGAAGCCAATGTTTTTAATACTGAATTCAGTTATTCCGGATTGATCGATGCCATTAGAAGAAAAGATCTGAACCAATTTCTTTACACCATAGAGTTTTTTCCTCAGGAAGGAAAATATCATTATGATGGACACCGCAAATGTGATGTCATTTTCTCCCCCAAAGAAACCTTCCAGAACAATTACCTGTGTCCCCAATGCGGAAAGAAATTAACGATAGGGGTGATGCATCGAGTGGAGGAACTCTCAGACCGAAGGGAAGGAGATTACCCTCCATTTCAAATTCCCTATAAAAGAATCATTCCCTTGAATGAGATCATTGCCCAAGCTTTGAATAAAACCTCCAACTGTAAAAGTGTTTGGGATATATATTTTCGCCTCATCAATGAATTCGGCAACGAATTTGAAATCTTAACAGAACTGCCTCCGGAAGAATTAAGCCGCATCAATCCTTCCAATATAAGTCAGGGGATTGATCAAATGAGAAAAGGCGAAGTCCAGATAATCCCGGGGCACGATGGATGCTTTGGAAAAATCAACCTTTTTGAGGATTTGGATCAAGGAGAAGAACCCCAATCCCAACTCAAGCTTTTTTAAAACGAAAATTTTCGGAACCTCACCCTATATCTCTTCGGCTCTATTCTTGACAACCACGGAGTCTGACCTTATATTAGGTAGCAAGGAGCTTGAAATGGAAATTGAAATGAAAATTAAAGGATTGGTTTTGGATCCCATCTCAAAAATGCCCATTGTCGTGCTCGAAGATCCCACCAAAAAAAGAATGCTGCCCATTTGGATCGGCGTTTTTGAAGCCAATTCCATTGCTCTAAAAATCGAGAACATATCCACTCCTCGCCCCATGACTCATGACCTTTTGAAAAACCTTCTGGAAAAATTTGATATCAAACTGGAAAAAATTGTTGTCAATAAGGTCAAAGATAATACTTTTTATGCCCTGCTTCACTGCCTTTATGCAGGAAAGCCTATGACCATTGATTCCCGACCCTCTGACGCCATAGCCCTTGCTATCCGAATGAATGCCAAAATTTTTGTCGAAAATGAAGTCATCAAACAGGCACAAAGCCTGAAATTCGATGAGAATCTGGAAGATTCAGAAAAATTAAAAAAGTGGCTTGAGAATCTGAAACCTGAAAATTTCGGGAAATATAAAATGTAAACAGCAAGGACATTTTTCTCTCTAGTGAACCTTCCCCTTTATTCAATCACAAATTCCTTCTTCAATTTTTTAATAGAATCAATATCATGTTCTCAATCTGAAAATCAGATACACTCCTACTAGCCCAAATATAAGATTGGGCCCCCAAGCTGCTAAAAACGAAGTGAGGTATTGAATATATCCCAAACTTCTAAAAATTCCGATAGCTCCCCAATAAACCAATGCAATGATAAGGCTCAATCCTATTCCTACCAGGGCTCCTCTTTTTCCCATAGAAAAAGCAAAAGGAATCCCTAATAACGTCATGACCAAACTAGCGAGGGGAAAAGTTATTTTATATTTCAAATCGACTGAATATCGAGCCGTTTCATATCCTTTTTCTTGTATTTTTTCTATATATTCCTTGAGTTCTCCATATTTCATTTGAATCGGACTTTTCAATTCCCTTACAAAATAGCTTTTCCTCTCCACCCCCGTTAATTTTACTTTTTCTTTTTTATCAAATTGGACAGGCCTTTTATTGTGAAAAACCCTTTGCCAGCTATCATTAAGAGTCAATTTTGTTCCTTTGAGATATCCCTTATCCGCATAGATTCTTTTAAAAAGAGTCCATTCTGAAAAATCAATATCGTAAATAGAAAGCTGATTGAAAACCGAATTGTCCTGGTCAAAATAATTATAATGATAAATCCGGTCTGTTTTGTGGCTCAAAACCCATTGGCGCCCTAAATAACTGTAACTTCCTCCCGGAAAATCGTTTATCTCATTCCATATTTCCTCTGCCTTCTTGTTGGAGTAAGGTAAGATATCCTCCTGGATATAAAAAGAGAAAAAACTCACCCCCACAGCAATCAACACAATAGGAAGAATAATTCTGTAAACACTGATGCCACTGGCTTTCATAGCCGTGATTTCATTGAACTTGGATAAAAGACCAAAAGCCAAGAGAGTTGCTGTTAAAGCCGTGACCGGTAAAATAAAGTAAACAAACTCTGGAATTTGATACCGGATATAATTAAAAAGCATAAAAATCGATTTGTTGTGTTCATATATATTCCCAATTCTTTCAAAGAAATAAACAATCACTGAAATAGAAACCAAGCTGAAAAAAACAAGAGAAAAAATCATCACATATTTTCTGATAATATAACGGTCCAATATATTAGGAAATCTCGGAAACAAACGGGAAGTTTTTTTGACGGTTTTTTTTGTTTTTCTCTCTGGTGAACCAACTTTTATAAATTTAAAAAATCTAGGTATATTTGTGATGAACGGCAACTCTTTTAAAGCTTTTATGAACAAATAGACTCCCAAGAGGGCAAAAATGATATTGGCTGTCCACATCCCTATAAAAGGAGATATTTTCCCATCAACAGCCAATTTCTCTCCTGCTGTTATCAAAATATAATACAATAGAGTTATAGCGACACTTATAGTAAAACTGCCGGTCTTTCCTCCTTTACGTGCTGAAATCCCTAAAGGGAGAGCCAGTATTCCAAAAATCAAACAGGCAAAAGGAAAGGCAAATTTCTTATTAACTTCGACCTTGTTTAGTATCAATTGATTTTTTTTGTTCTGAAAAGACTTTGAGATTCTATTGTTATCCTCATCCCCGATTTTGACTCCGGAATCTTTCGCCTCTTGTTTTATTTTTCCAATTTCATTCCTGAGTGTCCTCACATCTTTGAATAATTCTCCGATATCTTTTTCCCGAACCCTTTTTTCACTCAGCATCAGGGAAGAAAAGAAATGTTCCACATCAATATCTTCTTCAGAATAAGTGAATGAAGACACACTGCATTTTTCCGGATTGGAGAGAGGATAGGAATAAATATTCCCATCAGAAAGCTCAAGAATAGCCCTTTTCTTTTTTGGATAAAAATCGATCCTTCCTTTTTTAGCCAAAATGAGTTTGGATTCCTTTGGTAAGTTTTTGAAATAAACAAAAACGTTTTTCCAATTATTTTCAGCATCCATATCCTGAACAAAAAGAATAATGTTTGGAATGGAATCATTGAATTCCCTTGGATTGACTCTAAACTGCATTTTTCCCAAAACAGAAGAATAGGATTGAACCCATTTGTGATTGGAATGAGGAGCAATATATAGAGTCAAAAATAAAGTCAGGAATAATCCGGAAAATGAAAAAATCATCACAGGACGAAGCAACTTTTCTTGGTTTATTCCCAGGGTCTTGAAAGCCATGACCTCAGAATCAGCGGAAAGACGGCTTAATCCTGCCAGAACTCCCATCAATATCGACATGGGTATGGTGAAAATAAGTATGGAAGGAATAAGATATACAAGAAGCTCAAAGGCGGTCTTAAAAGCAATGCCTCTGGTGACCAAAACCTCTAACAGGCGGAGAATTTCTTTCATTAACAAAACAAAAGTATAAATGAAAAGCCCTAATAAAAAAGGCCGGATGAATTCTTTGAGAATGTATTTATCAAAAAATTTAAACATTTTGTGCGCATTCAATATAACATATACCCCCCTTTAAAAAAAGAAAGGCCCCCGCTTTATGCGTGGGGCCTTGGTATCTGTGAATAATTCAGACGACTGGTTTCTCAGTACATCCCAGGAGCTCCTCCTGGTCCTCCTGGAGGCATGGGATATTTGGATCCTTCATCTTCTTCCACAATATCAGAAACCAGTCCTTCTGTGGTTAAGAGCAATCCAGCTATACTCGCTGCATTCTGCAGGGCAATGCGCACGACCTTGGTCGGATCTAATACTCCGCTTTCTACCAAATTCTCATATTTCTCGGTAAGGGCATTAAAACCTTTATTTTTTTCTAAACCCTTTACTTTTTCCACAACAATGGACCCTTCAAGGCCGGCGTTATCCGCAATTTGCTTCAGAGGAATTTCTATCGCTTTTTTTACAATATTCAAACCAATTGATTTATCCGCTTCGAATTTCAATTTCTCCAGTACCTTCTGGCATCTTATCAGCGCCACTCCGCCTCCGGGAACAATTCCTTCTTCCACAGCAGCTTTGGTGGCATGCATGGCATCTTCAACTCTTGCTTTTTTCTCTTTAAGCTCAGTTTCTGTGGCGGCTCCAACTTTAATGAGAGCAACTCCGCCCACCATTTTGGCCAATCTTTCCTGAAGTTTTTCTCTATCATAATCGGAAGTGGTTTCCTCTATCTGGGTTCGAATTTGTTTTATTCTGGCTTGAACATCTTCCTTCTTTCCTTTCCCTTCCACTATGGTGGTGTTATCTTTATCTATAACTATTTTTTTAGCCTCACCAAGCCAGTCAACTCCAATATTCTCCAGCTTGACTCCGATATCTTCGGTGATCACTTTTCCTCCTGTGAGCACTGCAATATCTTCCAACATGGCTTTCCTACGGTCACCAAATCCCGGAGCCTTGACTGCCGCACATTGAAAAGTCCCTTTCAGTTTATTAACAACCAGAGTAGCCAGAGCCTCTCCTTCAACTTCTTCGGCAATAACAAGAAGCGGTTTTCCCATTTTTGCGGTGTTTTCAAGCAAAGGAAGCAATTCTTTCAAATTGCTGATCTTTTTTTCATGAAGAAGCACAAACGCATTTTCCAAAACGGTTTCCATCCTCTCGGCATCGGTTATAAAATAGGGAGAGAGATAACCACGGTCAAACTGCATTCCTTCAACAATTTCCATGGTTGTTTCAAGCCCCTGGGCTTCCTCGACAGTTATAACGCCATCCTTCCCCACTTTGTCCATGGCTTCGGCGATAATTTTTCCAATAGACTCATCATTATTGGCAGATATGGTTCCGACTTGAGCGATCATATCGCCACTGACCTCATTACTCAAATTCTCAAGCTCTTTGACTATCTCACTGGTAGCTTCATCAATCCCTCTCTTTACTAAACTGGGATTGGCACCGGCTGTGATATATTTAAGACCTCCAGTATAAATACTCTGCGCCAAAACAGTTGCGGTTGTGGTTCCATCTCCGGCAACATCTGAGGTCTTGGAAGCCACTTCTTTCACAAGCTGAACTCCCATATTTTCCGTCGGTTCTTTCAAATCAATTTCCTTGGCTACTGTAACACCATCCTTTGTGCTGGTCGGAGATCCGAATTTCTTATCCAAAATAACATTTTTTCCTCTGGGTCCAAGAGTTTCTTTAACAATATTGCTTAAGGTATTAACGCCTTTCAAAAGTGCCTGTCTGGCATCTTCACCAAATGTGATTTGTTTTGCCATTTTTTCCTCCTTTTTATTAAATTATGAAATTTTAGCTAATATTTCTTCTTCCCGAACGATAACATGTTCTTCATCATTCACCATAACTTCTGTTCCGCTGAATTTTCCTATGAGAACTTTATCGCCCTTTTTTACTTCCAGAGAAATAACTTTCCCGTCTTCGGTTTTTCTTCCTGTCCCAACTTCAACAACTTCTGCTTCTTGGGGCTTTTCCTTGGCTGTATCAGGAATAATTATTCCTCCTTTCTTAACTTCTTTTTCCTCTAATCTTTTTAAAAGAACTCTGTCCTGTAAAGGTATAACCTTCATTTAAAAAACCTCCTTAACTGATTTTATTTACTTTAAATTCAAAAGAGAAAATACTATAAACCAAAAAACCCCTTTTTGTCAAGAAAAATTAGCACTTTTATTGATAGAGTGCTAATTTTTTTAAATTTTCAAGGCTTTGATTCGGTTACAAAGGGTGTTCCGGTGAATTCCAAGGGCTTTAGCCATTCTCACTTTTTTCCCGTTGTATTTTTCAGAAGCTGTGCTTATATAGATTTTTTCAAATTCCCTCAAGGCATCTTTCAAAGGCAGTTCTTTTTCCACCATTTCTTCAATGATAACTTTCATCTTATGATGAATCGTCGATTTATCATATTTTTTTACCATTTTCATTCACCTTTCCCATTATTTCTTCATAAGCCGCTTTAAATTGGACCCTCACTTCCTCAGGAATAAGGGAAATTATTGTTCGGGTAATATTCAAACAAAATGGCGCTATCTGGGACTCTTTTAAGGCTTTTTTATTCACAGGAAACAATAATAAAGCAAAAACAAGAATTCCACAAATAAAAATTCCTTTCAAAAAGCCCAATCCTCCTCCAAAAATATGATCCGCTGATTTCAAGAACCCCTTTAATAATTTAGGAACGGATAGAGAAATGAGCCAACCTATGACCAATATTCCCAGGAAAATGGTCATAAATCCTAAAAACTGGGATAAAACCTCATGAGAAATGAGCTGTATATAGAGGTCAGCCACAAAAGGGTAAAAGTTCACAGCCAACAACAAACCAATAATGACGGAGAGAAGGCCAATAAATTGTCTCATCAGTCCTTTGATTATCCCTAAAATCGAAGTCAAAATTAAAATTAAGATAAAAATGATATCGATCCAATTTAAACTCATTTATTTCTTCCTTTTTCTCAGTTCATTGATCATCCAGTATTCACCATCTTTAATCGCCCCGAAAACTATATTGGGTTTGATTCTTCCGTGAAAATCCGAACCTGCGGTGGGAACGAGATCGAATTCATCCGCAATATTCTGATAATACTGAGTCTGAGAAGCATCATGATAAGAGGTGAATACTTCTATTCCTTGCAATCCTGCTTTTTTAAGGAGCATAACATCCTGCTTCGAGACATTCTGAAAATAAGCTCCTGGATGGGCAAGAACGGGCACTCCGCCGGTCTTGGAAATATTTTTCAGCACATCCAAGAGATCAATATTCTGTTTCTGTACATAAGCCGGTTTTTTATACGTGAAATAATCTTTATAAAAAATATAAGGAGCGAAATCCTTATTTTCCTCTTTAAAATACTTTTGAAGAGAGGCATCATCCCTTTTTGCTGCCTCATCCAGCAGTATCTGGGCAAGAGTCACTCCAAGAGGTGGGATCCCCTTTGTGTATTTGTTTACTTTTTTCCAATCAATATCAAATCCCATCTCCCGGAGCTTCTTAATCCGCATTTTAGCTTCGTTCACTCTTTTATCATACACTCGATGAATAAGTCGAGAAACTGCTTTACTCTTCCAGTTTAAAAATGGAAGAAGCAGATGGAATTCCCTGTCCTGAAAAAGAGTGGTCAATTCCATGCTTGGGATCACTTCCACTCCATTCTTTTTCCCAAATTGAATCGCCTGGGGATAAGCATCAACTGTATCGTGATCCGCAATAGAAATAGCCCTGAATCCGTATTCTTTTGCTAATTTGATAATATGCAATGGAGTCAAATCCCCGTCACTGCTTTTATTGGAATGAATGTGAAGATCGATAAGACCTCGCATCACAATCTTTTTTTACCGCTCAGTAGAGTGTATATCTTGAAATAATTTCTTGATGTCTGTTCAATGATATCTTTGGGAAGAGGCGGAGGAGAGGACTTTTTATCCCATCCGGTGCTATTCAGATAATCCCGGACATACTGTTTATCAAGGCTTGGCTGGGTCATTCCCGGTTTGTAACTGGCTAAAGGCCAAAATCGGGAAGAATCAGGTGTGAAGATTTCATCCACCAGCATCAAATCTCCGTTATAGAGGCCAAACTCAAATTTGGTGTCGGCAATGATTATTCCTTTGGAAAAAGCATTGAGAGAGGCTTTCCGGTAAAGTTCAAAACTGATTTTTTTTATTTTCTGCGCAAGTTCAGCTCCAATCATCTTTTGCATTTCTTTAAAAGAAATATTCTCATCATGTCCCTCTTCGGCTTTGGTTGCAGGGGTGAATATAATGGGATCCAGTCTATCCGCTTCTTTCAATCCGGAAGGTAATTTTATACCGCATATTTTTCCTGTATTTTTATATTCCTTCCATCCCGATCCCGCAATGTAGCCGCGAACAACGCATTCCACTGGAATCAAATCGGTCTTTTTGACTATCATGGATCTCTTTCTTAATATTTTTTTATGCTTCTTCAGTAATGGAGGAAATTCGTTAATGTCTGCTGAAATCATATGATTGGGACATATCAGAGATGTGCATTCAAACCAAAATTTTGAAAGCTGAGTTAACACTTTTCCTTTGTCCGGAATTAGAGAAGGAAGCACAAAATCAAAAGCCGATATCCGATCCGAAGCAACCATGAGAAGTTTGTCTTCAATTTCATAAACGTCGCGCACTTTACCCTTTTTGTAAATCTTCAGTTCAGGGATTGTTGTCTCAGCAGATATATTTTTTTTCATAATAGAATAAGGATAAAAAAAATTATTATAAAAAGCAACTAAAATGACATACCAATATAATTCAGCATTCTGCTTTTTTCCCTCTTGTTATTACGAAATGAAACCAAGTGTTCATCATCCGAAGTGCACCGGTTCTCTCCGAATATATGATCCTCTCTCACTCCTGCCCTCTTCATCTGCAATATATTGGATAATCTCAAGTCCAAAAGATATTTTTTGTCTTTATCCGGAATTTTCTTAAACACTCTTAAGGAATGATGTTCTTTCTTATAAAGATAAAACACCTCCTCTCCCACTTCATAACATTCCGGACAGATACAGGGGCCTAGAGCAGCTAGAATCGAAGAGGGGTGACAACCCAGTTCTTTCTTCATTCTTTCTATGACTTTATTTATTATCCACTGGCTCGTTCCTTTCCAACCACAATGAACAGCCGCAATAACTTTTTTATTCCTATCAACTAAAAGAATAGGAAGACAATCCGCTGTTTTTATAATTAACAATAAAAAAGGATCTGAAGTGATAATCGCATCACCGGTTAATTTTTTTTCAGGAACTTTGTCTATTAAATGAATAATATCGGAATGGATTTGTCTTAAAAAAATATAGTTAAATTTCTTTGTTTCGGGTTTTCTTTTTAAGTCATTTCTTTTCAAATTTTTCGTTCCAAACCCATGCACCAGAAATTTTATTCTATTAAAACGGGGGATAAAGTAATATTTATTTTTCTCTGAAAACATCATTTTTAAAATCAACTTTTATTTTTTTGATTCATAGAAATTAATATCATTCTCAAATCCATGACATTGGTATGAGTCAATCCTGTTTTGATCAGATTTCCTGTTTGTTCAAAGAAATGATAGGAATCATTATTATAAAGAAACTCATGAGGGTCCAACAATAGTCTCTTTGATTTTTTCCAGCAGAAACAGTCAATCCATGCCCCAGCCGCATCTGTGTTTCCATCAATTCCATCTGTTCCCAAACTCAAGATCAACCAGCCTGGCTGTTCTCTTATTTCTTCCTTCAATTCAGCAAGACAGGCAAGAACAAATTCCTGATTCCTTCCTCCTTTCCCTTTTCCCTTTACCGCAACTGTAAGCTCTCCTCCTCCTAACAAACAGAGAGGCTGAGAAAAAGTCTTCCCGGAAAGCAGGATATCACCAAGAAGAGCGGAATAATACCTGGCAGAATCGCTTGCCTCTTTTTGTTCTGAAGAAGAGAGTATAACGGTTTTGAATCCAAGTTCCTCGGCTTTTCTCGATGCTTTGTTCAATGCCAGTCGATTATCTCCAATCATAAAATTATGGATATTCTTGAACAGGAAAGAATCTTTTTCAACAGTTTCCTTTGACTCTCCTTTTAATCCTTTATCGATCACCTTTTTTACTGATTCAGAAATTTTATCCCACAGATAATATTTTTTCAGCACTTTAAAAGCATCCCGGTAAGTGGACAAATCCCAATGAACAGGTCCGGAGGCGATGGTCCCCAAATCATTCCCCACCACATCTGAAATAATAATATTGATCACGGTTGCGGGAAAGGCAGCCTGGCCAAGTCTTCCTCCTTTTATTCTGGAAATATGTTTCCGCACCACGTTCGTTTCATAAATGGATGCTCCGGCTTTGAGAAGTTTGTCTGTAACACCAGCCTTTTCTTCAAGAGATATCCCTCCTGCTGGAAAACATAACTGAGCCGATCCTCCTCCTGAAATCAGATGAATCACCAGATCTTCTTTACCAGCATTTTGGACAAGCATTAATATGCGCTTTGCCGCTTCCAGACTCCCTTTATCCGGAACAGGATGAGAGGCTGGTATAACAGTTGCCTCCGGTAAAGAGACAGATATCTGTGGAAGGCTCAAAACAATACTTTTGTTTATGCTTTGACCTATAATTTTGAAAAGGCTTTTTGCCATATAAGGAGCCGACTTTCCAAAAGCAATCACATAGATATTTGTGTAAAGGGACAAATCAAAATGTTTCCCTTTTATTGCCAGAATATTTCCTTTCATTTCAATGCTGTTGGCAATCAATTTTTCTGGGCTCACAGCTCTCAAAGCCTCCGAATAGATCTGTTTCGCCTCTTCAAACAAAAGTGAATAAGGGGTCTTTTTCAAATTCATTACCGCTAATATATATTTCTTATTTAAAAAAGTAAAAAAAAATAATAGAATGGCTAAGGGACAATTCCTGTAATTGTCTTAAATTAAGGAGATAAAATGGATAGTGACGAGTTGAAAAAACGGGGAAACTGGGGCTCTAAAATAGCTTTTATATTTGCCGCTTCAGGCTCAGCTATAGGCTTGGGAAGCATATGGAGATTTCCCATTATGGTTGGACTCAACGGAGGCGCTATTTTTGTTCTTTTTTATATTATCGCTGTGTTTTTCATTGGATTCACCATCATGCTCGCCGAGTTTTCCATAGGAAGACACACTCAAAAAAATCCTGTGGGAGCCTACGAAAAAATAAAACCCCATTCCCCCTGGAAACTGGCAGGTTATATGGGAATTATTGGATGTGCCTGCATCCTTTCTTATTACGGCGTTGTTGCCGGCTGGGCTTTTGGTTATTTTTTCAAAACAGTCTCAGGGGCATTTCAGGGGGAAATATCATGGAATTTGTCCCAGGATCTATTTAATAAATTCGCCTCAAATCCTGTGTTAACAACAATTTGCCTGTTTGCCATTATATTGATAACCACATTGGTTATCACCAAAGGAATCAAAAAAGGGATCGAAAAATGGTCGAGAATCCTTATGCCTGTCTTGTTTTCCCTCATCATCATACTTGCCATAAGGGCTGTAACTCTTCCCGGTGCCGGAGAAGGCCTTGAGTTCTATCTCAAACCTGACTTCTCAAAGCTCAATATGAAAGTGATATTTTTCGCTGTAGGGCAGGCTTTCTTTTCTCTGAGTGTGGGAGTAGGAACCATGATTACCTATGCCAGCTATCTTTCCAAAAAAGACAACCTGGTTTCTTCTGCAGGCTGGGTTTGTTTTTCCACCACTCTGGTTGCTCTTCTAACCGGATTTATTATTTTCCCCACTCTCTTTGCCACTCCGGGTATCAGCCCGGAAAAATTTACTCCCAGCGCCGGATTGATGTTTCAGGTTTTCCCAATCATCATATCGAAAATGCCGGGAGGATATATCTTTGGAATACTATTCTTTTTCCTTCTGCTTATTGCTGCTTTAACCTCTACCATATCGATGCTGGAGGTCCCTGTGGCTTATTTCGTTGACGAAAGAAAATGGTCAAGAAAGAAAGCAGCTCTCACTGTGGGGACTATTTGTTTTTTGGTTGGTATCCCCTCAGGTCTTTCCCATGGAGGAATCCAATTTTTCACCAAACTCAATGTCATGTCAAAAATGGATCTTGTTTTCGGCAATATTGTCCTCGCTCTGGGAGGATTGATCATAAGTCTATTTTTATCCTATATATGGAAAGCTAAAAACGCGCTTAAAGAAATCTCCTTCGGGAATTCCCGTTTTCGATTAAAACCATTATGGATGTTCAATGTCAAATTCCTTGCTCCTGCAGCCATAATTCTCATTCTTATTTTCATAAAGACACTCACCGGATGAATCAAAGTGAATCGTTCAGGGCTGGCAAAGGGGTGAACCCTACAGAATATTTCGGAAATCTGGAATGACATACATATACATATTTCGGAAAAAAACGAATTGATAGTTCAAAAAATCCATAAATAGGTTAATTGTTCATATAAAAGGCCCGTTCGCGGACCGGGCCCTACAGAATAGGTTTGGATTGCCCGATCAAGTCGGACAATGACATATGAAGGGACTGGTCCCCGAACAGTCCGGGAAATATAAAGAACGCTGGTATCAATAAATACGGCCCAATACGGGGATTTGGCCCTACATGCTGGGTCAAATCCTGCGTGTTTTCGAATCCATTAACCTGATCCTGTATATTTTTTTATTCTAGGAAAGAAAAAACTCGGAACTTCATTATTATTCTTCTTTTACAATTACCAAATTTTATGATAATAATACATCCTCATTTATGAACCTTAAAAATTTATAAAGAAGAAAACGACAATGGCAAATTTAAATCTGAATAAAAGAGGAAGCTGGGGCTCCAAAATAGCGTTTATTTTTGCTGCCACTGGCTCTGCCATAGGTTTGGGTAATATATGGCGGTTCCCCATGGCAGTAGGCAAAAACGGCGGGGCTGTATTTGTTTTTGTCTATATTCTGGCTGTGGTGTTCATTGGATTCACGGTCATGCTCGCAGAATTGATTATTGGACGTCACTCCCAAAAAAATCCAGTAGGCGCCATAAAGCAAATCAAATCCGGTCCCTTATGGCAGTCAATTGGCTATCTGGGATTGATCACAGCCACTTTTATTCTCTCCTACTATGCGGTTGCTGCTGGATGGGCTGTCGGCTATTTATACAAATCCATCACCGGCACCTTTAAAGGATCGATCACCAGTGATCTCTCCAAAAAAATATTTACGGAATTCAGTTCCAATCCCCTTCAATCGATCCTTTGCCTGCTCATCGTTATTGGGATCACCACCTTTATAGTCTCTAAAGGTGTTAACAAGGGAATAGAAAAATCAACAAAAATATTGATGCCCATTCTTTTTCTTCTGATAATCTTTCTGGCAATAAAAGCCCTGACCCTTCCCGGAGCTGAAAAAGGAATATCCTATTATCTCAATCCAGATTTCTCCAAACTGAACGGAAAGGTCATTTTATTTGCTCTGGGACAGGCATTCTTCTCTTTAAGTCTGGGAATGGGAGTCATGATCACCTACGGCAGCTACCTAAATAAAAAAGATAATCTTGTTTCTTCAGCAGGATGGGTTTGCTTTTCGGACAGCTTAATCGCTTTCCTGGCTGGAATAATCATATTCCCCACTCTTTTTGCCATCCCGGGAATTTCCCCTTCGGCAGGGCCCAGTCTTGTGTTTAAAGTTTTTCCTCTAATATTCTCAAAGATCCAGGGAGGATTTATTTTCGGTTCTCTATTCTTCGCTCTTTTATGTGTTGCTGCCTTGACTTCCACCATATCAGTTCTAGAAGCACCTGTATCTTATTTCATAGACGAACGAAACTGGTCAAGAAAAAAAGCTGCGTTCATGGTAGGAATCTTGACTTTTATTCTTGGAATTCCTTCGGCATTGTCTTCAGGAGGGATGGATTTTTTTACAAAGTTAAACTTTTTCGGGATCGTGGATACCATTTTCGGAAACATTTCCCTGGCGGTCGGCGCTCTTTTAGTGTCCTTATTTATTGGCTATGTCTGGGGAATAAAAAATGCTTCCAAAGAAGTCCTGTCGGGAAATCCTAAATTCAAAATAAGACCTTTTTGGTCTTTTTCAATAAGATTTCTTTCCCCAATCGCTATCATTATAATTCTTATTTTCATCAAAACCATTATTTCAGGATAGAGCAAGAATCATTGAAGATAAAATAGAATAATTCAAGGGACTGTATGCCTAAAAGAAAAAAATACTTAAAATTCATTTTCAAATTTTTTGTCAGTTTTTCTATAATTGCCTTCCTTCTGATCTTTAGAATTTCAGTAAAGGACATCTTTGCCCACATCAAATCCGCAAATCTTTTCTGGGTTGTCGTTTCCTTTTCTCTTCATTCCCTGGGTTTGATCATCAGCGCCATCCGGTGGAAGATTCTTATCCAGGCTCATGGAGATCACGTCCCTTTAACTTTTTTAATCAAATCTTATCTGGTGGGGTCATTTTTCAATAATTTCCTTCCCACCCGCTTTGGAGGAGACCTGGTGCGTATCTGGGACGGCTCCCAATATTCAAAATCAATTCTTAAATCTTCAGCAATTATTCTTGTCGAACGGCTCACCGGAATCATCGTGCTTCTTCTTTTTGTGTTGACAGCCTCTTTAATCCGTATAGACATGGCTCAAAAAGTTCCTGTTATATGGATTGCTCTTTCTGTCGGAATCTTGGGATTGTTACTGATTATTGGTTTTTTTATGCCTTTTTCTGAAAAATTGATTGCTATCATCCCGGAGAAAGGTTTCTTTAAAAGCATAAAAGATAAAATCATTGATTTCAGAGGTTCCGTATTCGTCTATAAGAAGAAAAAAGCCGCTTTGATAAAAGCCCTTTTTTGGGCTTTCCTCCTTCAGATCAATGTGATTCTTCATTACTATCTCGTGGGTAAAGCTTTGAATCTCAGTCCTGCTGTTCTTGATTATTTTGTATTCATCCCTATCGTCCTCATCATTCTCATCATTCCGGTGACCATCGGGGGGCACGGCCTCAGAGAGGGAGCCTATACGAAAATATTCGCATTTTACGGAATTTCAGGAGCCGCTGCGATCGCTTTTTCTGCCATAGCCGATATAGCGTTCACTCTTATTATTGGAATTTTGGGAGGAATCATATACATATTCCGGAAAAAACAAATCCATGTTTCAAACAAATCATAAATTGGTTTATTCTTCATATGATCGGCTCGTTCGGGGACCGTGTCCTACTTATTTAATTCTGATTGCACAACAAAATCTTTTCTGATAGAATTTCCCATGTTTTACTGTTTGTTCAAATTGTTTTTGAAATCATCAGTTTTCTATAAGGTGGCTTCATGGATGCAATAAACAATTTTCTCGTAACTCTAGACGGCTATCTAGGAAACAGTGGTTGGTTCCCTCTACTTCTGCTGGGAACAGGAATTTTTTTCACTCTCTATCTGCGTTTTCCTCAATTGAGATTTTTTCGTCATGCGATCAGAATCGTTTCAGCTAAATATGAAAAAGATACTTTTGAAGGGGACACCACTCATTTTCAATCCCTGGCAACCGCATTGTCCGGAACGATCGGCACAGGAAATATTGGAGGGGTTGGATTAGCCATTTATATCGGGGGCCCGGCTGCCCTTTTCTGGATGTGGGCGACCGCCTTTTTTGGTATGACCACGAAATTCGTAGAGGTCACACTCTCCCATAAATACAGGGACATCAATAAAGAAGGAAAAGAAGGAACCATTTCAGGTGGGCCCATGTACTATATGGATAAAAAACTGAATATGAAGTGGCTGGCTATCACTTTTGCCATTGCCACCATCATATGCACATTCGGAACAGGGAATATGCCTCAAATCAATAATATCGCTACTTCGATTCAATCCACTTTTCATTTGAAGCCCATCATCGTAGGAAGTATCCTCTCCGTGTTCCTTGCTTTGATTATCATTGGAGGGATCAAAAGAATCGCCAAAGTGACTGAAAAAGTAGTCCCTTTTATGGCTGTTTTGTATGTCATTGGAGCCTTAAGTGTTATCATATTGAATTATCAAAATATCCTTCCTTCTCTAAAATCCATATTCTCTGATGTTTTTACCGGAACAGCTGCAGCAGGCGGTTTCCTTGGAACATCAGTTGCCTTCGCTTTTAATAAAGGAGTGAACAGAGGAATATACTCAAACGAAGCAGGGCAAGGTTCTGCAGCCATCGCTCACTCTGCAGCCAGAGCAGACGAACCGGTTTCTGAAGGAATGGTGGCTTTACTGGAGCCTTTTATTGATACCCTTTTGATCTGCACCTTAACTGGATTAACCATCATGTCGTCAGGGGTATGGGTGAAGAAAATACCGAATACCTTTGAAAGAGCAGATATGGAAATAATCCAGGGCATTTATCAAAGAGAAAATCCGGAACATGTGAAAGCCTTAAGCCAATATCTCAATAAAAAAAGCCCAGACAATATAATCCCTTATTCAGGAGAAATATCCCTGGTTGAAGGACACCTAACAGCTCCAGATAATATCACAGTCATCCACGCGCGGTCGATCGCAGAAGACATGACCTTTTTGAGAGATGATGAACCCATCACTGGAACGATTAAGGTATCGGAAGGGAAGCTGACGGACACATCCATAGACGTCAAAGGGAAATCTCTGGTTCACAGTGCTGTTTTAACTGCCGAAGCGTTCAAATACGGACTGTTCGGAAAATACGGACAGTTTATCGTTTCAGTGGGGCTTTTATTATTTGCCTTCTCCACAGTGATATCATGGTCTTACTATGGCAGCAGAGCTGTCACTTATCTTATCGGTGAAAAATTTGTTATGCTGTATCGGATAATATATATCATTGCATTTTTTGCCGCAGCTCTGATTGATACAACAATTATATGGTCTTTGGCAGCTGTGGCTATTGTGTTGATGGCGGCTCCTAATTTATTTGGCATTCTTGTGCTCCACAAAGATATGAAACAATCCGTTTTCGAATACTGGAAAAAGTTTAAAAAAGACCATCCTGAAGACGCCCAAAAAATAAAAATGAGAGAAATTCGAAAAGGATAATTTTTTTAAATTGCGTTTTAAACATTATTTCCTTTTCATTCTTTTTATAAGTGTTTTTACCCATCTCTTTTCATCTGATCTTGTAGGATCCATTCAAAAATTATCCGAATACCAGAAACGCTTGAATAAGATAAATGAAGAAATCGAGACCATCCGGAATGAAATTCAAAAAGAAGAACAAAAAGAGTATTCCCTTCTTTCCAGCTTGGACCAAATAGGCTTAAAACAAAGTATGATAAAAAAGCAGATAGCTTCATACAATCTTCAATTAGAAAAAGCAAACCAGGACTTGATATCTCTGAAAGAACGCACTGATAAACTCAGATCTAGTCTGGAAAATGAAAAAAAAGCAGTCAAAAAAGTACTCATTTCTTTATACAAATACGGAAATCTCAACTTTTTCCATTTTATGCTCCAGGCAAAAGATATGAAAAATATCATAACTGAAAGCAAAAATCTCAGTTTTCTGGCTAAATATCAGGATACGATCATATCCCAATATTTAGATTTTCTTATCAAACTCCAAGAATCAGAAAAAGAGCTTTCGGAAAAAACCGAGGAAATTTCAAACTTAATTCAAAAAAACAAAAGGAAAAAGAACGAACTTGATGAAAATGAGAAAAAAAACAGAGATTTAATAAAAAAAATCAATAAAAATAAAGACGTCTATATAAAAATACTGAACGAAAAGGAAACCAGAAAAGAACAATTGTTGAGACTTGTCCAAAGACTTCAGGAAGAAGGGGACCATCTCAATATTCCCTTGGTTCCTTTTTATGAAAAAAAAGGAAAACTTCCCTGGCCTATACAAGGAAACATTGTTTCTCAATTCGGACGTGAGAAACATCCTCAATTCAATACAGTTACGATGAATAAAGGAATCGAAATTTCACCTGAAGAAACATCTCAAGTAAAATCCGTCCATCCAGGCAAAGTCGTCTTTGCCGATTATTTCCAGGGATATGGATATTTAGTCATCATCGATCACGGGATGAAATCCTATTCCATTTATGGACGCTGCTCCGAAATCTATGTCAAAAAGGGAGAAATGGTTCAAGCAGAACAGAGTATAGCTTCCATTGGAGATTTCCATTCCATCAAAGGAGTCTCTCTTCACTTCGAAATCCGAGAGAACACCGAAGCTCAAAATCCCTTGCATTGGCTCAAGAGAAGGTGATAAAATTTAAGTGAGAAAAATGAAAAAAAACAATATCAAACTTATTCTTTTTTCATTCTCCATAGTCATCTCATTCTCTTTTTTAGTCAATAAAAGCATTCTACCCGGATTTAAGCCTGAAACATCATCCCGGGAAAATATCGATCTTATAAGGAAGGTTGTCACTCTAATCAACAGTGAATACATCGAGGAGGTCAATCCTTCCAAAACCATGAACGGTGCCTTCAAAGGTTTGGTTAATCATCTGGATATTCTCTCTGCATATTTGGATGAAGATGACGTTATTAAATACAAACAGCGAAGAGACCATGATATGAAAGATATTGGAGTCATTCTTTATAAAAGTTACAATCTCTATCCCATAATCATTGGGATCAAAAAAAATTCTCCGGCAGAAAAAGTGAAACTCCAAATCGGAGATACAATCAGCGAAATCAATGGCCAATCAACTCTTCTGATGAGTCTTTCAGAATTATATCTCCGTCTCAAAGATAAAGAAAAAAAGGAAATAAACCTTACAATAATAGAAAAAAACAAAACAAAAGAATTCAAAATAAAGAGAAGAAAACTTTTCACAAAACCTTTTTCTCTTTCTGAATTCGAAAAGGAAGGGAAAATTATTAAAATCAACCACTTCTTTCCTCCTCTCAACGAACACATAAAGACAGACCTCATTCCTCAACTCAAAGGAGAAAAAGGTATTCTCGTTCTTGACCTCAGGAACTGTTATGAAGGAGACATAGAAGAAGCGAGTGAATTCATTAATAATTTTCTCCAAACAAAAAAAATTGGGTATATCAAAAATAAAGATAAAAAGAATCAAATCATCTCCTGTCCGGACAAAGCTGTGCTCAGTGAGTTGAAATTGGTGGTGTGGACAAATCAAGCCACGATGGGACCATCAGAAATTGTGGCAGGAGTTTTAAAAGAATTTAAAAAAGCAAAGGTTATCGGACATCAAACTCTTGGAATGACAGCTCAACAAGAACTCTTTCCCTTAGAAGACGGAACAGGAATTCTTTTAACCAGCGGAATATTTTATCTGGCATCAGGAAAAAAATTATGGGCAACCGGTATCAAACCTGATATCAAAATAAACACAGAAACCCAAGACTATAAAACCTATCGCAAAAAAACAATTTCCCTGCTTACTCAGTAATATATGGGAGAAAAAATATTTGTTCACTAAAAAACGTCCTTCAATTCCTGTTTTCACTTTCCTCCTTTTTGGGTTGATCGCTTTATTTTCTACGGCTGCACTTGAATACCTGAAATTTAAACAGAAAGGCTCATCCCCCACACTCATTCCCCTCTTTGAAAAAAACAGAAATAGTCCAACTAATAAAAACATTGAACAAATAATAAAAGAACAATTATCATCCATCGGTGTCTCCCCTGAATCCATACACAAGTACAAAGACAATAAAGATAGTCTACATATGCTCATAAAAATACCCCGGGGAAAATATTCGACCATTGAATTACCTATCGAAGATGCCATTCTGGCAAATCATGCCTCTGTAGTGAAAAAGGAAGAACTGTATGATGAATCCATAGATTACTTTCTCTGGAAGATAGTTGGAAAAGAAGACCAAGAAATAATGCTCCTTTTTTCCTGTAAAAAAGATGCCCCGAAAAAAAGCACAGAACCGGAAACTCCCATCAACAAAGTGGCTGTTATTATGGATGATATGGGATACAGTCTCAAAGCCATTTCAGATATTTGTTCTATAAAAAAACCAATTACCATTTCAATCCTTCCTTTCAGTCCTTTTGCCCAAGAAACAGCTCAAATAGCCCATAAAAACAAGCTGGAAATAATACTTCATCTTCCTCTTGAATCCAACCACGACAAAGGGGGGAATATCAGAACAAAAGGGATTATTCGTTCAAATATGAATGAAGATGAAATAGTCAAAATTCTTGACACCAACTTCAGCCAGGTCCCTTTTGTGAACGGTGCCAATAATCACATGGGATCTAAAATTACGGCTGATGAAAATCATATGGAAATAATACTCAAGTATTTCAAAGCCAAAAATTTCTTTTTTATCGACAGTGTCACCACCGGAAAATCAACAGCTTATGAAATTGCTCAAGCCCTAAAAATCCCCTCTGCTCACCGTCATATTTTCCTGGACACCGAACAGGACGAAGAACACATAAAAGGAAAACTAATAGATCTCTTCATCTTAGCTCAAAAAAAAGGAACGGCAGTAGGCATATGTCACCCCACTGAAGAAACTCTCCGTGTCCTCGTAAAATACTTTCATATCATTGATAATTATGATGTCAGTGCTGTATTTGCTTCCCAAATTGTGGATTAATACTAATATTATAATTACCATCTGTTTTATCAAAGGTATAAAGAACAAAAATGAAAGAAAAAATCCTGTATCTTAATCTTTATATAGGAATTTTGATTCTTCTATTTTCAGAGATGCTCCTGCTCTCAGGAAATGCTTTTATAAAAAAATGGTTTTTTTGTTTTGCCTGGTGGTCTTTCATTTTAATTCTTGACAGTATAAATTTTAGAAAAGATAACTCTTCCCCCCTTTCAAAGTCAACCAAAACTTTTCTGGTCACAATTTTTATTTCAGTGTTTATCTGGCTAATTTTCGAAATAATAAATATAAGGCTCAATAACTGGCATTACCATGGTCTTCCTCAAAACACGGTCGAAAGATGGCTCGGATATTTACTTTCTTTTGCCACAGTTGTTCCGGCTCTTATGGAAATATCTCAGTTTTTATATAGTCTGTTCAAAAAAAAGAATGTCCCAATCCCTCCCTTAAAAGTCACTCCATCTTTATTAAAGCTTTGCATTCTCTCAGGAATCATCTCCATCCTTTTGGTTATCATTTGGCCAAACATCTTTTTCCCCCTTATTTGGTTGAGCTTTATTTTCATCCTGGAACCTGTGAACTACAAACTGGGCAATAAGACTTTTTTGAGTGAATTGGAAAGAAAAAGCGCTTCCCTTATGATAAGCTGGTTGGCATCAGGTCTGCTTGCGGGCATTCTATGGGAATTCTGGAATTTCTGGGCAGGCTCTCACTGGGAATATTCGATTCCTTATTTTAATTTCTGGAAAATATTTCAGATGCCTCTTCTCGGCTATCTTGGATTTATTCCCTTTGCTATTGAAGTGTTTGCTTTTTACCAGCTGCTCATTTCATTATTTCATTATATTAAAAAAAAGAAACTGGCAATAATCTTTATATTTCTCCTTCTGCTCATTTTTTACTTTGTTTCATTCTATCTCATAGACACGTTCAATCTTAAAACATAAAAAATTTGATAATTTCCTGTGTATCAATTATATTAAAGTATTAAAAGGAGGCACAAAATGAAAAAATGGATAATGGTCTTATTTATGATAAGCGTCTTTATACATACCAACTGCGTTACCCAGAAGGAAAAAACAGAACAATTAAAAAATTCAATTGAAGTAACAAATATTCAAACAAAATGGGTAAAAAAACTTTATCAACCCTGGCCAGAGAAATTAATCCTTGTGCCAGCCATTTCCTTTCAGGTCAAGAATATTTCAGACGAACCGATTAAATATATCAATTTCAACGCCGTATTCAAATTCAAAAATGATTATAAAAACCTTGGAGATGCTTTCCGTTCAACTCTCCGGAAAGAATCCGTCATGCCAGGGGAAAAAAGTAAACAAATTCTCTTAAAAAGTAATTATGGAGTTAAAGGGAAAAATCTGAATTCATTTAAAAATAATCCTAATTGGGGAATAGTCGAAGTCAAGCTTTTTGCCCAATCCAGTGGTTCCCAATATGTGTCAATGGGGAAATGGGATATATCCCGAACAATAGACTTTAAAGAACCCGAACCAGTGGGAGATAGAAAGCAATTGAAAGAGAGAGAAGAAAAAAAATAAAGATCACCCTTTTTTATATACAAACGGCTATCTCAGGGTAGGTTTTGGTGCTCTAGGGGGTTGGGATTTATGATTTTAATATAGCTCTTGTTTTTCAACTCATCGATGTATTCTTTATATTTCTCCTGGCTTTTTTGATCAAAAAGTTTTTTTCCAATGGATTCACTCACTTCTTCGTAAGGTTTTAAATGGCTTTCTTTTTTATCTGCTAATTTTAATAAAAACCATCCATTTTTAACTTTAATCCACTGAGTTAACTCTCCGACTTCGATTTTCTCCACAGCTTCTTCCAAACGGCTTTCCATCTCTCCCTTTACAAATGTCCCCAAATCCCCTTTTGATTCCTTTCCCGGCCCTTCAGAATACTTTTCCGCTAATGACGCCAGAGATTCTCCTGAAGCCAATTTTTCATTGATCTCGTTCTTAAGGCTATTTATCTCATCTTCAGTTTTATACTCTTCTGAAAGATAGATGGCTTTTATTTTATACTCAGTGGGTTCAGTAAATTCTTCAGGATGGTTTTTATAATAATTAACCGTTTCTGAATCTTCAATAACAATGCTCCTATTGACTTCATCAACAATCACGTTTTCCTTTAGATAACTTTTTTCCATTTCTGTAATAAATTCTTCATAAGTCAGCCCCTGTTGGGCAAGTGCTCTTTTCAACTCTTCATCCGTTTCAAAACCATTATCTTCTTTCAGTCTCTCTATTCCCATTTTCACTTGTTCTGTCACACTAAAGCCTTTTCTCTCAGCTTCTTGTAAAAGCAAAAGTTCTGTTATCATACCATCCAACAATTCCTCTTCAAGTGTATCAAACCTTTTTTCCAATTCATCTCCTTCAAACCTGGTCTGAAGAGATTGATAGAGATCTTGACGCCGTTTAATGTAATCGCTTCGGGTAATGATATCTTCATTCACCACAGCCACAATCTCCTCGATAACTTCATTTCCAGCCAGTATCATTCCACATGATACCATTAAAACCAAACTAATAATCCATCTCGATCTTTTCATAATTTGTTCCTTTCATAGGGGAAGGGAAGGTTTTGTTCATACAATTTCCAGTTCATATTTTTTTTCAGCTCTTCCATATGTCTTGAAAAAAATTTCTCAATCTTATTATCTAGTATTTTCACTCTAATGGATGAAAGGGATTCTTCTTCTGAAATCAAATCTGCCTTGAATTTCTTATCCATCCTGAATATATGATATCCATAAGGAGACTCCACAACAGGACTCAATTCTCCTTCTTCTAAGGAAAAGATCCTTTTTTCCATCTCTATGGGAAATTGACCCACTTCAAATGTCCCCATTTTTCCTCCATTTGTAGCTTCAACTCCTGCCGACTCTGTCCGCGCAATTTTTCTAAAATTATCTTCGGAAGAATTTTGCAACCGTTTTCTAATTTCAATGGCTTTTTCTTTTGTCTTTAACAGGACTTGGCTCACCACAATCCTCTCAGGACGAAAAAAATCCTTTTTATGGGCTTCATAGTATTCTTTAATTTCATCATCCTGGACTTTGATATCTTTCACCATTTCATATATATATTTATCAGCCAGAAGTCTATTGAATAACGTTTCTGCTTCTTTCTCAGTAGATTTGTTATTTTTATTTAAATTCATAGTGGAGATATTTTCCATATATGCTTTTCGTTCATTCTTTGTAATGGAAACTTCATTTTTTTTCGCAGCCTGAATCAAGATCTTTTCTTCTATAAAGTTATCTAACAGATTGCTTAGCGTTACAGCATCAAAACTTTCCAAATCATCACCAACAATGTTGCGAACATACTCAGTAAAGTCGGAATTATAAAATTCGTTTCCTTCGAGTTCCAAGATAACTTCATTAGCTCTTTTTTGTTCGGTGAGATCAATTGTCTCCTTGTCATCTTGAGGATTCTTTTTTTTACAGGAACAGTTAAAAAGAATAAAAAGCACTCCTATCCCCACTAAAATTAATGTTCTCTTTTTTTGTCTATCCAGTAAATTGATCATGATTCGAACTCACCTATTATATTATATATAGATAACTCCTTCAAGATAGTTATCGTTTCATCCATAATTTTTCTATCGTCGCCTTCAGAAAGCAATAGACTCATGACTCCTTGAGGAGTTATAGAACCCGAATATTTATCAATAAACTTTGTTAGTCCGCTCAAATTGACAGAAGAGCCAGGAAAAAATTTAAAAATCACTCTTTTCCCAATACGATCTATGGAAGTAATCTTCATTTTCTGTGCCAGATATTTGATCGCTCCATAGCGAAGAAGATTTCCAAAACTTCGGGGAGGATCTCCGTATCTGTCTTTTATTTCTTCTCTTACGGTCTCAATTTCATCCAGATGTTGTATTGATGAAACCCTTTTATAAAGGTCCAGCCTTAAATTCATCTGGGGAATAAAATCTTCCGGTATCTTTATATCCACTCTCAAATGGATTTCACTTACGATATCCTCTTCCTTCTCCCCTTTAAGTTCCTTAATGGTTCTATATAAAAGATGCATATAATAATCAAAACCAACTGCCTCTATATATCCATGCTGTTCTGCTCCCAAAAAATTGCCTGCCCCTCTTATCTCCAAATCTTTTGCCGCCAGACGGAATCCTGATCCCAATTGACTGAATTCCTGAAGCGCCTTTAGTCGTTTTCTAGCTAATCCACTGATTTCAGTGAAACTGGGAACTAAAAAATAAGCGATTGCCTGGCGGGAAGAACGTCCCACTCTGCCCCGAAGTTGATACAGCTGGGCGAGACCAAAATGATCGGCATTGTTGACTATTAAAGTATTAACCAGAGGAATATCTATGCCGTTTTCTATAATGGTTGTGGACACGAGAACATCATATTTTCTTTCAATAAAGTCAATCATTTTTTTCTCTATGGAAAGACTGGGCATTTTCCCATGGATAACCGCAACTTGAATGTCTGGATCAATTTTCTTTATTAATTGTGCAATCCGATCAATATCATCAATCTTATTGTGTATAAAATAAACCTGCCCTTCTCTTGCCAATTCCTTCTTAATGGAAGAAGCAATCAGTGCCATACTGAAGGGGGCAACGATTGTGTTTATGGAAAGTCTGTCTCTGGGAGGAGATTCAATCAAGCTGATATCTCTTATTCCTGTGAGTGATAAGTTCAAGGTTCTGGGAATAGGTGTTGCCGTCAGAGTCAATACATCGATGCTTGTTTTCATTTTTTTTATTTTTTCCTTATGGCTCACACCAAAACGCTGTTCTTCATCTATTATCAAAAGTCCCAAGTCACGAAACTGAACATCATTAGAAAGAATTCTATGCGTACCAATTAGAATATCAATCTTTCCTTTTTTCAAGTCTTCGACAATCTTTTTCTGCTGTTTTTTTGATTTTAAGCGGGTTAAGCTTTCAACTCGAACCGGAAAGAGAAGCATCCTGTTTTTAAACGTTTTCAGATGTTGGCTGGCTAAGACTGTGGTGGGACAAAGGACACCGACTTGTTTTCCATCCATAACAGCCTTAAAAGATGCTCTCATCGCCACTTCGGTTTTTCCAAATCCCACATCTCCGCACAGCAAGCGGTCCATGGGATATTCCGATTCCATATCTTTTTTGATATCTTTCAAAGCCTTCAATTGATCCTCGGTTTCACTATATTCAAAAGTCTTATCAAATTCTTCCTGCCAGTTGCCTTCCTGACTGAACCCATATCCATTTCCTGCTTTTCTCTGCGCATAGAGTTGAAGAAGTCCTCTGGCAATGTTCTCAATCGACTTTTTTGTCCGGGCTTTTGTTTTCTCCCAGGAAGCACTCCCTAGCTTATTGAGGACAACCGGGGATGAACCTGCCCTAGAATATTTTTGAACCAGATTGAGGTCTTCAACAGGAACAAAAAGCTTATCATTATCTTTATATGTGATTTCCATACATTCTTTTGTGATATCACTAACATTCATTTTCACTAAGCCATTAAAAATTCCAACTCCATAATCTATATGCACAATATAATCACCGGTTTTAAAATCCTGAAAATGGGATAAGAACTTTTTTAAAGGCTTTCTTTTTACAATGATTTTTTCTTCGGTGATGATATCTTTTTCTGAAAAAAATGTGACTTTTTCTTCAGGATAACGGAATCCGGTCTCCATCTCTCCCATTACCAATCCGATAGATCCATTTTTCGGATATTCAAAAGGAGAAGAAGTTTTAAAATGAACTATATTGTGCTGGAAAAGAAGTTCCTTTATTTTTTTACATACACCTTCGCTGGAAAAAAAGACAAAGCATCTTTCCCTTTCACTTTGTAATTTTTTTAAGTACTGAAGGAAAAAAGGGATTCTGTTTTTAAACTGAGGAATGGATTGAAAAGGAAAAACAAATGTGCTTCCGGTATCATCAGTGGAAAAACTCTGTAAAAAAATAGATTCCTTTTTTATTTCTTCCCATAAATCAGGATTATAGATTTCCTCAAGTGGCACAGGGAGATTTTCACTATTTTTTTTCGCTCTGTATTCTTTTTTAAATGTGTCGACCATTTCGCGCCATTCCCTTTCCACCTCTTCAACTTCTTCCACCACAAACAGCGTATTGTTCAAATAATGAGTGAACGGAACAAAATATTCTTTATGATTCAACGCTTGATATTCACAAATGCTTTCCTTATGTTCTAACTCAAGGTAGCCGGGATATTCCTTTAAGGATGGAATCAGTATATGATTGACTTTCTTTATAGAACGCTGGTTTGAGGGATCGAATTTCCGTAAAGAGACAATCTCATCCCCGCTGAATTCGATTCGGAAAGGATCATTTTCCCAAAAAGAAAAGACATCGATGATTCCCCCCCGTCTGGCATATTCACCGGGTGAATTGACTAATTCCTGTTCTAAGTAGCCACATTCAGAAAGAATTTTCAATAAGCGATCAAATTGGAAGGAAGCACTCACCTCCAAATTCAAAAACATGTTTTGCAGAGTTGATAAAGAGGGAAAGGGTTTCAAAAGTCCCGGAATATTGGTGATGATCAAAGACGGCATTTCATGAATCAAATGATAAAAGAAACGCATTCGAGTTGAGATTGTATCCAGTGAGGGAGAAATGCGTTGATAAGGATTTTCAGAAAGGGGAGGAAGTGAGCACAGGTTTATTTCTGGGGAGAATTGGTTCAAATAGAAACGGCTTTGTTCTTCAAAAGATTCCAAGGGAGATGAAAAAGATCTAATGAAGACAATTCTTTTTTTAAAATTGTTCTTCAACACAGAGAGAAAATAGGGCTTGGCAGAACCAATCAGTCCTCCGATTTTTAATCCTTTTTCTCCTTGTCGGAGAGCCTCTATTAACTCTTTAAATCGTTTGTTTTCCTCAATAAATCTTAAACTCATTTCATTTTCTATTATAATTATAAATCATTCCCACTCCAAATTTTCATTTTAATAACAGAATCACTAGCGGTCATGAATAGGATGCGAATATCATCCGGAAGCAAGAAGGAGAGGATTCCCTTCCTTTTTTAAAAATACAAACTCGAGAAAAGCTTTATTTCAACCAGGGAGTCTGGCACACATCAATTTTTTACCTATTTGAGCCAGCAAACTGTCAAAAACAAGACAGGTTGCATTCCCCTGTTTCAAGCTTTTCAATCTTTATCAAATCTTCATTGATGCGGCACACAAAAACTTCGCACATTCTCTTTGATTGGATGTCATAGATTCTTTCCCGCTCCAGGACTTCATCTATAGGATATGTGCGGCTTTTAACAATAATATATTGGGGAGTCTCTTTTTCTTTGTAGCCGGAATAAAATCGCACTTCAAAATTACCTGCTGTGATATCCTGTTTCAAATCACTGCTTTTTTTTGAATTCACAGACATATTATAATCCTGTAAGCTTTTGGCTCCTGTTGCCAGAAGCCTCCTTTTATTCAAATCTCTATCAACATATAAGGATCTTGAGACAAACCAGAAATCTTTTGTTCAATAACCTCACTGGGATAACTCAACAATTTCATGAATTCCCGGGATAACTTCTCAGAAGCTTTCTGATCATATTTTTTATCTCTTTCTAACTGAATTTTTCTTTTTTTCAAATTCAAATAATCTTCAAGCACATCATCGGTTTTATAATACAAGAGTGACCATTTCCCTTTATTGAATTCCGGAGATTGGAGTTTTGTCACCAGCAGCGATTTTTCAAGATAGGATTTCACACCAAATCCCTGAACGATTTGATCGGAATAAGGCGCGATTTTTTGATAGTCTTTAGGAACCAAGGGGGGACTCAAAGCAAGCTTTTTAACTCCACAAGCAACCATCTCCACAAAACAGTTGATCATACCCAATTGAAAAGAGAGTCGATCAATAGGAATCTGCTTATTAAGCCTGCTTGAATAAGATTTCATTTTATCTTCTAAGAATCAGATATTCAATAGCAATTCAATTCCCAAATAAAGCGCCTTCTAGGGAAACAATCATTGTCAAATCTTCTAAGCCTTCCTCTATCCTCTTTCATAATCCCTTCCTGGATAATATTATAATGCCTGTTCTCTTCCTCCTTTATGTGATTATCATTTGTTTTTATTATTTTATTATTATATAGCATTTCTGTATTGTCAAATTGATGTGTTGCTGGAATAATAAAGGAAAAATGTAATTTTTTTTTACATCTAG
>CAZPBN010000020.1:0-48416 GCA_964584935.1 uncultured Eubacteriales bacterium | reverse complement strand
ATTATTCATGAGGCAATAGCTTATGCAAAGTTACATTTTACGTGAGTCAATGCGTCACAAATATGTCACAAAAATTGTTGATTTACGCTGAAATTATGGTATTAGGATTGAAAGGGAAACCAACCGGAAAAGCTTCTTTTCCCCTGGAAATATGAAACAAACTCTGGTGGGCGGTACTGGGCTCGAACCAGTGACCCCCGGTTTGTAAGACCGGTACTCTACCACTGAGCTAACCGCCCGGCGAATAAGTCAATTTATAGAAACAGTATAAAAGTAGGAAAAAGAATGTTTTTTGTCAAGAAATTTCAAAGATGTTGAGAATTGACATAAGAATAACCATATGTTAAATTTAGATTCCAATTTTGTTAAATCTTACTAATAAGAGGTAGAAAATGATTGCAGTGATAAAAACAGGAGGAAAACAGTATAAAGTTCAAGAAGGAGATGTTCTTGATATCGAAAAACTTTCTCAAGATAAAGGGAAGAAAGTCAATTTTGATAAAGTCCTTCTTATCGAAGATGAAAAAGAGACTTTGATAGGAACTCCCTTTATTGAAAATGCCCAGGTTAAGGCTGAAATTTTAGAAAATCTAAAAGGAAAGAAAATCATTGTCTTCAAAAAGAAAAGAAGGAAGCAATATAAAAAGAAGATGGGGCACCGTCAAGAACTCACCAAAATAAAAATTGAAGAAATTATTTCAGATATGAAAAAAGCTGCTGGAAAGGAAACTGAAACCAAAAAGAAACCAGAGGAGAAGAAAATAGCTGCTGAAAAGAGTGAGGCAAAACCAGCTCCAAAAAAACAAACCGGTGTTCAAAAAACTTCGGGACAAAAAAGAACGACAAAACCTAAAACAGAAAGCAAATCCAAGCCAAAAGAAGACAAAAAAGTAGAAAAACCAAAGACTAAACAAACCAGTAAAAAAGCAGCCGCTTCAAAATCCAAATCCAAAACTGGTAAAACTGAAACAAAAAAGAAAAAGGCACCCAGCCAGACTAAAAAAAAGCAAGAGACAACAAAGAAAAAGAATTGATAAAGGAGAGATAAAATGGCTCATAAGAAATCCGGAGGAAGCGCTAGGAATGGAAGGGACAGTCATTCCAAAAGATTAGGTGTAAAGAGGTCGTGTGGTCAATATGTGAATGCAGGTTCCATTATTGTTCGTCAGAGAGGGACTCCTTTTAAGCCGGGAGACAATGTTGGAAGAGGCAAAGACGATACTCTTTTTGCAAAAGTGGAGGGAAATGTCGCATTTGAAACAAAAGGTAAAGGCAAAAAATTTGTTTCTATAGTTCCTTCCTAACAATTTCCGGCACCATTCAATATGTTTGTTGACCAAGTCAATATAACTCTGTACGGGGGAAAAGGCGGCAATGGATGTGTCAGTTTCCGAAGGGAAAAAGGAGTTCCCAAAGGGGGACCGGATGGAGGTTATGGAGGAGACGGAGGGGGTATCTACTTCGTTTCTGATAAGAGTATTAAATCCCTTGCCTATTTCAGATTTCATCCCATAATCAGAGCAAAAAAAGGAGCTCATGGTGAAGGGAAGAATCGCCGGGGAAAAAAAGGGGATGATTTGTATTTAAACGTTCCTGTAGGAACCGTCGTAAGGGAAAAAGATAAGGAAAAAATTGCTTTTGATTTTGTTTCGGATGGACAAAAATTTTTGGCTTCAAAGGGAGGAAAAGGGGGAAGAGGCAATGCTTCATATGTGACCTCGACAAATCAAGCCCCCAGAGAATGGGAAGAAGGTCTACCTGGTGAAGAAAAGGCATATACTCTTGAATTGAAGCTTTTAGCGGATGTGGGTCTGATTGGATTCCCAAATGTCGGAAAATCCACGTTGATATCAAAAATATCAGCGGCAAAACCTAAAATTGCTGATTATCCTTTCACCACCCTGATTCCAAATCTGGGAGTTGTGGACATCGATGAGTTTCAAAGCTTTGTGGTTGCTGATATTCCAGGATTGATTCAAGGGGCACACCAGGGACACGGATTGGGCATTCAATTCCTCAAACATATTGAACGAACGAAAATTTTGGTTCACCTTATTGATGTTTCCCCTTATTCTGATATAGATCCCATTCAAGCTTATGACACCGTTATCAAAGAACTCAAAGAATTTAAGGCTTCTTTGGCGGAACGGCGGCAAATACTGGTTGCGAATAAAATTGATCTGCTGCATGAAAACAAAAGCAGATTGGAAAAAGTGAAGGAAATAGCAAAAAAACGAAACATTCCATTTTTTGCCATTTCTGCTTTAAAAAGAGAAGGGTTGAAGCCGCTGGTTTCCGAGATGATTAAAACTTTAAATTCTATGGAGAGTGAAACGGATCCCTATGATTAAAACACAAAGAATCGGACTTTTTGGAGGGACTTTTAATCCTATTCACCGGGGGCATTTGAAAGCTGCCGAAGAGGTGCAAAGGAAATTTTCACTGAACAGAATTCTGTTCATTCCGTCTTATATTCCTCCTCATAACAAAACAGGTGAAATGGCGTCCCCCCACCACAGATATAAGATGGTTAAACTGGCTGTTTCTTCTTATCCTCATTTTGGTGTTTCTTCGATTGAGATTGAAGCTAAAGAGAAATCTTATTCGATTATAACCTTAAACAAAATGAAGAAAATTCATCCGGGCACCGATATTTTTTTTATTCTTGGAATCGATGCGTTTTTAGAGATCGAAACGTGGAAAGATTATAAGAAAGTCCTTGAAAACTGTTTTTTTATTGTGATAAGCCGGCCTGGATATGATATTGATAAAGCAAAGCAAATTTTAGGAAATGAATATAAAGAGAAGATCATCGATGTTTCCCAGGGAGTTGAATTGACAAAGGACATTATTTCTGATTTCAGTATATTCCTTTACAAGTTTAATGCATTGGATATATCTTCAACTGAGATACGGAAACGGATAAGAAAAAAGTTGTCAATAAAAAAATTGGTTCCGGAAAATGTTGAACAATATATAATAGATAACAATATTTTTATAAATGAAGAAAATGACTAAAAATAAAGAAAAAAATAGGATCGAAAAGAATCTTCCCAAGGAGGTTCAAATTGTGGTAAACGCCGGTCAGGAAAAAATGGCTCAGGACTTAATTGTATTGGATCTAAGGAAAATATCGGATTTTACAGATTATTTTATCATTATGCACGGAAGATCTGTCAGGCAAAATATTGCTTTATATGAACACATTGAGAGTGAACTGAAAAAGAATAATGTCAGAGTTCTTAACATTGAAGGCAAAGAAAGAGCAGAATGGGTATTGATGGATTACGGTCATTTTATTGTGCATATTTTTTCACCTTATAACAGAGAATATTATTCTCTGGAAAAACTCTGGGGGGATGCAGTGAAAATTTCCTGCTGACTTTTTCAATTTCCATAAAGTCATTGACTTTTTGAGCACATATTATTATTTTATATAAACTTTATAGGTTAAATAATACCAATTTTTGTTTGTCGGAATAAAAAAAAATGAAATTAAAGCTCATGTGGCCTGGAAAAACCCGAAACAATGAGATTAGACGCTTGCAAGAGTTCTATTTGAAAAGAATCAACCAGCTTGGAACTTGTATTTTGAAAGAAACTAAAGCAGCGAAAGGAATTGATGAAAAATTTGAAAAAAAAATTAAAGATTTGGAAGCTAAAGAACTTGAAAAAAATTTAAAAGATGATTATATTATTTGCCTTTGTAATGATGGCAAAGAAATGAATTCAAACGAATTTGCTCATTTTTTAGAAAAAACCGTCCTAACTTCAAATAGCACAATAAGTTTTGTGTTGGGAGGTTTTATGGGATTGGAGGAAAGAATATTGAAACAAGCTGATTTTTTACTATCGCTTTCTCAAATGACATTTTCCCATGAATTGTGCCGGGTTATGCTTCTTGAGCAGATTTATCGTTCTTTGACCATATTGAGAGGAAAAAAATATGCCAAATGAGGTGTAAAGATTGAATAAGGATGAAAAAGAAAAATTTAAGGCAAAATTATTAAAAAGAAAAGATGAAATTATAAGCGTGCTGAATGAGGCTTATAGTGACAGCAGAAAAATCGAAACCGACGTTGCTCAGGATGCCGGAGATAAGGCTGAAAGTTCATACACAAAAGAATTCCTTTTTAATCTTTCGGATACAGAACGGAAGCAATTATTATTGATTGATGAAGCTTTGAAAAGGCTTGAAAAGGGTGATTATGGGATCTGTCAAACGTGTGGAAAGAATATCAGTAAGAAAAGACTGAATGCTGTTCCCTGGGCGAGGCATTGTATCACTTGCCAGGAAAAAGAAGAAAGAGGAAATCCATAATTTAGAAGAATTATAAATGAATTCGTCTTTATCAAAACTCGCTGAGCTCATTTTTTTTCCTTCTTTTTGCCAGATATGCTCATCCTTACTGGAATCCAACCAAGAAAAAGTTGTTTGTCAAAAATGCTTCAATAAGCTGTTTTCTAATTCTTTACCTTCTTATTGTTTATACTGTGGAAGATTTTTCGATTCTTCGATAGAGCCTCATCTATGCAGTGAATGCTTGAACAATGATCCCCCCTATTCTATCCATCGATCCTGTGGGATATATGAAGGAAATTTAAGAAATGTCATCCTATTATTCAAATACCGCCAATACAAAATTCTGGGGAAAAGGCTTGCTCATTTTGCCGAATATGTCCTTAGAGATGATGAGAAATTATGGTGGGATACAGATATTATTCTGCCTGTTCCCCTTCATCCTAAGAGAGAACGCCAAAGAGGATTTAACCAGGCTCAGGTCATTGCCAAAGAATTATCCAAGCGGATAGAAATAGAGTTTCTAGACGGATGCCTGATCAAAAAGAAAAACAATCCTCCTCAGACTTATCTTCAGGCAGAAAATAGAAGGAAGAATGTTCAAGGAGTGTTTCAAGTGTCAGGAAAAGAGAAATTAAAAGGGAGAACAGTGCTTCTGGTGGATGATGTGTTCACAACGGGATCAACCATTCATGAAGGCAGTCGCGTGCTCCTTGAATCGGGAGCGACGGAAGTCAAAGCACTCACTTTGGCTCAAGCATTCCCATAAGAGAATTGATGGGATTTGAAACAGGACCGCTTATGATTTCAGGAAATTGACTAAATTGCATCTATTGGGAAAATGGCTGGAGTCCCTCCTGTGTGAAAGAAAACTATTTTTTCCTTATTATTGAAGTGCCCTTTTTTGATGAGGTCGATAAGCGCTGTCATGGCTTTTCCCGTATGAATAGGGTCCAAAAAAAATTCCTTCTTTGATTGCAATAAAGCGAATCACTTCTGAGATTTATTTGGTTACGATGCCATAGCCTATGGAGCCGAAGGGAATATCCATTGAGCCTCCCACCATGGATCCTCCAAGAGGTATGGCATAAGGTTTATTTCCGGATTCGTTCACCTCGTTTTCGACTTCTTTGATGACTTTTTCGGCATCTTCCATTGTGACTACTTTCCCTTTCTCTGCTTCTCTTATTTTTATATCGGCGTCAAGAATAAAATCTAAAAGAAAGTTCCCGTCGGATTCTTCAGGTAGGTCATAAGATTTAAATAAGACAAGAATGGGTTTGACATCGAATTTCCTGGCTGCAATGGCGCTTTGAAAACACCAATTGGACTGGACGCTTCCCCAGGTAATACTGATATCGGCCTTTTTTTCTAAAACATCCGGGATGATGAATTCCAATTTTCGGGATTTGTTGCCCCCGAAAGCAAGACCTGTGAGATCATCTCTTTTAATGTATATATCAGGTCCATTAAGCTCCCTGGATAGATTCTCCAGCTTGTGCAAAGGAGTTGGAGAGTTTATCAGCTTTTTTTCGGGGAAATGCATGAATCTTCTTTTTAACTTTACCCAATGAGAAAGAAGACATTCTATCTAACCTTTACATCAATTTTATAGCAATAATGAGATTAAATCAAAAACGGGATGTGCCCGTTGATTTCAAATAAAAAAAAACGCCCGGGAAAATCCCGGACGCTTTTTCGTTGAGTTAATAAATCTTACTTTTTGTTCTCTTTGGGTTTTGCTTTGAGGATCTTAATATTTTTCGGTTTTGATTCTGGTTTCTTGTTCATTTTAATTTTTAACACGCCGCTGTCATGTTCTGCTTGAATGGATTCCTGGTCTATATAATGAGGAAGTGAGAATGACCTGCGGAATGAACCATACGCTCGCTCGATGCGATGATAGTTTTCTTCCTTTGTGTCTTTTTCCATCTTCCGTTCGCCGCTGAGAGTGAGAGTGTTATCTTCAACTTTTATTTCGATATCATCTTCTTTCATTCCGGGCAGTTCAGCAGTCAAGATCAGCTCATTTCCATTTTCGTAGATGTCAACTGAAGGAGCCCAAGTGCTGCCTATAAGATCAGTATCTTTCTCTTGTCCCGAAAAAGAGTCCTCAAATAAACGATTCATTCTATCCCTTAGAGTAATCATCTCTCTGAAGGGATCCCATTTGATAATAGCCATTTGTTCACCTCCAATATCTTAGTCTGTTATTAATATAATAATTGAGTGTGTATTTGTCAAGTATTTTTTCATATTTTTTCAAAAAGACTAATTTTTGTAAAATAAGAGTTATAAATCCCAAATTCGTCTATTTTCTTGTGATGAAATTCATATATTTTAAGATTTTTTTGAATTTTTCCTAAAATGACTTGCTAGACAGGCATTCATTTATGATATATTTAATGCCAAAGAATAAGAAAGGATATCAATAATGAAAAAAAAATATCTTCTGGTTTTGATTCTATTATTTATTTTTTCTTTTTATAGCGCCGTCCATAGTGAAATCACTTCGCCCAAAGAACAGTTTGGCCATGATATCGGTGATGACTACATTCTTGTCAATTATTCCCAGTTACTGGAATACTGGAAAAAGCTGGAACAGGAATCAGAACGGATGAAGCTTGTGAAAATAGGAACCACCGCTGAAGGCCGTCCCATGGTGATGGCAATCATTACCTCCCCCGAAAATCATAAAAAACTAGATATGTACAAGGACATTTCAAAAAAATTGGCTCTAGCTGAAGGATTGACTGACCAAGAAGCCAAAGAAATGGCGTCTCGAGGCAAAGCCGTGGTATGGATCGACGGGGGCCTTCATGCCACTGAAGTTTCCGGTGCGCAGCAGGAGATTGAACTGGTGTATCAGATGGTTAGTCAAAATGATCCCGAGACTCTGAGAATTCTGGAAGATGTGATTCTTCTGACTCTTATTACGAATCCGGATGGAATGGAGATGGTTGGGAACTGGTATATGCGAAATCCAGATCCTGAGAAACGGTCGACCCGAGGACTTCCCCGTTTATATCATAAATATGTGGGACATGATAACAACAGGGATTTCTATATGGTCAATATGCCTGAAACTGAAGCCATCAACCTCATATTGTATAGAGAATGGTATCCCCAAATCGTGTATAATCATCATCAAACTGGTCCGGCTGGAGCTGTTTTATTTGCACCCCCTTTCAGGGAGCCTTATAATTACAATTATGATCCTTTGATACCTTTGGGCATTGATGTGGTTGGATCCGCTATGCATAGCCGCTTTGTCGCCGAAGGGAAGCCTGGTTCAACCATGAGAGAGGGGGCCTGGTATCAGACCTGGTGGAATGGTTGTCTTCGCTGCACCCCTTATTTTCACAATATGATTGGAATTCTTACCGAGATGATCGGCAATCCCACCCCTGTGGAGATTCCGTTTTTACCTGATAAACAGCTTCCCAACGGAGACTATCCCTTTCCTGTGGAACCTCAAAAATGGCATTTTAAGAAAACAATCGAATATTCAATCACTGCCGACCGGGCTGTTCTGGATATTGCCTCAAAACTAAAGGAAGATTTTCTTTTTAATATCTACCGCATGGGGAAAAACTCCATATTGCGGGGAAGCCGGGACCACTGGACAATGCACCCTGATGTTGTTGAAGCGGTGAAAACCCAATTGGAAAAGGACAAAGTTGAACCCACGGGAAGCCGCTGGTGGCAGGGATATCCGAGGGAGTATTTTGAATTGTTCCGGAAGCCGGATTTAAGGGATCCGAGAGGATTCATCATACCCTCTGACCAGGATGACTTTTTAACCGCCATAAAGTTCATCAATATTCTTATTAAAAACGGAATATCTGTGTTGAAATCCACTGGCGATTTTGAAATCAAAGGAAAAAAATATACGGGAGGCTCTTATATCGTGAAAACCGCCCAGGCTTTCCGGCCTCATATCATGGATATGTTTGAACCTCAGGATTACCCTGATGATATTCCCTGTCCCGGAGGTCTTCCCAGAGCTCCTTATGACAGTGCCGGATACACCCTGGCATTCCAGATGGGAGTGGAATTTGACCGGATACTGGATGGATTTGACGGTCCGTTTGAAAGAGTCAATGGATTGGCTGAGGTTCCTGCCGGAAATCCGCTTGAATCCGATGCTTCAGGATATCTTTTGTCCCACAGCGTGAATGACTCGTTTATAGCCATAAACCGGCTGTTGAAAAGCAAGGAAAAAGTGTACTGGCTTGAAAAATCCTATGAGCTACCCGAAAAGTCATTTGTCCCTGGAGCAATCTATATTCCGGCAGGGAAAAAAACAGCCGCTAAACTGAAAAAAATGGCTCAAAATAAAGGACTTGACTTTTATGCTGTGGATTCACCTCTTAAGAGCGAAGCATTCCATATAAAGCCAGTGCGAATTGGTTTGTGGGATAGATACGGAGGCTCCATGGCTTCTGGCTGGATTCGCTGGCTTCTGGAACAGTTTGAGTTCAATTATGAGCTTGTGTTTCCAAAGACTCTCGATAAAGGAAATCTTATTAATAAGTATGATATTCTCATATTTCCCGGAGGGGCTATACCTGATTTAAAGCCTGAGGATTCGTCCAGCCGATATCGATACAGACAGCCTGATCCAGAAACAATCCCTGAAAAATATAGAAAATGGCTGGGAAGGACCACGGTCGAAAAAACCATTCCTCAGTTGTATCAATTTATCTCCAATGGAGGAATGATTCTAACCATTGGCAGTTCAACCAGGCTGGGATATCATTATAACCTTCCGATAGCTAATTATCTTGCAGAAAAAACTCCGGAAGGTGAGCTCCAACCCTATTCCCGGAAGAAATATTTTGTTCCCGGTTCGATTCTCCAGGTTCGAGTTAATAATTCAAAGCCCCTTGCCTATGGATTGCCGGAAAGATTGGATGTTTACTTCAATCGAAGCCCTGTTTTTGATCTTCTCCCTGAAGCTTCACTTGAACATATCAAGCCCATTGCCTGGTTTGACAGTAAAACGCCTTTACGGAGTGGATGGGCGTGGGGACAGCATTTTCTCAAAGACGGGGTCACGGTTGTCGAAGCAAAAATTGGGGAAGGAACTCTTATTCTTTTTGGACCTGAAATCACCTTTAGAGCCCAACCTCATGGCACTTTTAAGTTTCTGTTTAATGGGATTTGTTTGAGCAATGCAGAGAAGATTACTTTGGAATAGATAAAGCTCATCCCGGATGAGATGCGTCAATGGCAAATTTATTGGTATTTGTATTTTTAGCTTCTGAGATTTTGACGTATTTTTGCTTAATCTAAGTCTTTTTCATATAGGCATTAAAAATATTACAGGAAAAAAGTATCCAGTTAAGAAAAAATTATAATGAAAAAAGAAAGAAAGGAGAATATCCATTCATAAAACGTCAGATGTTAATTGCAGGATGATATTCAATAATGGATTCTGTGGGGTTCTATAATAAATGGTTTGTGCACATAGAATAATTTGGGGACACAATACCTATTCACCTCATTTTTGGTTTCAATTTCTCGAAGTGTTTTTTAAGTGAAAAATAGGGAAATGGGTATCTTCTCCCCAATTATTTTCCCTAATTATGTCTTATCCTGAATCATCAGGTTGAAGATATATTTTGCCCTGCATTCATCGGTTACGGGATATGAATCAAGTAAATTTCTGTAGAAATGACCGGAGGCTTTGTCGAAGCCCACCTCAAGAAAAATAAGATTCTTTTTCCCCTCCACAAGGTAGATATTGCGGTTTCCCTGATAAAAGTCCCAGCAGATTCCGATTTTATCCAGGTCGATCAGAGTTTTGAATTCATTTCGCCTGATTATTTCCGGCTCGAGCTCCTCCTGATGAACTGGCATGACAATGTTCTGCGTCGTTCCCCAGGATAATGTTTCCTTATCGAACTGGCTGAAATCACTGAAATAGTAAATGATGCCTCTTTTTTTATTATAGTGGGTACCTGAAAAATTGCCAATGATGATTTCATCGGCACGTTCATAGGACTCTTGCATCTTCTCTTTCATGGAGAGGTGGAAAGGTTTCATAACGAATCCTGATGGAGGCGTTGCTTCCACTGGCTTAGGTTCTGGTTTGGGCAGAGCTTCGGGAGAAGGAACACAGCTTGTCATCCCTGCCCCAATTAATGCGGTGAGATACACATACAATAAGTATTTTTTTAAGGGGTCATTCATTTCGACATCTCCTGTCACTTCCAATCTTGATAGAATTATATATTGTGTAAAGATACAGTTTAGAAAAATTCGTTCCTGAAGTCCATATTCGGATTGATTTTTGTCAACTTTTCGGCACTTTGATTGAGAATAACGATGCGTTTCACTTCCTCTTAATTCAATCAAGTCTCCTAGAAAAAAGACGTAATATATTTTGTTTCATCGCAAGTGGTTATTGAATTTTTAAATCCGTTCTGATAGTATCTTTTTCCGACAGCGAGCAACGAGATTTGATGAAGGAAATAAAGAAGGAGCAGATGATAAGACATCCAAGACTATTGATATTCAATATGATAATGCCTGGTAAATTCTGTCAGGATAACGCAATAGAAAGCTATATAAGCCGTATTTTCACAGGCAAAATGGCTGTATAATATATGTTAGGCATGTGAATTGTAAGGCGGTAACCGAATGTCAATTTATTTAATACAGAGACGTTTTGCATTTTATCTTACAATAACATGTTGTCTATTTATTATGAGTTGCGGCTTGATTGTTTTCAATGGTCCTTCTGCAAGAGAATTATATAACAATAAAAATATGAGTTGGCAAACGGAGACCACTTCGCATTTTAGGCTGTATTTTGAAGAGGAATCTTATGCTCATAAGAAGATATCGATTTTAAAAAATGGAAGCGAAAAATCATATTCTCATATACTTTCGCTATTAAATGAGAAAAATTATAACGATACCATTCATGTTTTTGTAGTCGATTCACGTACAAAAATGAAAGATCTTTTAGGTTGGGAGACAAATGGAAGTGCATTTCCAAAACATAATGTGGTCTGCTATATATATTCACAACTCATAAAAGCAAATACATCACATGAAATCATGCACATCATCTCTATGAATTTATGGGGGAACTCAGATCCTTGGATTAGAGAAGGATTGGCAGTTTATGCTGATAATAATTGGCATGGATACAGTTTACATGGACTATGTAAATATCTAATGTTGAAAGGCAAATTGTTACCATTAAAGAACATTATGACAAAGTTCAATTCATATGATGATTTGATCACATATCCACAAGCTGGCAGTTTTGTAAAGTTTCTTTATGAAAACTATGATTTAGAGATTGTGCAATATGTATGGAAGAAAGGTTGGCGCTCAATTCATGAGATAATTGGAAAAGATTTATGTGTGCTTGAGCAAGAATGGCATAATATAATAAATGAAAATGAGCTTACTAACATTAAATATGAGTTATAAATAACTGCTATAGTTTATTTTTAATATGATTGGCTGAGGCACAAATCAACCTGACTTTGCCAGCTGTTGGTTATTTGGATTTCGGTAGGGCATGGATTTCGATTTTGTGCTAAGCAACACTCCTGATGACGTCGAATACGTTAGAAACATTTTCAGGAGACGTGGGGCCTATGCTCGATATAAGGACTTCTTGGAGTCAAAGGGGATTCTGCAATCTTGGTATAATTTTGAGAATGCCGCCCAGAATCGGGTTCTTCGAAAGTGGTGCAAGGATAATGGAATTGAATTGAGTGGCTAATTACGGCACTTTTTAATCGAAAAATTTGTATCGAAAGAGATGGTAAATCGCTGAAATGCCGTCTTTCCATCCGATTTTCTTTCCTTCGCTGTAATCTCTTCCCGAATAGGATATGGGCACTTCATAAATTTTGCATTTCAGAGAGGCGAGTTTGATTGTTATTTCCGGTTCAAAACCGAATCGTTTGGACTTTATGGTTATCTTGTCCAGAAGCTTTCTTTTGAAAGCTTTGTAACAGGTTTCCATGTCTGTGAGCTTGAGATTGGACAGCATATTGGAGAGGGTGGTCAGTAATTTATTTCCCACATAATGCCAGAAAAAAAGAACCCGGTGTTCTTCTCCGAGAAAACGGGACCCATAGACGGCGTCCGCCCTGCCATCCAGGATTGGGCGAAGGAGTCTCGGATAATCTTGAGGGTTGTATTCTAAGTCGGCATCCTGAATGATTATAATATCTCCTTTGGCTTTTGAGAATCCTGTTTGCAGGGCAGCCCCTTTGCCCTGATTTTTTGAATGGAAGTAGACCTTAATATTATCTCTGTTTATTTTTTTAAGGGTTTCCCGGCTTCCGTCTGAGGAATAATCATCCACAATGATGATTTCTTTTTTTAAGCCAATATCCACAGCTTGGACACGGGAGATGATTTCTTTGATGGTGTTTTTTTCATTGAAAACAGGGATGATAATGGATAATGTCTTCTGATTTGGAGTCATTTCTCTTTATTTATTTTTTCTTTGAAATAAGAGATTGTCTTTGTCAGCCCTTCGTCGAGTTTTATTTTAGGCTGCCAGCCGAATTTTTCTTTTACTAAAGAGATATCAGGGCATCTCTGTTCCGGGTCGTCTTCAGGCAGGGGTTTATGAACGATTTTGGAAGAGCTCTTGGTGAGGTCAATTATTTTCTCTGCCAGTTCAAGAATTGTGTGCTCATCCGGATTCCCTAGGTTGATAGGACCGGTGAAATCTTCTTGTTCCATTATTGAATGAAGACCCTGTATCAGATCAGAAACATAACAGAACGAACGGGTTTGACTTCCCTCTCCGTAAACGGTGAGCGGTTCATTCCTTAAAGCCTGGACGATGAAATTGCTGATTACTCTTCCATCATTGATTTCCATTCGAGGGCCGTAGGTGTTGAAAATTCTTACTATTTTTGTATTGACATCATTCTGGCGAGAGTAGTCCATCATGAGTGTTTCAGCGGCTCTTTTACCTTCGTCGTAGCAGCTTCGGAGGCCAACCGGATTCACATTTCCCCAGTATTTTTCGTTTTGGGGGTGGACTTCAGGATTCCCGTACACTTCAGAGGTTGATGCCAGAAGAATTTTCGCTTTTGTTCTTTTTGCCAATCCGAGCATATTGATAGTGCCGATGACATTTGTTTTCACTGTCTTTATGGCATTGTATTGATAATGAATGGGCGAGGCGGGACAAGCCAGGTGATAGATTTTATCCACTTCCGCAAAGAAAGGGTGGATGATATCGTGACGGATTAACTCGAAATAAGGATTGTTAAGAAGAGGGAGAATGTTTTCTTTTTTTCCTGAGAAAAAGTTATCAACGCACAGGACATCCGCATTTTTTTCAAGAAGTAAGTCGCAAAGATGGCTTCCCAAAAAACCGGCTCCTCCTGTGACCAGGATTCGATCCATATTTTTTCTCCTTTTTAACTAGAAAGAAAGTAACAGAGTTATGTAAGGAAATCAAGCATATAATGAATGAAGTTCCCTGCATTAGGACTGTTCAGGAAACCAGTCCCCTATGGACCTACTGCTCCTAATGAACATCCAAAATAAGGTAAACAGGAAAAGTGTCCCTTAATTTCATGAAAATAAGGTAAATAGGTAAAGTGTCCCCTTATTTCTTTTTCTCTGCTCCCTGGATGAGGATTGTCATTTCTCCTTTGAGATTAATATCTTTCATTTGTTCCAGTAGGATTTCCGGGGTTCCCCGGATGAACTCTTCATGGATTTTTGTTATTTCCCGGGCAATCACCACCTGTCTGTCTCCCAGGCAATCCTTAATGAGATTCAAAAAGACAGGCAATTTCCTTGCAGGGAGATAAAAAACAAGAGTCGAATCTTCCTCTCTCAATGATGAGAGTATTTTTTTCATTTTTCCTTTTTTAGGAGAAGGGAAACCGAGAAAAAGGACTTTGTGAGTGGGGAGACCTGAAGCAGACAGGGCGGCTGTGAGCGCCGAAGGGCCTGGAAGGGGAATGATTTGAATTCCCTGTTCGATGGCTTCTTTGATCAACGGATAGCCGGGATCGGATATCCCTGGAGTGCCCGAATCAGAGATCAGTGCCACATCTTTTCCTTCTTTGAGGTTCTTCATGATAGGTGGTATCTTTTGCTGTTCTTTGGGGTGATAATAGCTAAGCAAACTTTTTTTCAAACCGTATTTATTGAGTAATTTGAGTGTCTGTCGTGTATCCTCGCATGCGATAATGGAAACTTCTTTAAGAATGCGAAGGGCTCTGAGAGACAAATCCTCAAGGTTTCCTATGGGAGTGCCGACAACATAAAGTTTTCCGTATGAATGCGGATGAGATGCTTGCTTGCCAGAGGCCATGGATTATTTATCCCAGTCATAAGGATAGAGAAAATCATGCCCTACGGTTCTTGAGGAGACTTTGGGAATAGGAGGAAGTTTTCTTTTGAATTCAGAGGTTTTGACCAGATGGATGATTTTTTCAACCGATTCTTTTTTATATCCTAAAGAAATGATTTCATCTTTGGATCTTCTTTTATCGGCAAGCTGATAGAGTATGGAATCGAGTTCTTCATATTCAAGGCCAATCTCCTGTTCGTCACTTTGTCCAGACCATAAGCCGGCTGTTGGTTTTTTATTGACAATTTTATCAGGAATTCCCATATATTGGGCCAGTTGTCTTATTTGAGTTTTGTAAAGGTCTCCCATGGGATTGATTCCACAAGCCATATCACCGTGGATTGTTCCGTATCCAATGAGAAGTTCTGTTTTATTGTTGGTTCCCAGGACCATGGCTTTATACTGTGACGAGAATTCGTAGAGTATGGACATCCTTTCTCTTGCCATCTTATTTCCTCTTGCGTTTTTGTCTGGATTGGGGTGATTTTGGTAGTACAGGTCAATCATGGGCGAAATATCTATGATTTTATATTCAATTCCCAGCTTCTTGGCGATTTCTTTGGCATCCTCTGTATCTTTTTTAAAGGTGTCTCCATAGGGGAGTATAAGACCGATGATATTTTGTTTACCCATGGCTTTGACGCTGAAATATGCACACAGAGTAGAATCGAGCCCACCTGAAAGTCCCAATAAGCCTTTTTTGAAATTGAATTTGGTGAGTTCCTCTTTAATGAATGAGGTTAGTATTTTTTCGACAAACCGGCAATTAATCTTCATAGTTTCTGACAATCCTTTTTAAGCATTCAAGAATAATCTCTGGTTTATCATCTCTTTTGAACGGCCAATTTTTGCGGGACTCCCGGATTTCACTCAAATCGATATCTTGAATAAGAAAGCAGGGTTCAACATAAGGTGCCTGGGTGATCAGTTGGCCTGTGGGACTGTATATGAATGAGCCTCCTGCAAATTGCTTTCCGTCCTCGAAACCAACCCGGTTGCAATAAATAAGAAATGCATTGGAAAAACGGGAAATCGATTCTCCCATGACTTCCCACATACGACAGGAGCTGAATTTGTCTTTATCGGAAAAGCCCCTTCCTGGAGCTGCACTGGTAACAATAATGATTTCTGCTCCTCCGGCAAACAGAAGATAAGCAGCCCCGTAACTTAAAAAATCTCGGCATATCATCATTCCTGTTTTCCCGAATGGAGATGAAAAAGAAATGAAGTTCTTTCCCTGCGCAAAAAATTTGGCTTCTTCGAACATCCCAAAAGTGGGGAGAAAAACTTTTCGGTGGATATGCAATATTTGACCGCCTGATAAGAAAGCCGCGGAATTATAAAAAATTCCTCTTTCTTTCTCTTCGATAAAGCCGAAAACAATAGAAATATCTTTACTCAATGTTTTTAATTTTTTTAAAATAGGATTGGTTTCCGGCTGGAAAGACAATTCTCCGACCAGGTCTTTGATCGTATATCCGCTCATACTGAGTTCAGGGAAAACAATCAAATCAGCGTTTTGTTTTTTTGCCTGTTCGATATTTCTAAGATGGGTTTTATAGTTTTTATCAATATTTCCCAGATGAGGGGCATTTTGGACTAAGGCAACTTTCATATAAAGATAATTATCATAAAAACATCACATTTTCAATTCTGGCAAGGAGAAGAAAGTAATAAAATTATTTGAATAATCATCGGTCTTGCGATATAAATGTATAAATCAAGATGGAACACATTGGCTTTTATCTCGGTGACATTTATTTTAATAGAAAAAGCGGACTGCTTTCTTTTGACTTTGAACCGGTACAGAAATATTTTTTATTTGCTGACGGCTCTTTGGTGTTTGCCCGGACCAATCAAGCTGAAGAAAGAATCGGAGAAATATTAGTCGAACGGGGAAAACTTTCAAGAAAACTTCAATTGAAACTTGATGATTATATTGTACCGGGAAAAGAAATCGGGAAAGTTCTTATTGAACATGGTTTGATTACGGAAAAAGATCTATACGAGGGATTAAGACATCAGATAAAAAGAATTATTTTTAATATTTTTCCTTTGTTCCAAGGAACTTTTTCATTTAAAGAAGGAAGTGAATACGTAAAACAAAAATTAGGAACTAGAATAGAGATCCCTCCTCTGATTGAAGACGGAATAAGAGGGATGCCTTTTGATCCTTGCTTGAGTGATTTTTTTAGCAGGAAAATCCCGATTTTCAGCAGAAATGAATTGTTAACTCAGCTAACAGACCAGGAAAGGAAAATTTATAATCAAATTGACGGGAATTCCACTGCCGACTCTCTTTTCTATTCTTCCGGATTTGAGAAGGAGTTGTACTGGAAAAGCATCTACCTTTTTTACTGCTTGGGATTGATTGATTTAAAGAATGATAAGGAGTCTTCTGAGAAAGAAAAAAAGGAAAGAGAAGGTTTGCCGGATTCTCATCAATCCAATGTCGAGGAGGCACTGGATTTTTTTAATAAAACTGGAGATATGAACTATTATCAAATATTGAATGTTACCCAAATGGCTCCTCATTCAGAAGTCAAGAATGCTTATTTCAAACTGGCTCGAAAGTTTCATCCGGACCTTTTTGAGATGAATTTACAACCAGAAAAAAAAGAAAAAATAGTGTCTTTATTCGATAGGATTGCCAAAGCCTACCGGACTCTCAGTTCTGAACAATCCAAGAACAAATATGATTTGTCTATCAATATCATTCGTAAAGGGGAGAGGACAGATAATATTAAGACAGCAGAGACAAAGTATCGTCAAGCCAAGTCACTTTATGACAGAGGAAAATACGATGACGCCCGAATACTTTTGAAAGAGGCTCTATCAATAAAAAGCGAAGTTGGAAAATATCATTTGTTATTAGCTCTGGCAGAATCGAAAAATCCAGAATTTCATAAAAATGCTGAAGAAAATTTTATAAAAGCAAAAGAGCTTGATCCCTGGAATGCTGAAGCTTATGTTGGTCTGGGGCTGTTATACAAAAAAGCTGGACTTATGGTCAAAGCGGCGCGGCAATTCAAATCAGCTCTTGACGTTAATCCGGATCATCCTGTGGCACTGAAAGAGCTGGATATTTCCCGGAAACCTGAAAAGAAAAGTAGTCTAAAAAAGATATTTTCTTTTATATTTTTTGGGAGGAATAACTGATTTGTATTTATGGGGAACAACAGCAGAATGACTGCTTAATCTATTTATGAAGATTTTAAGAACTGTTTAAATGAAGGAATGAATGGAAACGGTTATAAAATATAAATTTTACTCTTTTTTGAGTCTCTGCTTTGTTTCTTCCACAAGTCTGTTGAATTTTTTAATAGTTTCCTCTTGTTCGGCTCTCAGTTCTTCAATCATTTGTTGTTCTGATTCAATATCCAGTTGAAGAGTTCTCATTCGCATTTTTTCTGAACGGGTCAGTTCTTCCTGACTTTTAATTGAATATTTTTCATTGAATTCTTCTGTCAGTTTTTCCAGTCTTTCATTGCTTTCCTGAAGCTTTTTGACATTTTCATTATATTCTGGATATTGACTAAAATAGAGTGATTTGGCATATTGCCTGGCTTTTTGGGAATTGGCGCTAGAGAGAAAACTGGATTCAAGTAAGTGTTTGACAGCTTCATCGGTAATAGAAGGATCTGATTTTGCTTTGGAAGCTAAGATCATTCCTATATTGAAAGCGACATCTCCCTTTTTCTGTTGGGAATAAGCTTTCTTAAAGTAATTCAGTGCCATATTCTTGTTGCTATTTTTATAAAGAGATTTTGCATAGAAAACGTAACTATCATAGTCGTTTAATACTGAGGCACACAGTTTGAACGCTTTTTCTGCACTTCTGTAGGATTTGTTTTTGTAAAGGCTGAGTCCCATATTTTTTACATTGTTGATGATTTTCATATCTTTAAGGATTTTGTAAGCCGTTTCATAATTATTAACTGCCTGGATGCAGGAATTTTGTTTTTCAAGGACTTGTCCTTGCAGGAAATATCCAATGCCGATCATTTTATCCAGATGCTTTATGGATGTGATGGGTTCGCTGCTGTTTTTATTCTTTTTTGCTATTTGAATGACTTCTGCTGCATAGTTCTTTGCTCTGTCTAGATTCTTATTTAATTGAGAGTATAAACCGGAAACAGATACGAGAACTTGAATTTTTGTGAGATCATCCAGTCCACCTAGAGAAAGAGCTTGTTCTCCATACTCAATTGTTTCCTGAGGAGTTTTTCCTTTATAAGGGGTTAAACAGAGATTGGCAAAAGCAAACTTTTCGTATTTTGTTCCTTTTCCTTTGTATTTGGAAATGTATTCTTTTAATAGTTGGGCTTTTTGTTCATTCGACTTTGCCTGCATTGCCTTTATGTATTCCTGTTCTGCGGTTTCGTTTTGACCGAATAGTAAAGTGAACAAAAATAGTATAATTAATACGCTAAGGAATAGTCTTTTAATCATCATTGAACCTCACATTTAAATTTTTTGAATAATATATTTGTTTCGTCAAAATGTCAATGACATAGCTACTTCTATCAACAAATCTATTTTACAGCAAATAATGTGCCAATGCAATTCATTCGCTCTTGTTGATGTTTCAGGACGCAGGGAAAGAGCTTTATACTGAAGTTAAGAATTCAGATAAATTCCATCCAATAATCTAATATAGACGAATGAGACTTAATTATTATAGAATAGGGCTGTGAATGTGAAAGAAAAAAGAGACTTCTCTGATTATTTTTCCTCGGCTGTCGGACAGCCTTTGCAAAGATCTGTTTCTCTTAAAAATTATTCAAATTTCAAGATAGGCGGACAGGCTGATTTTTTTTTTGAGGCTTCTTCTCCAAAAGAGCTTTTGTTATCTATTAAGTGTGCCCGGGACTATTCCATTCGTTTTTATCTTATTGGGGGAGGATATAATATTCTCTTTGATGACAAAGGATTCAGAGGCCTTATTATTAAAAATTCGACTCAGAAGATAAATCTTATAAAAGATTCGTGCCTGATCAAAGCTTCCTCAGGCATTTATTTATATGATCTGGTTCAATTCTCCCTCGATGCCGGTCTCGGAGGATTTGAATTTTTAGCTGGAATACCCGGCACTGTTGGAGGGGCTGTATTTTCAAATGCAGGCGCTTTTAATCAGAAAATAGGGGATTTTCTCAGGAGTGCGGAAATCTTCGACAAAAATAATGAAAGAAAAAAAGTCAATAGAGATTTTTTCTCCTTCCGTTATCGCTTCAGCTGTTTGAAAGAAGACCATCACGTGTTGCTCAACGCTGTTTTTGAATTACATACAAAAGGAAAAAAAATGATTGCATCCCAGATTCAAAAGAATTTGAAAGTAAGAAAAAACAAACATCCTCCAGAAAATATTCCTTGTGCAGGAAGCTATTTTAAAAATCCTGTCAATGAGAAAGGACAAATGATTCCAGCTGCTTATTTTTTAGATAAAGTCGGAGCCAAAAGTCTTAAAATTGGGGGAGCTGCTGTTTATTCCGGACACGCCAATTTTATCATAAACAATAAGAATGCCTCTGCACGGGATGTCCTTAATCTGGCAGAAGAACTGAAGAAGAGAGTGAGAGAACATTTTCATATAGACCTGGAAGAGGAAGTTGTCTTCCTTCCGGAATCCTGAATGAACATCTCTTTCAGAAAAGAATTCCGGGTTAGGGAGGGAAAAAATTGTTAAAATTATTTACAGGTTGTAAAGAAACTGGATTATTTGCTATTCAATATGGAATCTATGGGATAAGTTTTTCCTTTTCTAGGCTTATAAGATTCTAATTCACTTTTGCTCATTTAAATCTTTTTCGATATCTCTTTTAATGACGCTATAAAAAAGGAAATTATCTTATCAAGTCAAAATAATTCGAAAGAGAGTAAGAAAAAAAGAGAATGTCAAAATTCTCACATTCTCATAAAAGATTCTCAATTTCCTTGATGATGTGATCGGGTAGTTTTTTCTGTTTTTTGGTTATTTCCAACGCCTGTTTTGCCATAGCAACATAGATTTTTAAACAATCCGGCTTAGTTTGAAGAGCTTTAAGATGGAGTTTAATGGTATTGACATCCCCCCGGTTGATGGGGCCGGTCAGAGGAGAGTCATATTGGCTCTGGCTCATATTGTTTAAAGTCCCTTGTATAAGAGGCTGAATCATTTGAAAAGTTTCCTGTTCCTCGATTCCGCTTTGGCTCAGAAGAGTTTGAGCTGTATTGATTAAGGTAATGAATAAGTTTGAAGCAAAAGTACAGGCTGTGTGATAAAGAGGCTTGTTTTCTGTTTGAATGGTGATTGATTTTCCCCCAAGGTCTGAGATAATTTTCTTTGATGATTCAAGAGCTTTCTCACTTCCTTCTATACCAAAATAGATGTTTTTGAATTGTTCAACAGGTGTGCGTTTTTTGGGAAATGATTGAATGGGATGAATGGAAGCCGTCAAAGCTCCTTTGTTTTTTAAGGGCAAGAGTATCTTTGAGGAGAGAAGTCCGCTGCAGTGAAAGATAAATTTATCTTGCCATGTCACTGATGAAGAAGCCAATTCTTCAGCTGTTTTTTTGATTTGGTCATCAGGAATAGACAACACGACAATCTCTCCTGCTTCAGCGGTTTTGATGTTATCCGTGGACTCTAACCCTTCCCCAATAATTTTTCTGCTTTCTTTTGCCGAGTATAAATGACAGCAGGATATTGCTTTGATCCTGTATCCTTTTTTGAAGAAGGCTGCTCCCAGGCTTGCCCCTAATTTGCCCGCTCCGATTATTGAGACTTTTTTCATTTTTTTTTAAAAATTTTTAGCCATTGTTCAATTTCAAAGGATGAAGGAAATTCAACATTTTTTTCTTTCTCTTTTAATTTTTTATAATCTTTGAGTGCTTTTTTCAGTTGCTTGTGGAATTCATCGCATTTAAGAGTTTTCGCCCTGTTTTTTTGTGCGAAGTTTCTGATTTCCCGGTCTGAGCTCACCACAAAAAATCTTCTGAGATCTGTCTGTTTCAATATGATTTCTTTGATTATCTCATCTGCTTTTTCCTGAAAAGGAGGGTAGATGATAGAAAATTTTTTGATCCTGAAATATTTATCTTTTATATTTAAGTCCGGAGGTCCGTCAAAGACAAGAATAACTCTGGTTTTTGTTAATTTCTGAAAAATGGAAAGTTTAGATATAAGAGAATACTTGTTTTCAGGATCTCTTATGTTTTCTGGAAAAAGATATCCCAGTAGATTGTTTCCATCAATTAGATAAGCCACATTACAAAGGCGTGAATCGGATTCTCTTAAAGAGTATACGATTCCCCTGGTTTGAGTACGATCACCTCAGCCAAATCACCGACCTTGTCTTTGAATTCAGTGGGATCAGACTTGAGAATAGGGAATGTTCCATAATGAACTGGAATCACTTTTTTTGTCTTTGTGAATTCAACGGCTTTGGCTGCAGAAGGAGCTCCCATGGTGTATCGGTCACCGATGGGAATAAAAGAAAGGTCTGGATTGAAGAATTCTCCGATCAACTTCATATCATAGGTCAAGGCTGTATCCCCGGCGTGGTAAATTGTTTTTCCATCCATTTCGAGAACCACGCCTGCCGCATTTCCTTTATCTGATGAGTGGATGGCTTTGACCATATTGACCTTAACTCCTTGAGATTCAACTGTTCCTCCCACTCCCATTCCTTCAGTGGTTATTCCTTCTTCTTCCGCACAGAGAGCCACTTCATGAATTCCAAAGAATGTGGCTCCGGTCTTTTTGCAGATTTGGAAGGAATCACCTAAATGATCTCCGTGATCATGGGTGGCTATGACCACGTCTGCTTCCGTGATTTCATCAGGTTGAATTGAGGCAACAGGATTTCCGGAAAGAAAAGGATCGATAAAGACTGTTTTTGAACCTTTGATTTTTACAGCAGAATGTCCCAACCAGGTTATTTCCATAATTATCCTCCTTTCGAATTATTCAAATTCTATTTTAATTATAATTTTTATTATTTTTATCCAGGGGGCCAGTTCATTTTCCTGCCGGCAAGGAGATGAAAGTGAATGTGAAAAACATCCTGCCCTGAATCTTTCCCTGTGTTCAATACGATTCTATAACCTTTTTGGGTAATTCCTTTTTGTTCAGCGATATCCCGTGCTTTTGAAAAGATAGCACCAATGATTTCGGTTTTGTTCTCTGGAATCTCGTTAAGAGAAGCATAATGCTCTTTGGGAATGATCAAGATGTGTATGGGTGCCTGAGGGTTGATATCTTCAAATGCCAGAATCTTTTCGTCTTCATAGATAATTTTGGAGGGAATCTCTTTATTTATGATTTTACAGAAAATGCAGTTTTCCATGATTCTCCTTTTAATTTTCTTTGATTCTTTCTATATGAGCTCCGAGGGAGTTGAGTTTGTCTTCAATTTTTTCATATCCCCGATCCAGATGTTCGATATCATTGATTATAGTCACTCCTTTGGCAATCAATCCTGCGAGGATAAGGGATGCCGAAGCTCTCAAGTCTGTTGCTATGGTTTCAGCTCCTGAAAAAGGTGTTTTTCCTTTCACAATTGCTTTATCTCCGAGAACATCGATATCCGCCCCCAAACGGAGAAGCTCATTGATATGGGAAAATCTCCGGTCAAAAATAGTCTCGGAAATGATGGAAGTTCCCGAAGCTTGAGTCATTAAGAGGATGAATTGTGCCTGCATATCCGTTGGGAAACCGGGATAAGAAGATGTGGTGATATCCTGTGGTTTTATCTCAGGACTTCCCTTGGCCCGGAGAGTATTTTTTTTAATTTTTTCAATTTTTGCACCGGAGTATTCAAGTCTTTCAATAACCGTAGTGAGATGGTCAGGTTCCGTTTCAGTTAGAATAATATCCCCCTGGGTTAAGGCACTGGCGACAAGAAAGGTTCCCCCTTCTATGCGGTCAGGGATGATTTTGTGGGAAGCTCCATGAAGCTGTTCGACTCCATCAATTGTTATTGTATCTTCGCCTTCTCCTGATATTTGCGCTCCCATTTTTTTTAGAAGGTCACAGAGATTCACTATTTCCGGTTCTAAGGCACAGTTTTTTAGAATGGTCGTTCCCTTGGCTAGAGTTGCAGCCATAATGAGATTTTCTGTTCCTCCCACCGTTTTTTTTTCAAATTCGATTTCAGTCCCTTTGAGTTTTTTGGCTTCGGCTTTAATATATCCGTGTTCAAGGTTGATAGAGGCTCCCATTTTTTCTAAACCGTGAATATGAAGGTCTATCGGGCGTGAACCAATGGCACATCCTCCGGGCAGTGCCACAATGGCTTTTCCATAACGGGCTAAAAGGGGGCCTAAAACAAGAATAGACGCCCTCATGGCGCGGACCAGTTCATAGGAGGCTTCATAAGAAGAGATATTTTTTACCTGAACAGTAAGGGAGTTTTTTTTTATATTATATTCAGCTCCCAATTCTTTCATAAGGGTTAAAATTGTATAAAAATCTTTGACCAGGGGAATATTTTTCAAGCGGACTTTTTCGCTGGTTAATAACGAAGCAGAAATAGCAGGAAGAACAGCGTTTTTTGCTCCACAGATTTTGACTTTTCCCTTTAACCGAAGCTGAGGGTCACCATATATTCTTATTTTTTCCATTCGCCATTATTTTAAAATAATAGTCAGGAAAATTCAAATATATAAATCGCAAAGTCTTCTTTTTTATGTGTGTTTACATATTTGGATAATAGCGATAAGATATCACCGATTCATTATGAAGGAAAAGAGCACTCCTCTCTTGTATCTCAAGGGGATTTATAAAGGCTTTCCAGGTGTCCAGGCATTAACAGATGTCCACTTGTGGCTCAACAGAGGTGAAGTTTTAGCGCTGGGCGGTGAAAATGGGGCAGGGAAATCCACTTTTATGAAAATTCTGGCAGGTGTGTACAGAATGGATATGGTGCTTCTTTTTCTCTTTATGAGGATGATATTCTAAGATGAAGAAACCATCGAAAAAAGGATTGCCTTTTATTCTATTGTTTGCTGGTTTAATCCTGATTCTTTTCTCCTGCGGTATCAATGAGAATGAAGTCGATTATCGCCAGGAAATGCGTGATTTTGTCATCCAAATCAGTGACTATACTAAAAGCATTAATAAGAATTTTTTCATCATTCCTCAGAATGGACAAGAGCTTTTAACCGAAGACGGCAAAGAAACAGGAACTCCTTCTTATAGCTACATATTTTTTCTGGATGGAGTGGGAAGAGAAGATCTGTTCTATGGGTATCATTCGGATAATGTTGCCACTCCTGCGGATGAACGGGATACTATGATTGCCTTTTTAAATATTGCCAAAGACCAGGGTCTCAAGGTTCTGGTTACAGATTACTGCTGGACTATTGCCAATGTTGATGAATCCTATCGAAAGAATGAAGACAAAGGATACATTTCTTTTGCTGCTGATCACCGAGAATTGGACAGCATTCCTCCTTATCCAGCTTTGCCCTATAACCACAATGCCAATCATATAAAAATCCTTGATGCTGGTTTTGATGGTGTGTATCTTGATGTTATTGATGCGTTTGAGTATTTCGAATAGAAATCAATGAAAATTGGTAGAATATGTCATTACTATGGAGAAAATCTTAGATAGGGATAGGAGATTTCTCATATCCTTTTTTAATAAATGTTGCATATATGTTTTTTTTCCAATAGAATTGGAATGAAATTATGGGTATTTGTTCTTCATCTCTCTTTTTTCAAATTGAACAAACAAAAGAATTTTATCATTCAAAAATCAATCCTTTAAATCAAAACCATATCTATGAATGATGCAACCCAATAAAAATATTATCGAACTTAAGGAGGTCATATATGCATTATAAATTATTGAGTGAGAAAGATAAGAAAGCCATGGATGCTTTATTGGATTCTTACGGAGGCCCCAAAGAAATTTCCAAAAAGATCGATTCTATGAAGGATTACGAAACCAGAAAAAAAATTGCAGAGGAAAAAGGGTATGGAAATTTTTTGGAAGAATCCGAAGAAATTGTCAAAGGATTTGCGAAAGTTGACAATTTTATAGAAAAAGAAAATATAACAATGCAAAAAGAGGGAGTGTGCACAGCCCAGGTTTCCGGATTTCAGGGGCTTCGCCCTACTTTTAACTGTATTAAAAAGATTGGGGAAACCGGAGATATCCTTTTCCCTTCAGAAATGATTTCAGTGGTGGGCTTGACTGAAGAATATGTTTACGGTGGGGACCTTTTATCAACTCTAGCCCTGGCTGAAAATATATTAAGGGCGAGTAAATTTTGCACCACGAATTTATTGGGAACTCCTCTGCCTGAAGAGCGGTTTAAAAGGGTCGAAAAAGTTACGGGAGAGAAGTTTGAAAGAAAAGATATTGGCAATGGATTAAGCCAGATCATCTTGAAAAATATGGGAACTCCTTTTGGAAACTTTGGAGGGGTGGAAGTAGGGAATAACAACCATCTTGTCTATCTTGATGGAATAACCAGAGCAGCCCTTGAGACAGGTGCCAATTTTTTTCTTAATCCAAGCTGGTCGACCATTGTGGCAGCCTGTTATTATGCCAGGGAAATTCCTAACCTCACTTTTAAAATATCCATGCTGTTATCAACTCAAAACACCATCCAGTTGAGAATGCTTTTAAACATTTTTAAAGAATATCTCCGGGATGATGGGACAACTCCTGTTTATGAGATAAATATTGGAAATGCGGTCACTTCTGATACATTTATCCAGTGCAGTGAAGAGGTGGAAAACTCCGGAATTTCCAAAGTTTATCTCGCAGCTCATCTGAGAATCAATCCGGATCTGGGTATGGCTGATTTTAACTGGACTGATGAAGCGTTCAAGGTTCTTGATGCGGGTAAGGATTTGACCATTAAGTATGAAAGTGACGGGGAATCACGTCCCTATGATACCATGGAAGCTTATTTTTTATCTGATGAAGAAAGAAATAATAAAGCTGATCTCATCGGGGATGTGATTTACCATAAATGCATTAGATGTGATGAGGATTCCAAAGAAATAATGAGGAGAGGGCACAAAACCAGATTTGCGAAAGTTTCTTACAGAGAGTAAAGGGAAAAGAATGGATTTAGGAATCAAAAACAGAGCCGCTCTGGTTGCGGCATCAAGCAAGGGATTGGGAAAAGCCGCTGCTTTTCAGCTTTCCAGAGAAGAGGCTAGAGTGGTTATTTGCGCCAGAAACGAGGGAAATCTTTTAAAGTCCAGGGATGAAATTGAGTCAAAAACAAAAAATCAGGTGAAAGCTTTTACGGCGGATGTGACGGATAGAAAGCAGGTGAATGATTTGGTGGAAAAAGCTGTGGATGCTTTTGGAACGATTGATATTCTCGTATGTAATGCAGGGGGACCTCCTTCAGGATTGGCGGATGATTTCACTCCGGCTGACTATGAAAATGCCTTAAAGCTCAATCTTTTAAGCACAGTGAACCTTTGCTATGCAGTCATTCCATATATGAAAAAACAAAAATGGGGGAGGATAATCAACATAACATCTGTGTCGGCAAAGCAGCCAATTGATACCCTTATTCTCTCCAACACAGCCAGAGCTGGAGTGTTGGGTTTTTCAAAATCCCTTTCAAACCAACTCGCACCAGATGGCGTTACGGTCAATTCCATCTGTCCTGGATACACAAAAACGGAGAGGGTAGAAAATCTGGCAAAGGATTATGAACAAAAAGGGAGCGGGACAGTGGAAGATTTTTATGACAACATTCGAAAAAATATACCCATGAAAAGGATTGGAACACCGGAAGAATTCGGGAAGACCGTTGCCTTTCTTGCCTCTGAAGGAGCGGGCTACATAACCGGAGTGGCTCTTCAAATTGATGGTGGTTTTGCTAAGGGTTTGTATTAAATAAAGGAAGGAAGGTGTCTATGAATAACACGATGAAAGAATGGGAGGGAACTCCCTACCCGGAGATGTTGAGAGCGCTGCCGGAAATTGAAATACCCCAGGAAGGAATCAGAGGATGGCTTCTCCAGGGTCAAAAGAGGCAGGTGGCCTTTTTTGATATCAAACCGGTGGGGGAGATGCCAGCGCATTCCCATTGCGCACAGTGGGGCGTAGTGATTGAAGGGAAGATGTCATTGACAATAGGAGGAGAATCCAAAGTTTACAGCAAAGGGGACTGGTATTATATCCCGGAAGGAGTGGAACATTCTGCCACTTTTTTAACCAGAGTGAATGTGATAGATATTTTTGATGATCCGGACCGGTATAAAGTAAAAACCCAGAAGGAATGATTGAGTGGGGAAAAGGCAAACTGAGAGTCTTCCTCTGTATTTTGGATGGTCTGTTTTTCCAACAGATGATTCATTTTTACTGATCGAATGGTGATTGGAATGGTTCAATCACAAAAAGTCTTTGAAAAATGAAATTATAGAGAATTATGAAAATTAATTAATTTGAAAAGAGGGAAAAAATGAAGTCATTATTTTCTGAAAATATGAAAAAATTTGAAGGATACGCCATTGGGAAAACCCTGGCTTATCTTGGAGATCCCAAAATCATCTCTTTTGCCGGCGGTTTGCCCAGCGGGGATGTGTTTCCTCTTGATCTTATTCGGAAAGCAGCAGAAAAATCCTTGAACAAAAATTGGAAGTCAGTGCTTCAATACACTCCTGTCACCGGTGAAAAAGACCTGATTCAGGCTATAGTAAATTTTCTAAAAAGGGATCATATCCATGTTAATTCTGAAAATATTGTTATCACCACTTCCGGGCAGAATGGTTTGGATTTAGTGGGAAGATTATTCCTTGATCCCGGAGACCCCCTTGTGATTGATCTGCCCACATTTGCCGGGGCGATTACGGCGTTTGAGATGGAAGCTCCTCAATTCCTGGCGAGGGATATCGAAGAGGATGGATCAGATGTTGCTGGAATGGAAGCCGAAATAAAGGAAGCCCTTTCTAAAGGGAAAAAGCCAAAATATATTTATGTTGTTCCTGATTTCCAGAATCCTTCAGGGATTACTATGAGCCTTGAAAAAAGAAAGGCACTTTTGGAACTGGCTAAAAATTACGGAATTCCTATTGTCGAAGACAGCCCTTATAGGGAATTGAGATACAAAGGAGAGGATTTGCCTTCCATTTATTCTCTGGATAACAATGAAGGGAATGTGATTGGTTTGTATACATTTTCCAAGATTCTTTGTCCCGGGCTCAGAGTCGGATTCAATATAGGGCATCCGGAAGTTATAGAAAAGTTTTCTTTTATAAAAGGAGCCAATATATTGAATACTCCCAAGCTCAACCAGGATATATGCACTCTTTTCTTGAATGAAGCTGACCTGGATGCCCATTTTGGTAAGGCGGTGAACTATTACCGGGATAAATTGAATTTTTTCCTTGATACTTTGGAAGAGCATTTCCCCCAGGATATGGGAATTACCTGGACAAAGCCGGAGGGCGGCTTGTTTCTTTGGATGACTCTGCCTGAGTTTATCAATACCATGGATCTTTTTTATAAAGCTGTTGAGAAAAAAGTTGCCTTTGTTCCCAGTGAGGTATTTTATCCTAAGAATTTATGTCAATACAATTCCATGAGGATAAACTTTTCCTTTCCTTCCAAAGAACAAATCGTTGAAGGAATCAAACGATTGAGTTCTGTGATAAAAAAGGCTTATACGGATAAGAAAGGCTAGAGATTCCGGTTTCTGATTTTGATTTATGAAATTGAAGCCTCCGTGTTTTGAATTCAGTGGAAGTTAGGGCGTTATGGTCTTCGATTCATAATAAAATCGAAGCATAAGTCATAAAATAATATAACCAGGAGAAATAAAAATGCGTTTAATATTTATTGGTTTTGGGACTGTCGGTCAGGGTTTGGCTGAATGGCTGATCGATAAGAAAGAATATCTTGAAAAAACATTTGGAGAAAAGGTTTTTCCTGTGGGGATTTCAGACATGCAAAAAGGAAGCATTCTAAGTCCTGAAGGAATTGAGCTGAAAGAGGCTTTGGAAAAAGTCAAGTCAGGCGGCTTGCTTTCTGAAATGATTGATATCAAATTTGAAGGCAATGCCATTGAGATGATCCAGAAGGCAGATGCCGATGTGGTTCTGGAAGCGACATACACGGATATAGAAACAGCAGAGCCTGCCACCACTCATATTCGGAAGGCTTTTGAACGCGGCATGCATGTGGTCACAACCAATAAAGGCCCTGTTTCTTTATTTTTCAAGGAGCTCAATGACCTGGCTAAGCAAAAGGGAGTCCAGTTTCTTTTTGAGGGAACGGTTATCAGCGGAACTCCTCTTTTGAATCTCATCAGAGAATCTCTGGCTGGGAGTGAAATAAGTGAAATAAAAGGAATCCTGAATGGAACCACAAACTATATTTTGACTAAGATGGAAGAAGGGCTTCCCTATGAAGAAGCGTTAAACAAAGCCCAGGAACTGGGTTATGCGGAGGCTGTTCCTGATGCCGATGTTTTGGGATGGGATGCCCTTGCGAAAGTGACCATACTGGCTAAATCTGTGTTCCATATAGAAGGGAAACCGTTTGATTTTCCCTGTAAAGGAATCACAGATATCACTCCGGATGATATCGCAGAAGCCAAACAGAACAACCAAAGATACAAACTCATTGGAAAGGTGTCTAAAGACGGGAGTGGAGTCAAGGCTTCTGTGGCACCGGAACAATTGGATTTGACTCATCCCCTTTCCTCCATATCAGGAGCGACCAATGCCGTGACAATCACCACAGATACACTCGGAGATGTCACTATCGTAGGGCCAGGAGCAGGGAGGAAAGAAACGGGATACAGCATGCTCATCGATCTGATTAAAATAGGAGGGAAAGGATGAAGGTTCTTTTGAATGGCGAATGGATTGACCGGGATAAAAAGATTGAGGTTAAAGATCCTTATGATGACTCCTTGATTGATACTGTGCCGCAGCTCAGTCAGGAAGATTTGGATAAGGCATTTTCTGCTGCAGTTAAAGGATTTGAAGAAAATAAAAAGAAATCAGTTTATGAGAGAGCTCAGGTTCTTTATAAAACAGCTTCACTTATTTCAGAAAATCTGGAGGATTTCTCAAGGCTTCTTGCCAGAGAAAGCTCAAAAACAATAAGGGAAGCACGGAAAGAAGTTTCCAGATGTGTGAATACAATCACTGCCTCTGCCGAGGAAGCTAAACGGATTCTGGGTGAGACCATTCCGTTTGACTCTTTTCCGGGAGGGGAGAAAAGGCGCGGTTATTACTACCGGTTTCCGATAGGAGTTGTGTTAGCCATCACTCCTTTCAATGACCCTATTAATCTGGTTGCCCATAAATTGGGACCGGCTCTGGCTGCTGGGAATTCTGTTGTCTTGAAACCGGCAACAGTGACCCCTCTTTCAGCCATCAAACTGGCAGAAGCTCTTGTGGAAGCTGGCCTTCCTCCGATGGCATTACAGGTTGTTACGGGCTACGGTTCGGAAATCGGTGATCTTCTGGTTCAAGATGAGAGAGTCCGTATGATTTCTTTTACTGGGGGTGTGGAAGCAGGACAAAGAATAGCGCAAATGTCAGGAATAAAGAAGATTGGAATGGAACTGGGATCGAACTCTCCTGTGATTGTATGGAAGGATGCCGATCTTTCCTGGGCTGTGGAATCCTGTGTTTCCGGAGCATTCTGGGCAGCCGGGCAGAACTGCATTGGAGTCCAGCGTCTTTATATTCATGAAGATATATATGAAGATTTTAAAGATGGATTCGTGAAACAGACTTCAGAATACCGGACCGGCGACAAACTCAAAGAAGAAACGGATATGGGCCCCCTGATCACAGAAGGAGAAGCCAAGCGGGTTGAAGAATGGGTTGACAAGGCAGTGAATGAAGGTGCCCAAGTGCTGACAGGAGGAAACCGCAATGGGTCCATTTATGACCCAACCGTATTGGAAAATGTTTCCAAAGAATCCACCATTCACTGCGAAGAAGTCTTTGGGCCCACAGTTAATCTTTACAAAGTGAAAAACCTGGATGATGCGATTCAAAGAGCAAATGCTCTCCCTTACGGACTCCATGCCGCTATTTTCACCAAGGATGTCAATGTGGCTTTCAAAGCCGTGTACGAACTGGATTGCGGAGGAGTCATGGTCAATGATTCCACCGATTACCGACTGGATTCCATGCCTTTTGGCGGAGTCAAATACTCTGGTCTGGGAAGAGAGGGACTCAAGTTTGCTCTTCAAGAAATGACAGAACCCAAAGTGGTGTGTTTCTATCTTCCGGAGATGTGATTTTCTTCAGGTGCACGATGTCTTATTGATGCACGGCTCAAACCCTCTAACAGACCAATATCTCTTTTGTTTCTCTTTCTCCCATTTCTATCTATAGGATGACGCTTCCCTTGAAAAAAGATAAAACGCTTAATCCATCCTATATAGGCTTTTCCTCCTTGGAACTTTAAATGAATTAGCACCTAAATTTATGGATTGGTTCTATAAGAAATTTAAACTTGAGGGTAAGAAGAAATAATGAAGTAATGCAGCCTAAAATGGATTTCTATTTGACTGGAAATGCGTTCTTTGCTTCTCTGTTCTCAGTCATTTGTCCGCAGCTTAAACCAAAGCCATTAGAGCCCATCATGAGAATACCTGAGTTGATAGAAGAGGGCATTCCTGCTGAATGACTGATTTCCAGTTTCAATTTATTGTTATATTTGTTCTTCTATCCACTCCGTGGTTATGCTTTTTGGTCTTTCAATGGGTAATCCCAGGGCTCTGTCCCATACAAGAGAAGACAGCACTCCCATGGCACGGGAGGTTCCAAAGAAGACGGTATAAAAGTCGTATTCCGTCACTCCATAATGAACAAGAAGACAGCCGGAATGGGCATCGACATTAGGCCAAGGATTCTTGGCTTTGCCATGCTCTTTGAGAATATCCGGAGCCACTTCGTAGATTGAACTCACGACCTGGAAAGTTTCATCGTCAGGCAGATGCTTCAGGGCAAATTCCCGCTGGGCTACATATCTGGGATCTGTTTTGCGTAAAACAGCATGTCCGTATCCGGGAATGACTTTACCTGCATTGAGTGTATCCCACAGATATTTGATAAGCTGATCTTTGGTGGGAACTCCTCCCAGGTCTTTTTTCACATCCATGATCCATCGGAGGACTTCCTGGTTTGCCAGGCCGTGCAAAGGCCCTGCGAGTCCATTCATTCCGGCGGATAGGGCGTAGTAGGCATCAGAGAGAGCGGATCCGACGAGATGAGTGGTATGGGCGGAAACATTTCCTCCCTCGTGATCACTATGGATCACAAGATACAGCCGCATGAGTTCTTTGAATTCGTCGTTTTCAATACCGAGCATATGGGCGTAATTACCACCCCAGTCCAAATCAGGATCTGAAGTGATGTGTTCATCGTTTTTGTATTTCTTGCGATAAATGTAAGCAGCGATCTTTGGGAGCTTCGCTAAAAGATTCATGACATCTTCATACGTGGGATCCCAGTATTCCATTTTGCTTATGCCTTCTCTGTATTTATTGGCAAAAATGGAATCTTTCTGTAGAGCAAGAATACCGAGTGAGAATTGGGTCATAGGATGTGTATCATTAGGAATGGCTTTGAGAGTATTGATCAGATGATCGGGCAGTTCCCCTCGTTTTTTCCATTCCTCTGTGATTTCCTGAACGTCATTATCTGTAGGCATCTCACCAGTCAGAAGAAGATGAAAAATTCCTTCGGGAAGGGGCTCTTCTTTTCCCGGAGCGTTGGGGAGTTTTTTCCGGAGTTCAGGAATGTTATATCCCCTGAATCGGATACCTTCATAAGGGTCCAGAGCGGATGTCTCTGTGACCATGCATTTCACTCCTCGCATGCCTCCGTAAGCTTGAGCAATTGTAACATCAGAAATTTTTTTATCCCCGTGCTCTTTAATTAAGGATCTCACCTTATTTTGCATGGGGCCGATTTTTGAAGAGAGTTTTTCTTTTAATGAGGGCATTTATTAATCCTCCTGTCAGGCAGTTAGATATATTTCCTTTAAGGAAATTATTTAGGGTAAAATATAACATTGGAACTATAGACTGTCAATAATTATTGTGGTTGAAGTTTCCCCAATTTTTGAATTTCTATTATAAACATCAGATACAACAAACATTGAGAGGGTCCTGTCACAATATTTTCGTTAGACGTCAAACGTCAGACATGAGGTGATAAATTCATTTCAAAGAATAATAAATAGATTTAATTAATATTTATTTTCGTCTTATGTCTTACATCTTTTGTGTCTTACGATTCTTGGATTGCTTCATTTGAGAAGAAGTGAGACGGGCGAGACGGGTTCATTCGGTCTGTTTAGTCTCTTTGGTTTATCTGGTCATTTAAGCCTATTAAGGTTGTTTGGACTGTCTGGTGGTCATTCTGTTCAGGGAACGGTTTTGGTGTCTGGAATAGAGGACCTTATTGTTATAGAGACAGCCATTTTTTTACCCTATAGGGAAGTTGTTCTTGCTGTTTTCGCAAATGAGATATAAAAAAAAATATAGGAATCATTTCAATTTTAAGGTAGAATCTTTTTGATAATTTTAAGGAGAATAAAATGGATGGAGCGATCATAGTCATTATTTTCTTCGGTGTTATGATAATCCTGGTTGTGGGCATTTATAATAACCTTATCAGGTTGAGGAACAGATGTGAAAATGCCTGGGCTCAGGTTGATGTCCAGCTCAAGAGACGATATGACCTCATTCCCAATTTGGTGGAAACAGTCAAGGGATATGCCAAGCATGAAAAAGAGGTCTTTCAGAACGTAACCGAAGCGCGCTCAAAGGCAGTGAATGCGCAGACTGTTAAAGAACAGGAGCAAGCGGAAAATATGCTGACAGGAGCATTAAAGTCGCTTTTTGCTGTGGTTGAGAACTACCCTGACCTGAAAGCAAATCAGAATTTCCTCATGCTGCAGGAAGAGCTGGCCGGGACCGAAGGAAAGATTGCTTACGCTAGACAGTTTTACAACGATATTTCGATGAAATTCAACACAAAGCAACAGGTGTTCCCGTCAAATATAATTGCGAACATGTTTAATTTCAAGGAAAGGGATTATTTTGAAATAGAAGAACCGGAAGCACGGGAAGCGGTGAAAGTTCAATTTTAAAAAATGTATCTGCAGATCAGTCGGAACAAATGGAAATCCTTTTTTCTTATTCTCTTTTTTCTGGCGCTGATTTTTGCTCTTGTTTGGATATTTCAGGAACTGACAGGATTCGGAACCGGAGGGCTTATTCTTGCCGGTGTGATTGCCATCGCCATGACTATTGGGGGGTATTACGCAAGTGATAAAATTGTTCTTAAAATTAGCCGTGCCAAACCAGTATACAAAAAAGACTATCCTTATCTTTATAACGTAGTCGAAGGACTTGCCATTGCTGCCGGTCTGCCGAAGCCCCGTTGTTACATCATCGATGATACGGCTCCCAATGCTTTTGCTTCAGGGCGAAACCCCAAAAATTCTGTTATTGTGGTCACAAAGGGGCTTCTTAATAAATTGAATCGGACCGAACTGGAAGGAGTGATCGCCCATGAAATGTCTCATATCAAGAATTACGATGTCCTGGTTCAGACTTTGGCTGTGGTCATGGTGGGTGTGATTGTGCTTCTCAGCGATTGGATTTTAAGAACTTTTCTTTGGGGAGGAGGAAGAAGACGTTCCCGCAGTAAACAGGGCGGCAATGCGGGAGCCATACTCATTGTTGTGGGATTGGTGTTAGCGATTCTGGCTCCTTTGATAGCACAGCTCATACGGTTTGCTGTTTCCCGGAAAAGGGAATTTTTAGCCGATGCCAATGGTGCCTTTCTGACTCGCTATCCTCCTGGGCTGGCTTCTGCTTTAAGAAAACTCAGTGCGGATAAAGAGCCCCTGGAAGCGGCAAACAAGGCAACCGCTCATCTCTATATCGTGAATCCTCTCAAGGACTTAAAAGGAAAAGTCAATAAGCTGTTCAGCACTCATCCGCCGGTTGAAAAAAGAATCGTAGAACTAGAAAAAATGTGAATATGGCAGCCTTTATCGGTATGCCATAAAAAATGCAAAACTTCCTTGACAAAATTCGACAAAACATTGAAACAGGGGGATGAGGAATTGATATATTTTTAAATTGTTTCATTGCTGAAGGGATAGAGATTCTGTTTTCTCAATGGTTCCATGACTTCTTTTTGTAGTCTCATGTGAGGAGTCCTCTCCAAAATTGAAGACAATTCACTGAGAAAAAAACGGCAATAAAAAAAGTTGCAAAAGTTGAAACAATCATATTATAATAATGTCCCCTTGAAGCGGGGTCGTAGTTCAGTTGGTTTAGAACGCCGGCCTGTCACGCCGGAGGTCGCGAGTTCAAGTCTCGTCGGCCCCGCCAGAAACAATGGAAGAAATTTCATCTATATTTCCTTTTGATTTTAATTCTCACTGTCTATAATATGGACTTGTATAAATCAGGAGGTCTGAAATGAAGAAATTTTTGATGATTTTATCACTGAGTGTTTTATTCTTCCTGATAAGCTGTTTCTCTATATATGGAAAAAATTAAAGAACACATCAAGAGAGATAAATCAATCAAACCTGTTGTTATTCTGTTTTCTGTTTTCTTTTTGAGCATTGTTTTATCTTCTTCACTTTGGAGTGAGGAAGATAAAAATACTCCCCAGAAAGGGTTGTTTCTTGGTTTTTCTCTTCCTGTTGTTTTTTTTACTGGTGATTTTAACGGAGAACTAGTGCTTTCCAATAACAGAGAAAATTTTTTTATTCCGGAACTGAACAGAAGCTCGGGTTATGGTTTTTCTTTTGGAATTAGAAGGGAAAAAGGGCTGTGGGACTTCACCTATTATAAATTAATTGATAAGAATGATTCTGGTGATAACGAGAAGAATTCTTACCTTTATCTACTGAATCTTGATGCCAAGCCTTACTTGTTTGCACAAAGGGTTTTCCAATCTTACTTAATCCTTGGTATCTGTATTCCCTGGATTAAAGTGGAAAATGGTTCCAAAAAAAGGAAAATTTTCCATGAGGCAACCTATTATGGAGCTGGAATCAATATAGGAGCCGGATTGAATGTTTATATATTTCCGAAATTGTTTATAAGCGGCCAATTTATCTATCGTTTCATGGGGATGTTTTATGTGAAAGGGATCCTGAGAAGAAGGGATGTGACAGACCTTTATGTGGGAAGTGTAAATGGGCCGAAGCAAGACAAATTTTTAAGTCTCCGGGCTTTGAGTTTTGGTATTACCATCGGATTTTGTTTTTAACAAATTCTATAATTTTTTATGGTTTCTCATTTCATTTTAGATTTCCATTTTCCATATGGTCGGTTCGGGGACCGGATCCTACATCTATCTATGGGTTGACAAATATTGCGCAACTCCAATATAATCTTATATTATGATACGGGGGCGAAATGGATTCGACGGGGATATTGAGACAGAGGTGGCATGCCGAGGTTCCACCCCCCTCGTAAAAAAGGTGGAAACAATTAAGTGCAGATACACTGCCAGTAGCTGCCTGATAGACAGGTATGCCGTTTCTCTTATGTTTTCCTGTGGCATCTGAGAAGCGCCGACCAGCAGGATAGCGAGTCAGATTTATTCTGAGTCTGATGAGCGAAAACAAATCAGAACTGGTTCTGCAGTATCCTTCCTCTTCGGAAGCTGCAGGACGAGATTAAAGAAGAGGATAAGCATGTAGAAACCTGTTGTTGAATTTCTTCGGACGCGGGTTCAATTCCCGCCGCCTCCAAAATTCGATGCAGTTTTTGTGAAAAGTGATGAGACGAAAAAAATATTTGGTTTTCATTTCAGGTTTATTTTTTCTCTTTGTGCTTGCATTTTCTGTTCATTCCCAGGATCGTCCCGTTCTAAGAATATCCTCAGAAGATTATTCTAATTTCAGCAGATTTCATATTACCTCTTCCCAACCTTTCCCTTTTGACATAGAGAGAACATCATCCTCATTTCTGGTTAAAATCAAATCAGGTGAGTCTTTCCGCATCAGAAAAGAAAACAATAACAGTGATTTTATCAGATCCTTCAGCTGGGCAAAAAAAGGATCATATATTGAATTAACTATAAAACCGGTCACAGATAATTTTAGTTATGACTATTTTACTCTTAGTCAACCTTTTCAGATTATTATTGATTTTTCAGAAATAAAAGAGAAAAAAATTGAAGATGAAGAATTATTGAGTGGAGAGCCCTTTGATAATGAATCCTTAAACAAAACAAAAGAACGCATCAAAGAATACCATTCATCATCTTCTATTCCCAATAAGGATGCAAGAACATCTAGAAGAGGAAGTTCTTTCAATCCTAAATCAGGAAGAAAGATTATAGTTGTTGATCCCGGTCATGGAGGGATGTGGAGTGGAGCTGTGGGGAAATTTGGTACTTTGGAAAAAGATATTACTTTGGCTATTGCCTTGAAGCTTAAATCGATTATTGAAAGAAATTTGGCTTTTCAGGTTATCCTTACAAGGGAAAAAGATGTCAATGTTTCTCTTGAAAAACGGGCATCTGAAGCCAATTATTACAATTCTGTGGTTTTTATAAGCATTCATGCCAATGCGTCTCATAGAAAAAGTGCCCGGGGGCCGGAGACTTTTTTTCTTAGTTTGGATGCAACGGATGAAGAAGCGAGAAAACTGGCATACATGGAGAATCGTTCTTCTGTACTTAAAGAGAGTATCGAAAGCAAAGATGAAGATGAGATAAAGATGATTCTTTGGGATATGGCTCAAACGGCTTTTATCCAGTACAGCAGCCAATTGGCTGAGTATATTCAGAATGAGCTCAATTCACTGCAGAATACTCTAAACAGAGGAATCAAACAAGCCCCATTCAAAGTCCTCACCGGAGTTGCCTGCCCTGCGGTTTTGGTTGAGGTGGCTTTTCTCACTAATCCTAGAGAAGAAAAAAAGTTGTTGACAGAAAAATTTCAAAACGAGGTGGCTATGGGGATATTTAGAGGTTTGAGAGTGTTTTTGAGAGATTATCTTAATGAATAAAAGAGAGAAATGAGTCAAAAAAAAATCATCATTCTAGGTGTATTGTTTTCCCTTTTAATAATCTTTATTATTCTTTTTTTTAATATTGGAAAGAAAGAAAAGCCTCAATCCTTATCCGATGAAACATCTCTTCTCGACTCAGAAGAGCAATTGGTTGAACCCAAGGAAACCCGGATGGTCACCCTTTTTTTTCTCTCTGAGGATGATGGTTTTCTTCATTCTGAAAAAAGGGAAATCTATTCCGAGCCTTCGGATGTTGATTCAGCCCGGCAGACAGTTTTAGAATTGATGAAGGGTTCTCAGAATGGCTATATTTCTCCTTTTCCTCCAGAAACAAAATTAAGAGAACTTTTTCTCACCGAAATGGGGATAGCCTATGTGGATTTTTCAAGTGACATTATGGAAAATCATCCCTCAGGCTCTTCGGCTGAAATTTCAACGGTTTATTCTCTAGTTAATACGCTCACTCATAATTTCAAGTCCATTAAAAAAGTCCATATTCTTGTCGATGGCAGAGAACAGGAAACTTTAGGAGGGCATATCAATCTTAGCAAACCTTTTTTACCCATGTATGATTTGGTAGTCCAATAACCTTTCCCCATGAAAAAGATACCCAAAGTCGTCATCACAGGTTTCCCCAATGTGGGCAAATCTACGCTTTTTAATCGTCTTTTAAGAGAGAAAAGGGCGCTGGTTCATTCTTTGCCTGGGATGACCAGAGATTGGGTTTCTTCCCTTTGCACCATCGATGGAAAAAAATTCATTTTAACAGATACAGGGGGATATCTTGATTATGATAATGATCCCCTATCATATAAAATAAAGCAAAAAGCCTGGGAAGCCTTACTGGAAGCGGATCTGCTTTTATTTGTCATGGATGGGAAGAGAGAGTTGACTCCGGCTGAAGAAGAGTTTTATTTTTCGTTAAAAAAATTGAATAAGGTGGTTGTAGCTGTTATCAATAAAATCGAATCCGACTGGGAAGAAGGAAAAAAAGGAGATCTTTACAATAGACTGAGAGATGATAACATAATATCCATTTCTGCAGAGCATAAACGGAATATTGATTTATTAACGTCATTGATTCTGGAATCGATTCCATTTTTTTTGGAACAGGGAGAGGAAACACGATCGCTTAGAATATCCATTATTGGACGCATCAATGTAGGAAAATCGTCTATTGTGAACCGTCTTTGTGGCAAGGACAAATTGATTGTGAGTGAATTGCCTGGGACAACCCGAGATTGCACGGATACATTGATACTCAGAGAAGGAAAAACCTATACTCTAGTGGATACGGCGGGAATTCGTAAGTTAAGCAGAACACGCGACAAAAGAGAGAAAGCCAGTATTGTCAAAGCAAAGAAAGATATTTCCAATTCCGATGTGATCTGTTTGGTTATGGATGCCAAGGAATTTCCTACTCGCCAGGATACAGCTATAGCTCATATTGCCAAGGATTCGGGTAAGCCTTTAATGATTGCCTTGAATAAATGGGATTTGATCAATAAAAATTCGTTGACAACAGAAGATTTCAAAGAAAAGCTTTTTTCAAAATTAGATTTTGTGAGTTATGCCCCCCTTCTATTTCTTTCTGCTATATCGGGGCAAAGAGTCTATAAAATTTTAGAATGTGCTGACTTTATATATGCCAATGCCTGTAAGAGAGTCCCTACCTCGCAATTGAACAATTTTTTATCCTGGATTATGAAAAATCATCCCCCTTTTTCTAAGAAAAAACAGAAAATTAAAATAAAGTATATAACCCAAAGCCGGATTTCTCCTCCGACTTTTCTTCTTTTTACTCACTCGAAAACGGCGCTGGCTCCCTCTTATAAAAAATTTCTTTCCAGACTATTATGCGAGAAATTTGAACTGTGGGGTTCACCGGTAAGAATATTCATGAGAAAAAACTAAAATGGAGATTGGATAACTTCTTGACTTTGGTTCTCAATTTTATTTAAAATAAATACCTCGGATACTAATGAGAAGATTTAGGAGGTCACATGCTTCGGAAAGATAAAAGTATTATATTTTTGCTTCTTTTAGCCTTTGCTGTCATCATCATGACTTCGGGTTGTAAGAATTTTACAAATAGGTTAAGGGCGAATTATTATTTCAGAAATGGAAATGCCGAATTTGAAGATAAGCATTATCGTCAAGCTGTCAAAGAATATGAACGAGCTATCGAAAAAAATCCCAATTTAGCGGAAGCTTACAGATATTTGGGAGAAAGTTACAAAAACCTTTATAAGCCCCATATAGACTCAGAAGAAAATGACAAAATTGCCCAACAAGCACTCAACAATTTAAAGAAAGCGTATGAAGCCAACCCTAAGAAAAAGGATGTTATTTATTCACTGGCAGATATGTATGAAAAAGTTGATAAAATCGAAGAAGCTGAAGAACTCTATTACAAAATCCTTGATTTGGATCCCACCGATTTAAACAATTACTATGTTTTAGCGAATTTTTATAAGAAATACTCGGGCAAGAATGAAGACTTTAGAAGAAAAGCCGAATCGATGTATTTGCGGAGAATTGAACTAGATCCAGCAAGTGTGGAGGGATATAAATTCATTGAGAAATTTTACAAGGATTTAGTAAATTCAGTTGAGGATCCTTCTGCTATGTTCGATAAAGCCATTAAATATGACCGGCTTCTGATAAAAATGCAGCCGGATAATGCATTGAATTATTATTCAAAAGGAGTGAATCTTTTTTGGAAGGCTCACCGTCTTAGAAACATATTGTCTAGAGAGGAAAGGTTAAAGCTTGGAGCTGAAAGCGAAGAAGCTTTGATGAAAGCCATGGATATGGAGCCAGATTATGCCAATACATATTCCTATATTAACATTCTGTACAGAAATGTTTTTACTGCTCTTTATCCTGAGAAGTATGACAGATACATGGCAGAGGCAGATAAATGGCAGGAGAAGTTTCTGGAACTAAGGAAGAGGGAACAAGCAAGAGCAAAACTTGAAGAAGAATTAAGTTCAGAAAAATAAACCGGGTGCTAGAGATACATTACTTGATTCCCTGATGAAGAGAGTGTTCTCCAGGCAGTAAAGGTTGACAATTCTCTGAAGATTTAGTATTTTAGAGCATCCTCTTTACTCAAGAGTTTGATTCTGAGGTAAATCATGTTGAAGACGTATACACCAAAAAAAGGTGAAATTGAAAAGAAATGGTGGTTGATTGATGCTGAAGGAAAGGTTTTAGGACGATTAGCCACTGAGATTGCCGTTCTGTTGCGCGGGAAAAGAAAACCACAATTCACTCCTTTTATGGATAGCGGAGATTTTGTGATTGTCATTAATGCCGAAAAGGTAAAAGTAACCGGGAAAAAAGGAGAGCAAAAGAAGTACTATTTCCATTCAGGTTATCCGGGAGGCATAAAAGAGAAAACCTTTAACGATTTAATGGAAAAAAAACCGGAGGAAATTATTAAAAAAGCTGTTTGGGGTATGATCCCCAAAAATAAACTGGGGAGGAGTATTTATAAAAAGCTCAAGGTTTACAAAGGGGAGAATCATCCTCATGAGGCTCAAAAACCCCAAGAAATTAATTTTTAGGAGATGATGTTGAGTATTATCCAGTATTATGGAACAGGAAGAAGGAAAACAGCTATAGCCAGAGTTTTTCTTAGGCCGGGAAAAGGAGAATTCAATTTATATGTCGATAAAAAACCTCATGTTTTTGATGAATATTTCAATTTGGAGTTTCAAAAACATACCATTATACAGCCTCTTCGCTTAACAGAAACAACGGATAAATTTAATATTTTCATTCGGGTCAAAGGAGGAGGATATTCCAGCCAGTCAGAGGCCATCCGTTTGGGGATTTCAAGAGCCTTGACTGAGTTCAATAAGGAACTGCGGCCTGTATTGAAAGAGGCTGGATTATTAACCAGAGATTCGAGGATAAAAGAAAGAAAAAAATATGGATTGTTGGGAGCCCGGAAGGCACCGCAATATCACAAAAGATAATCGGGAGGAAATCTATTGGTTTCAGTTACTATGAAGGAGTTATTAGAAGCAGGAGTTCATTTTGGCCACCAAACAAAGAGGTGGAATCCAAAGATGAAGCCGTATATTTATGGTCAAAGAAATGGAATTTATATCATTGATTTACAGAAAACGATAAAAATATTCAAAGAAACGTTGAATTTCATAAGGGAAGTTGTGGAAAATGGAAAGGAAGTCCTTCTCATTGGTACTAAAAAGCAAGCCCAGGATATCATAAAAGAGTTTTCTGAAAAATGTGATTCGTACTATGTCAACCAGCGTTGGCTGGGAGGATTATTAACCAATTTTAATGTGATAAGAAAAAGTGTGGATAGATTGATCGAATTGGAAGAAATGAAAGAAGACGGTCGCTGGGACCTTTTGTCAAAAAAGGATCAATCTAAAACAGAGAAGGTTTACAGGAAACTTTCCAAAAATCTGGGTGGAATTAAGAACATGAATGACCTCCCCGGATTAATATTTGTTATTGATTCTTTAAAAGAAGAAATTGCCATTGCCGAAGCAAAAAAATTGAATATACCAATTGTGGCTATCGTGGATACAAATGGCGATCCTGAAGACATTGATTTTCCGATTCCAGGAAACGATGATGCTTTAAGAGCTATTGAATTATTTACGTCAAAAGTATCTGAAATCATAATTGAAGGAAAAAAGAATAAGTTGGAAAAAGAACTCCAGGAGTCAAAAAAAGAAGAGGAATCTTCAGCAGAGGAGGCTGAAGAGGTTTCTGAACCTTCCGCTTCTGAGACAGAGGAGAAAGATCTCTCTTCTGAAACTCAGGATAAAGAGGAAAGCGAAGAAGAACAGGGTGAGAGTGAAAAATCAGAGTAATGGAGGAATAGAATATGGAAATCACTGCTGAGATGGTTAAGGAGCTTCGAACCCGGACCGGAATAGGAGTCATGGAGTGTAAAAAAGCTCTGAAGGAAACCAATGGAAATATAGAAGAAGCCATAACCATATTAAGAAAAAGAGGCTATGAGAGGGCGAAAGACAAAATGAGCCGGGAGGCTGCCGAAGGATTAATTGGTTCTTATGTTCATCTTACCGGAAAGATCGGAGTTCTGGTTGAAGTCAATTGTGAAACGGATTTTGTAGCAAACATGGATGAGTTTAAAGAAATCACAAAGAATATTTGTTTGCATATTGCGGCATCCAATCCAATCTATTTGTCTTCAGATGATGTTCCCGATGAGGTCTTAGAGAAAGAAAAAGAAATTATTCGTGAACAATTCAAGGATTCGAATAAGCCACAGGATATAATTGAGAAAATCGTGGAAGGGAAATTAAATAAATTTTTTCAAGAAGTGTGTTTGCTTGAACAGGCTTATATTAGAGATGATAAAATTACCATAAAACAGCTTTTAGCATCATTCATCGCTAAATGCGGGGAGAATGTACAGATAAGTAGGTTTTGCCGGTTTGAAATAGGGCAAACCTGATAAAAATTATGGCACATAGTGAGCCAGCTTATAAAAAAGTTCTCTTAAAACTTTCGGGGGAATCTCTTTTAGGAAAACTTCAATTTGGGATTGATTTGCAAACCGCCCATTCTATTGCCAAGGAAATCAGGCAAATTTATGAAATGGATGTTCATATTGCCATAATGATAGGCGGGGGGAACATATTTCGTGGTGTGTTTGGGACTCAATCAGGAATGGAGAGAGTTACAGCCGATTATATGGGACTGCTGGCGACCATGATTAATGGAATCGCTCTTCAATATGCGATTGAAAATGAGGGATTGGATGCGCATCATGTTTCTGCTGTGGAAATATCAACCATAACAGAACCTTTTGTCAGACGAAAAGTTCTGGAGTATATTGAAGAAAAAAAGGTGGTCGTTTTCAGTGCAGGCATTGGGAGCCCTTATTTCACCACAGATACGGCTGCAGCTTTGAGAGCTCTTGAAATTGGAGCAGATGTGATACTCAAGGCAACTAAAGTGGATGGTGTTTATTCTTCAGATCCTATGAAAGACAAATCAGCAAAGAAATTTGATACCATCAAATATATGGATGTTATCAAAAAGGGTTTGAAAGTTATGGATTTGACAGCAATTTCTTTATGCCGAGATAATAATGTTCCTATTATTGTTTTTAACCTTAACAAAAAAGGGAATATGAAAGATGCTGTTTTAGGGAAAAAAGTAGGGACAATGGTCAATTGAAATTTAAATGAAATATATACAATTATGAATTATTTGAGGGGATTATAGATGTTAAAACAATTATTAAAAGAATTAGAAAAAAAAATGAAAGATTCAATTGAGCATTTCCGTAAGGATTTAAGCAAGTTAAGAACGGGTCAGGCAAATTTAAATATTTTCGAAGAAATAAGAGTGGATTACTATGGAAACATGACTCCTATTAACCAGATAGCAACTCTGGGAGTGCCCCAGCCAACTTTAATAACAGTTCAACCTTGGGATCCTTCATTTCTCGATTCTATTGATAAAGCGATCCGAAGTGCTGATCTGGGCTTAAATCCAATCAATGATGGAAAAATGCTGAAGATACCCATCCCTCCCTTGGATGAAGAGAGGAGAAATGAGATAGCCAATTATATCCGTAAAATGGAGGAAGAAGAAAAAACAGTTCTCCGCAATATGAGAAGGGAAATCAAAGAAAAAATAGAAGAAATGGAAAAGGAAAAAGAAATCAGTGAGGATGATAAGTTCTGGGGTATTGAAAAACTTCAAGAACTGATCGATGAATATTCAAAGAAGATCGAGGAAATAGCTTCATTGAAAGAGAAAGAAATTCTGGAAAAATGATTTTATCCTTTCATTGGGAATTGGCTTAACACATAATGGAAATTACTCCTTCATTCCAGCGTACAAAAGAAAGCTTTATTTTTTAAACCAATTTTCTGTCGTTCCAAATTTAGTTCTAATAGCCGCACCCCATCCGGCAATACTGACAAACAATGAAATAAGAGCTCCAAGGACAGGGATAAATTCAAGAAGACTCACAATAAATAAGCCAATAATCGCATAAACTAAAGGAGAGCCTTTCTTCCATCCAAGTGTATTAAAGGTGTATTCTCCAGCAAAGTGAAAAAGGACCACTTTTCCAAATGCTTTTATGACTATTCCTAGAATTATGAGAGATATGAGGATGGGAATTCCTATAATAATGAGACTGAGAAGGGCTGAAAATATGACAAGTCCGGAAAAGATGATAATGCTTAAGAGTCCTGTTCCCATAATCGGCCAGAAATTATTTTTGATTTGAGAAGAAGAAAAAGAAACTTGTCTGGGGAATAAGCCTGTTAATACCATTGTAATAATCAACCAGATAAATATCCCTATCAGCTTTAATACCAGAAGAAACGGAATCCAGGAAAAGGATATGAGAGAGAGGAGACTTTTATTCAAAAATTCATCGATATCTTCAGAGGTTTTGAAATATATAGTGTCTCCTTTAATCGTTGAGCCCGATTCCTTTTCCAGAGTGCCGCCTATAGACACCAAATCTCCATTAACCACAGCTGTTGAGTTCAGTGTGATATGGGAACCGATTCCCAATACAATTTCCTCAACTTCTCCGTTTACGACAATTTTACCGCCGAAAGCAACAACACTTTCCGTTACTTTTCCTTCAATGAGGATGTTTCCTCCAAAAGTGAATACATTATCCTGCACTTCGTTTTCTGCGACCACAATATCTTTTTTCAAAGTAATGGATTGTTGGGACTGAAGAGGTGAAAATCCTGAGAAAAGGAAAATAAATATAAGAATCAAAATTGCTTTGTTTTTCATAATGTTTCACCACCAGAAAATAATCTTTTTGCTCCGTGAAGCAAAGTTATAGAAAGTAAAATGGTAACAATAATGAAGACAATTTGAGTCTCAGTGGGAATGAATGAGATCACTGTTGTCAAACTGTTTATCAAATATCCAAACAGCTTCGGAATGACTTCTATAATTATCGTTCCAAGTTTAAGAATTTTTGAACATATAAGAACAATATTTTTTCCAAGATCCAGCAGGGAATAAAAGAAGTTTATGAAAAATTGGGAAAGACTCTGTCCACTTGCCAAAAAGGTAATAATGATAGTAAAGGTGAGTACGAAAAAAGCAATAGCTGCGGTTGGAAGCCAGCTCTGAGTTTTTTGGGGAAATATATGAGCCATAATGTTTTCCCTCAATTCCGGAGGAGGATCCACGGCAGGAAGGGTGTTGGCTGCTTGAAGGAACCTTTTTCTTTCTTCCACGGCTCTAGTGCATTTTTTGCAGGTTGCAAGGTGATTTTTTATTTTTTTATTTTCAGAATCTGTCAGTTCGTTTTCGATATAGGAATAAATCTGATCAATCCTTAGACAATTCATTTGTATTCTCCAAGAAGATTTCGGACTCTTTCTTTTGCTTGGAAAATTCTGTTTTTTATGGTTCCGACGGGCAGGTCTTTTATTTCCGCAATTTCTTGATAACTCAATTCATTCACATGTTTCCAAATAAACAATTCTCTAAGAGGAGCAGGAATTTTTTCCAGTGCTTTTTCAATTTTAGCTCTCATTTCATTCAATTCAAACTTTTTTAAAATGGAAGGTTCACTATCAGGCACCTGATAATGAAAATTATGGTAATCGTTTTCATTCTGTTGGTCAATGGAAAAGGTATCCAGCTTTTTTTTGCGCCAGTAGTCTATTAAATAATTGGATGCTATTTTAAACAGCCAGGTGCTGAATTTATACTTGGGCTGATAAGTGTGGAGAGAGTAATAGGTCTTTAAAAAAATCTCTTGTGTGAAATCCATAGCCAACTCTTGTTCTCCGATCATCCTTCTTATGTAATTAAACAGTGGTTTTTGGTATTTCTTGATGATGGATTCAAATGCGTTTTTTTCACCTTTAATCGAGCGTTTTATTAGATTTTTGTCTTCATCCATGGAGGACTATTCCTTGTCCCCTCTTAAATATACGTATTTTGCTGTATAGAGTTTAATAAAAGGGGGGATTTATATCCCATTCACCTTCCCTAGAATTCCTCAATAATCTCCACATCCGGAGGAACCTCCAGTTTAAAAATGTCTTCGGAAAGATTTAGGTCTGTTTTGATATTGCTGAATTGAAATTCTGTTTTGTTTCCTGCCCAGTCAAAAAAAACAGCTCTCTTTATAAGGAGACTTTTTCTGCTAATTTCTAAAATGATATGGGTATAATCCTCACTTTCTTTTTTTGGAGTAAATTTTATTTCCCAGGCTTTTTTCTCATTGGAAGAAAGAGGCCCCCATTCCACATTATATGTGTCCAGTAGATGTGACTGTCCGGAAAGAATCATAAGGATTTCAGCTTCATGTTCTTGTTCGGATATGGAACCTCTGTAAAGTTGTTTGTCCTCTGGAATATAAAACTGGAAAGTCCCTTTTTTATAAAGCCATATTTTTTTTTCAGGATCGTTGTATTCCCATTTTAGAAAATCAGGCTTTTGAAAATAAAAAACCCCCTTTTCTTTTAAGGGATTGGAAAGGGATGAATCATAGTAGATGTGATCGAAATTTGCCTGAAGGGATTTGATAGAGCGGATATTGGTTTCAAATTGGGTCACTATCTGTTCTATGGATTGTGGAAGAGCAAGAAAAAAAAGAGCTATACAGATGACATTATAGATCCTTGTTTTTTCTTTCATTATCTGCTCTTATTATATTAAAAATTCACTTTAAGATAAACTTTAGTTTTAAAGGTTCTCTTCCATTTAGTGTGGGTAATCAAAACTTAATCTACCAGCGACGAG